>NC_018748.1:1919263-2239140 GCF_000263195.1 Emticicia oligotrophica DSM 17448
AAAATAATTCCTTCCAAGTTCCTTTTATATAATTGTATTTTAGGGTACTTGGAAGGGCTTTCCAAAAGTATTTATTAATTTCTACCGAAAAAGAAGGTTGCATATAACAATTAATTACACATCCTTCACACTCTTTTAATCTTCCTTCTAAAGCAACAATCTCTTGTACTTCTTTCGATTTGTAGAGTTCTAATAAATTATTTTTAATTTGAAAATCCTTTGTCCCGAGATGGTAGCATGGCAAAATAAGTTTATTTTCTGGAGATATTACAATTGTTGTAGAAGCTGCTTTACATACAGGATTTTCTATCTTATTCCCACCATTTTTTCTTAGCTCTATGAAGGCTTCATTTAAGTAAACATTTTTTTGTTTTCCCCAACAAACAAGTTTTTTCAAAGTTTCGGCTGATAATGATTCTCCCGTTTCTACATTATTATATTCGAATACTGGATTTAGTATTAAGACCAAATTATTGGGTCTACATATTTCTTTCCACACTCTTTCTATCTTATCTACATTTTCTTCAAATACTGTAAATAATATATCTGGTCTTTCCTTATTTTTTTTCGCAATTTCTATTGAATCTAATACTTTATCGAAGCACTTTACACCTCTTGATTGATTATGTTCTTCTTCATCCGGAGAATCTACTGAAAAATGAAGCATATCTATTTTTCCTTTGAGACGTTCGGCATACTTTGGATACAATAGACAATTGGTTGTAACAGTTGTGATAAAACCTTCTTTCTTTGCTAAAGCCAATAATTGGTCTAATTCTCGGTGAAGTAAAGGTTCCCCACCAGTAAAATCAATTACTTTAACACCAAGTTTTTTTAAATCACGAATATTTTCTTTGAAGTTTTCTAGTGTAATGTACGGAGAAGGTTTTTCCCATATATCGCAGAATCCACAAGTTGCATTACAACGGTAGGTAAGATAGTAGTTGCAAAGAACTGGGTGGTTAATCAGTTTCATGTGAATTTCGTTTGGGTGTTTACAGGCCTTTAACCTGTAAACACTTTCAAGAACGATTACTTAATTATTTTTAATAAACTAGCTAGTTTATCTTTAAGGTCTTTTCTATCCACAATAAAATCAAGGAAGCCGTGCTCCAACACAAATTCTGCAGTTTGGAAGCCCTTTGGTAATTCCTTTCCGATGGTTTCTTTAATTACGCGTGGTCCGGCAAATCCAATTAATGCTTCTGGTTCAGAAATATTAAAGTCACCGAGCATGGCATAAGACGCTGTCACTCCACCTGTAGTTGGGTCTGTCAATAAAGAAATATAGGGTAATCCTGCTTCTGATAATTGTGCTAAACGAGCAGAAGTTTTGGCCATTTGCATTAATGAAAAACCAGCTTCCATCATTCTAGCTCCTCCCGATTTAGAAATCATCAAGAATGGGAGTTTGTTTTTTAAAGCGAAATCAATTCCTCTTGCAATCTTTTCTCCAACCACTGATCCCATTGAACCACCAATGAAACTGAAGTCCATACATGTGACTACAATTTCAATTTCATCCAATTTTCCTACTGCTGTTCGAGCCGCATCTTTCAAGCCTGATTTTTTCTCAGTTGATTTGATTCTATCAACATAAGATTTCGTATCATAGAAGTTTAATGGGTCGCCCGAACGAAGGTCTGCATCTAATTCTGTATATTCACCTTCATCGAATAATAATTGAAAATATGCTTCTGAGCCAATTTTTTCGTGATAGTTGCAATTGATACATGTGAATGCATTTAGCTTATGTTCACGTGTGTGCATTGCCTTTTTGCAATTTGGACATTGATACCAAAGCCCATCAGGGGCTTCTCGTTTCATCTCCGTTGGAGTCTGAATTCCTTTATCTGTTCTCTTAAACCAAGACATATTAGGTTATATATTTTGAGGTGACAAAGGTAACTAAACTTAGTATTCGATTTACGGACTAATGCCCAAATTTTTATAATTTACCCATATTTTAACCTTTTGAAAACAATAAATCCCACTTTTTGAGCGGGATTTATATACAGTTTTTTAATATTGTCTTGCCTTTTTATCAGGAATATATCCTTTTCTTTCTATATCATTGATATAAAAAGTATCCTCTCTTCTACCATCTGGATATATTCTCATTGCTTTACCATGTTTGATATTATTTTCCATCCTAACTACTAATCTTATGTTATTATTGAAGATAAAATAACCTTTATCATCATTCATGAACCCATTTTTAAACTTACCCACATACTTATCCCCATTCTTATAAAAATAGGTTCCGTTGCCTTCATATTTACCTATTTTGAAATTCCCAACATATTTTTTCTCACCATCAGGATAAAACTCTACGCCTCTTCCATCTCTTTTTCCGTTTCTCCATTCACCTTCATACTTTTCTTCTGTTTTTGGGTTAATCATTTTACCAAAACCATTTGAACAATCTCCTTCAAAACACCCACCTTTTTTAGTTTCTCCATTAATTTCTTCTTTCTTTGGTGAATCTGTCAAGACTATTTCAGGCTTTTTAAAAGTACCTTCAGCGTTTTCCACTGGGTTATCCACTTTATCAACATTTCCATTGTTTTCTATGGGTAAAGGATTGTGTGTAGGTATTTGTTGTGGAATTGTTCTTGGTGTATTTTGTGGTTGAGATATTGTTTTCGTTGGCTCTTCTGATGTTTGATTTTTTGCTTGAACCAAAATACTTCCATCAGTTTTTTTAATATTTGGGTAGAGCTCTTGAGCATTCTCATATCCTTTTTTTATCGCAGCTAATCTTTTGGGGCGAGCTGGGTGTGAGCCACCATCATAATCAGATGTAAGTTTACTTATAGCAGCTTGAGCTTCTTTCAAAGTTGCTCCCATTTGATACATCACAAATCCGGAGAATTCATCTGCCTCTAATTCTTTAGTTGGGTCTGAACCTCCTTCAATAATTGTATGGCCTTGCAAATGATGACCAATTTCGTGAGCTAAAATACTTAATGCACCCCAATCTGATTTCGAAAGGTCATTGGCTTTTTTCATAAATGCTCCATCATAGACAATCAACCTTGTTTGACCTTGAATAGCTGCAAAACAATTATCCGTATTTGGACATTCCATCACATAAAAGTTTCTTTTCAATCCACTTCTTCTTACAATTTCATCCACTGCTTTTTCAGCAATTTCTTTTGAACGGAAACTAAATTGACTACAAAATGCTCTTTCGTTTATTTTTTGTCCGTAATAATTATATCCAAGTGAATGTACTGTTTCTTCTTGAGCATTTGCAATACTTAAGATTGTGGAAAACACTGTGGACAGTGTTAATAACTTTAGTTTCATTGGGTGAAAGTTTTACAAATATTAAATAGACTATTATCGTGTAAAGTATATTTCGATAGTGTAAAGGAGGTTTTTGAGGTTGATTTAACAAAAAAGCCTCAAAGCAGAAAGGTTTGAGGCTTTTCAATATATAAATGTGGAAAACAATTAGTTTATTGTATCTCCTCGTAAATTTCTAAATCGCTTTCGTGCCTCCGCACCATAAATTGAACCAGGGAACTTTTGAAGTATTTCTCTATACAATTCCATAGCTTTATCTTTTTGGCCAAAATACTCTTCATAAATTTTTGCTTCTAAAAATATCGCATCATCAGCCAATATATCGAAGTTATAATTTTTTCTTAGTAGCTCTAAATCTTCAAGAGCTTTTTGTGGTTCATTTACTTTTAAATGCGTGTTTGCTTTAAGCCAAAGTATATCATCGGCCAAACTATGTGACTTATATTTTTCGAATATTGAATCCAATGCACGCATGGCTTCATCATTTCTATTTTGAAATAACAATAAATCAACTTTGGCATATTCTTGCATGGCAACTTCAGAGGTATCAAGCCCAATATTATCTTGTATCAGCAAACTCAATTGCATGGCATCATTGGCAATTTCTCGGGTAGTTGCTTTTTTTAAAATGTCAAGGATTTCCTTTGCTAGGTCAAACTCACCGCTGTAGTAATGAAGTTTTGCGTTTCTCAGCTTAGCTTCTTGCCCGAGTTGGTCTTCCTTTTGAGATTTTTCAACCTGTGAATAGAGCAGAGTGGCTTCCCAAGGTTCGTTTTTTAGTATGTAAATATCACCCAAATCTAACTTACATCTATCTCTAAAGGCATTATCTGAGCCTGCTATCTTGATTGCTGTTTCAAGTACTGTGATGGCAGTGTCTTTTTCATTCAAATAAAAAGCATAAAGTTGAGCTGCATTGCGTAATGCCTCCATTGTCTTGATGTTTCTGCCTAAATCTGAAAATAAACTTTGATAATCTTTAATCAATGCCCTTATGTCTGTAATGTTGACAGGATAAGTTGTTTTTACCACTTCTTCTTTGCAGAATAACGCATTTCTTCTTGCATAAATATAGTATTGACCTTGAGGATATTCTTTCATCACATAGTCATACATTTGTATGGCACTTTTAAAATCTTTATTTACCAAAGCAGTTTGAGCTAATTCAAAAACACTTTGTCCATCTTGTCTAAGGCGTCGGTCCAATGCTCTTGTTTGTATAAAGGCCTTAGAAAACTCTTTCTGCTGCACTAAATGCCAAATTAGAAGGTTTGCATAGTATTGTTCCGTTGGAAACCTCTGTACCTTGCTGTAAAGGGCTTTTTCAAGCATTTCTATTTCAGCATCTGTTTTCAAATTATCTTGGAACGTTGCTTTTACGTAATCGGCATTGCCTTCTACTAATCCATACTTCAACATTTCTTCTATCATTTGCTCTTTTTGCCCATTATATAGATAGGCTCTGGCCATCAAAATAGAGAATTTGTTTTCATCTCTAGCTTGTTCTCTTCCTCTTTTTAATAACTGAATAACTAAATCAGTTTTTGAATTCTTGTATAAAAAATCTTGGAGCTCATAAATTGTTCCTTCATTTCTTGCCGCAAGGTCAATTAAAGCTTCCATTTCTTTTTGAGCTTCTACAAATTTACCAGTCATTTCGAGCAAGGCTGTGTAATCTGCTCTAAAAGTTATACCTGTTATATCGTTGTTCTTTATTTGACGCCTCAAATATTTTTCAGCTTCATCATAGTTTTTCAGTTTAAATAAACATTGAATATAATTCGCATGAATTAAACGTACATTGTTCCTATCCTTCGCAATTTTTTGAAAAATGTCCTTAGCCTTTTCATATTCTCCTTGTTTAAAATATTCATTGGCCAACTCAATATCTTGAGCTTTTAGAATTCCGCTTATCAGTAAGAATAAGATTATTAACACATTCCGTTTCATACCTAAAAAAATAAAAAATATATTATTTAAAATGTTGTTTTTGTTTATTAGCACTGTGGATTTGTGAATTTCTTTTATTTGTTGAAAACCCCATTTAAAGCTGTGTACATAACTAATCGTCTTATCCACAAGTTTATTATGCTAATTAACACTTATATTCTTGATAATCAATTCTAATGCTATTTATTGACACTCATAAAAAATATTTTGTGTGAATTATTTGCTTCACTTTCCACAGTATGTGTCCACGTTAATTAACAAGATGTGAATTGAGGATAACCTCCTACTTATGCCTCTTTTCCACTGTTGAAAATTTCTTTCCACCATTTCTTTTCTTTTCCCACAACCCTTTCAACCCCTCTGTTCACTATATCCATTTATAATCCACATGCTTGTCCACAATATTTATTGGATATTTTTTATTTTGAATTGACCTTTTTTGAATCGGTATTGGTGAAACACCTTTCCCCTACTTTATTGAAATATCTCTTACCTCAAAATTCGCCTTTAACCTTATTGGTTCTGAATAAAATGATATGCTTTCCGGAAGTATATTATTCTCTACATTTCCATAATCCCAATATCCATTTTCATTTTCGTCCTTAATTATCCTAATTAAATATATACCGGGTTTTACATGAATGAATAAGAACTTATCTTTAGCCTTCTGCTCTGAAACAACCTCATATTTCTCATTAATTAATTGTATAATTTTATTGGATTTCTTTTCTTCAAAACTTCCTTCAAGTAGTGCATATTCTTCGGTTTTTAGGATTGAATTTTTTTGTATAAATCGCTCACTCGAATCTCCCATGATATCTACAAATGCACCTTTAACCAACTCAAGTTTTATGTCTTGTTTGGCCTTTATTTCTTTTTGAATGATTAGTTTGGTTTTTGATTGATTCCAAATGATATTCGAATTTTCAAGTTTTTCTTCTGTGATTGTATCTGATAATATTTTGATTTTCGTTAAATCAAAGTCTTTTATTGGCGTTAAAAATTTTAGTTCGTAAACCAATTTTTTCTCTACATCTTCTCCTTGTTTCGGTTTTATACTGAATTGTGTATATTCCTTTTTTTCTTTTTTCTTTTTCTCAGGTTCTCTAAACTTAATTTTTTGAAAATGAGTGAGTACATTTCCACTCGAATCTTTTACAGTAATATTTGCTTTAAGTGTATCAAGGCTTTGGTTTACATTATAAAACTTAAGTTCTTTTCCTTCTCCGTAGTAAGGAATACTATCGTTTTTTCTTTCAAATTTCACTTCAAAAGATAAAATGTTTTTATCATACTGAACTGTAAAATCTTCTACTTTTGAAATAGCTTTTTGATTTTTTGGTTTTTCATTATTAGCATTTGCGAGTAATAAATTTACGTTTGAATAATTTTTACTCAGTTTGATCGTATCTTTTGTAAAACCTATTGATTCTGTTTTTGCATCAAATTTTAGGTTATTATTTTTATCTGTAAATGCATAGATTTTATAATTACCACTTTTGATGTTTTCAAATTGATAATTTCCGCTTGAATCTGTTTTTATAAAGTAATCAGGTTTTGTCTTTTTTAGGTCTAATGAATCCTGAATTTTATATAAAGCTACGTGTGCTTCTAAAATTGGTTGGTTTGTCAACAAGCTTTTCACATTTCCACTTACTTTCATTGAATCTATTAAGTTTCCTGTACTGAAGACAAGTTTCAGATTTCTGGCTTCATTTCTTTCATTCAAATCCTTTATTCCTTTTCTAAAATTCAGTGTGTAAGTTGTACTATCCTTAAATTGATTATCAAATTTTAGGATTACACTATTAGCTTTTGATTTAATATTAAATGAACCTTCTATTTCAGGAACAACAAGTAGTTCTTGTCGTAAACTTGTTACATCTACTAACTCATCAAAGGCTAGTGTAATTGATTTTTCTTTAAAATTCCTTTGCCCATTTTTGGGATTTGATGAAATGAGTTTCGGGGGTATTTCATCTTTTTTACCACCTGTCGGTGGAACAAACTGTGCACAGCCCCAAATACTTCCAGCTATTGACCAAATAAT
The DNA here is from genome assembly GCF_000263195.1 of Emticicia oligotrophica DSM 17448. Lineage (GTDB taxonomy): Bacteria > Bacteroidota > Bacteroidia > Cytophagales > Spirosomataceae > Emticicia > Emticicia oligotrophica. The sequence continues at coordinate 1,926,576 of NC_018748.1, forward strand.
AATGTTTCTAATTGATTTATTAATTATCATTTTCTATTTGAATTTTTATCTAAAATAAAACCCTCAATGATTAGTTGAGGGTAATTATGAAAATTTAACTTTTATTATCTTCCTAGGTGAATCATAATAACTGATATATCTGCTGGTGAAACCCCACTTATTCTCGAAGCTTGTCCTAAAGTTTGTGGTTTTATCTTCTTTAATTTTTGTCTTGCTTCAATCGAAATTGATAGTAACTTTTCGTAGTCAAAGTCTGGGTTTATTCTTAAATCTTCCAATCTCGACATTTTCTCAGCCATTAATAATTCTTTTTCTATATAACTTTCGTACTTCACTTTTATTACTGCTTGTTCGATTATTTCGTCATCAAATCTGCTCAGATACTCTGTCATTTCTTTGTCTAACATTCTTATATTATTGATTTCAATTTCAGGTCTTTTCAATATACTATAGAATGTTGATTTTTCCCTAAGCCCTGAAGAGCCTATTCCTTCAAGATATGAATTTGCTACATCGGGTGCAATCTTTCTCGTTTTGATTTCTTTTACTATATCTTCTGCTGAAGTTTGTTTATACTTCATTCTATCTAATCGTTCCACAGAAGCCAATCCTAAATCATAACCTTTTTGGGTTAATCTTATATCCGCATTGTCTTGTCTTAATAAAGTTCTGAATTCAGCTCTTGAAGTAAACATTCTATAAGGCTCATCTGTCCCTTTATTTATTAAGTCATCAATTAAAACGCCTATATAAGCTTCATTACGTTTGAGGATGAATTCTTCTTTTTCATGAACTTTATTGTGTGCATTTATACCAGCCATCAATCCTTGACATGCCGCTTCTTCATAACCTGTTGTTCCATTTATTTGCCCTGCGAAATATAAGTTCTCAATTAAATGAGTTTCAAGGGTTAGTTTCAATTGAGTTGGTGGAAAAAAATCATATTCAATGGCATATCCAGGTCTAAACATTCTTACTTTCTCAAAACCTTTAATTTTAGTCAAGGCCTCATACTGAATTTCTTCAGGCAACGAAGTAGAAAATCCATTTATATACATTTCTACTGTATTCCATCCTTCTGGTTCTACAAATATTTGATGATGGTCTTTATCTGCAAATCGATTTATTTTATCTTCAACAGATGGACAATACCTTGGACCTAGACCTTTAATTCTTCCACTAAACATCGGTGACTTGTCGAACCCTTTTCTTAGTACTTCGTGAACTTTTTCGTTCGTATAGGTTACATAACAACTTCTTTGCTTAGTTAATTTAGGTGTATCTGTATATGAGAATTTCTCTGGATTTTCATCTCCTTTTTGTTCTTCCATTAATTCCCAATTCAGCGAACGTCCATCAATTCTTGGTGGAGTACCAGTTTTCATTCTTCCAGATTCAAATCCTAAACTTATTAATTGCTCTGTAATTCCATAAGCTGCTTTCTCTCCAGTTCTACCTCCACCAAAGTTTTTTTCTCCAATATGAATCTTTCCGTTTAAAAACGTCCCATTTGTCAATACTACGGCTTTAGCTTTAACCTCAAGTCCCATTCCTGTACGCACCCCCACTACCCTATTATCCTTGATAATTAATCCTTCTATCATTTCTTGCCAAAAGTCTACGTTCGGGATTTTTTCCAACGTATCTCTCCATTCTTGGGCAAATAACATTCTATCACTTTGGCATCGTGGACTCCACATAGCCGGACCTTTCGAACGATTAAGCATTCTAAATTGAATCATGGTTTTATCACTTATGATTCCTGATTGTCCGCCTAAAGCATCTATTTCACGAACTATTTGTCCTTTTGCTACACCGCCCATTGCTGGATTACATGACATTTGTGCTATCGTGTGCATATTCATTGTAACCAATAAAACAGACGAACCCATATTTGCGGCAGCGGCAGCAGCTTCGCAACCTGCATGCCCAGCACCTACTACAATTACATCGTACTCTTTAAACATTGTTATTTATTTATGTTTCCACGTGAAACGTTTTTGTGTTTGTATTTTTGCGTGTTTCACGTGGAACGTGAAAATTTTATAGTGATATTTGGATAAAAAACTTCCGAATATATGTTAAGAAATTTTATTAAAATATATAATGTGTGAAATGTGATTTAACTATCATATAATAAAAAAACAGAAATTGGAACTGAATATAAATAGAAACAAAAAAGGGACGCATTTGGTGCGTCCCTGCAAATTTAGTAATAAAAATCTTTACTTGATTTTTCTAAAATAATTATCAGTTTGTTTCTTGTAGAATGGAGTATAATTAGGCGGAACTGTGCGAATTAATTCTACTTGTTTTTGTTTTTCCTGCATAAACTTTTCCATAGAAGGAGGAGATTGACGATTGAATTGTTGTGCTGTCTTAGATTGACGCGTAGGGTCTTCCTCTTGCTGTTGAATCGCTTTCTCTGCTTCTAAAAGACGAGTCTGAATATCTCGAGAACGTTTGATTAAATCAGGGTTTACTCGCTTGTTAACTAAATCAGTTTCATTTTCGTCCATTCTCTTTTCAATATCTTTCAGTTCATTGCCGAGTTTTTTTCCAATATCAGTACCTTTTAATTCATTTTGAAGTTGTTGAATTCTTCTTCTCAATTCTGCTTGTTCTTGGGCAAGTTTGGCGGCTTGCTCAGACATCTCTCTTCCAGACATTCCTCCCTTGGAAAGTCTATCCATTCCTTTGTTGATTTGCTCTTGTTTTTCACCCATTGGCATTGGCATACTACCTTTCTTTCCTTTGCTCTTTCCACTTCCAGGCATAGCATTTGCCATCATTTGTTGCATTTGACTAAAAGTATCACTTAACATTAATGCAAGATTATTAATGGAGGTCATTGAAAACTGTTGTTTGGCAGAAGCAATATTTAATTTACGTTCTTTGATAAACTTTACACTTTCATCCATGGAGTTTCGCATAGATGTTACCTCCTTTGTCACGAAAGATTGAATTTGAAGAACACGTTTTGCTAATGAATAAAGACTATCTTCAATCATTTTGGCATCATCTTGAATCTTTAATTGTTCTTGAGAAAGTTTAATAAATCGAGGGTCTGAGACATTTAGACTTCTAAAATCCTTCATAATCTTTTCTTGGTCGAAAGATAATTTAACTAAATTCTCAAGAATAGCCCTCAAGGCATCTATATCTTCGTCCATTTCCTTCATTTCTTGAGACTTCATAGATTCTTTCATTTTTTGAGCCATCTTCTTCATTTTTTGAGAGGCTTTCTTTTGGCTTTTTGAAGCAGCATTATTTTGATTTTCTTCAAGTTGCTTTTCGGAATTTTGTTGGTCATCTGAAATTTCATCTTGCTCATCCTTTTGCTCATCAAAATCTTTTTTCAATTCTTTGCTAAGCTCCTCAATATCTTTCATTTGTTCTTTTTTATCATCGAACTCTTTTGAAAGCTTTTCTTGCTCTTTTTTCAATTCGTCATTTTTTGATTCTTTCTGTTGTTGATTTTGTTCTTTATCATTCTTTTGAGTTTCATCCGAAAGTTTATCTTGTTTCTCAGCTAACTTTTCAAGTTCATTAGCTGTCTTTTCAATTTTCTGTTGCATTTGAAGCTGCTTAAAAAGTTTTAGCGTACGGTCAATGTCTTTATCCATATTACGCTCTTGGTTTTTGAGTTTTTCAAGTTGTTCAACAGTTTTTTCATCAAGACCTTTTTCCAACATTTTTTTCAACTCCTCATACATTTTGCTAGTATCCTCATTCATAATTTCTTCCATGAGTTTTTTGAGTTGGTTCATTTTCTTTTCGAGCTCCGGAGATTGTTGCTGAAAACGGTTTGTTTTTTCCTGCATTTGCTGAAATTGTTCTTGCATTGCTTTCATTTCAGCCATTAACTCATCACGCTTTTTGAGCAGGTCTTCTAGTTGCTTTTTTTCTTGAAAATCTAAGTCTTTTTTACTCTTTAGTTTATTTTCAAGGTTGTTCAATTCATTTTTTAGTTTCTTTGATTTCTCGCTAAGCTTTTCAAGCATATTTTCGGTCTTTTCAGAGGCTTTCTTTATCTCGGCGTCATAATTCTTCGAAGAAGGTAAAGCAAACGTTAAAACAGGCGTTTTTGTGCTTTTAGAACCATTCACTCCATCATTATCCCAAACCTGTAAAAAGTATTCTACCTTTTCACCTGGATTAAGTTTAAGTTCAATTAGTGGGAACTGATAATAGAAACTTTGGGAAATCTGAGTTTTATTAAATGGAACATCAAGAGAAACAAATGCTTGATTCTGATTTGAGGTTGTTTCGCGGATAGGACGATAAAAAAGTTTGAATTTCGATAAACCATAGTCATCGTTAATATTTCCACCTAAGACAATATAATTGAATAAGGTAGTGTCTTTAACTTGTTCGAGCTGAATTTGTGGAAATTTATCGGGAATAACGTTGATATAAAAGTCAATATTTTCACGATTGGCACTAAACTGATTTTTTAACTGGATTTTGTAAGGGGAAGAATTTTTCATTCGCCTAACGTAAGAAAAATTATCACCAAAGCCATCTTTAGATAAATGTTTGGGTTCATTTTCAAACAAAAGATAAAGAGAGTCAGTATTACTAGCTTTGAAATTCCACTCAACTGTCGTTCCTTCTGGTACAACAAGGTTTCCAACATTATCAAAACTCTCATTTGATTTATTGAGATAAGAAGGATAATTTAAAGAAACATCAAAAGAAAGTAGATTTGGGCGACTGATGAGTTCTAATTCAAATTCATTTGATTTGAATCCTGATGCTAGAAAATGAAAATCTAATGCATCTTGAACCTTTGAAAAGGTAAAATTATAATTCTTACCATCCACAGAATTCATTTTAAACTTTCGGTCATTAGCAACTAAATAAACAGCTTCAGGAATGGCATTGCCGATAAGTGATAGATTTAAAGTAAAATCTTCATTTTTGACAGCCTTAAGTTCGGGGTTGGTAATTTTAAATTTAAAAGGTGCTTCTTCTGCGAAATCTTTCTGAAAATAAACAATACGCTCTGTACTGCTCTTAAAAAACTTAGGAGAAACAGCCGCTATTAGCATAATTAATGCTAAAGGAGGGAGCACATATTTTAGGTACTTTTTGTTTTCATCGATTTTGATAGCATCGGCAAACTTAACAAACTTAAGTTCATGTGTTTTCTGAGCAATACTAGCTTGTAAAAGCGAATTATCGGAGTCGGAAATTTGTGCCAATTGAAGTGTATTTAATAGCCTATCTCCTATTTCAGGAAAAAACTTGCCAATTTCTTGAGCGGCTTTTTCATAAGAAAGCGGTTCATGAAAATGAAATAAATACAAAAAAGGCTTAATCACCCATGCAAAAAGTGAATAAATTACTAAGGCAAGAAAACTAAAAAACAAGGTTGCTCTGATTGTTGAATTGAATCTACCAAAATATTCAACGGTATTAAGCAACAGAAATGTGGATAAAACCAAAGCAAGTGTGAATAACGAACCTTTAATAAGAAGGTTTTTATAATACTTTCTTTTGTAATCGTCTATTTTTTCAAAAATAGTTTTTACAGATGGAGACATGGTATGAATGGTTTAAAGAAAATTCTATTGTAAAACTAATTCAATCGGACAGTGGTCAGACATCAATTGGTCTGGGTGAATAGCAGCACTAATAAGTTTTTCTTTGAGGTTTTCAGTAACAAAATGATAATCAATACGCCAACCTAAATTTTTTTGCTTTGCTCCTGCTCTATAAGACCACCAAGTATAATGATGAGGTTCTTGGTTAAAGTGCCTAAAAGTATCAACGAATCCAGTATCAAGAAATTTGCCAACCCACTCGCGTTCTTCAGGTAAAAAGCCTGATGAATTTGCGTTACTCTTGGGATTATGGATATCTATCTCCCGATGACAGATATTTACATCTCCACAGATAACTAAATTTGATAACTCTTGACGAAGATTATTTACATAAACCAGAAAGTCTTCTAGGAAGTGCATTTTAACTGTCTGCCTTTCATCTCCAGAAGAACCAGAAGGAAAATACATACTTAAAATTGAAAAGTCTTCAAAATCAGCCCTTAACATACGTCCTTCGTTATCAACCAAAGGATTTCCATTGCCATACTGAATGTGTTTAGGTTTTGTTTTTGAAAGTAATGCTACTCCACTATATCCACGCTTTTGTGCTGGATACCAAAAACAGTGATAGTCTAATTCTTCAAAAAACGGACTTACAAGCTCCGTTTCAGAAAGTTTAATTTCTTGTAGGCATAAAATATCAGGATTACTAATTTTGAGCCAGTTGAGAAGGCCTTTATTAATAGCAGAACGAATTCCATTTACATTATAAGAGATAATTTTCATAATTTGGTATGAGTGCTAATTGATTAAATAAATAATTAAATATGAAGCCCAACTTCCCTTTTAAAATATTCAATAACAAAATGTTTGAGTAAAACCTCTTGCGAAAGCATATCTAGGCTTGGTAAAGGTTTAATTAGCTTCCAATGGGGCCAACCTTCTTTATCTACGCCTTCAAGCTCGTAGTATCCACCAAAACTTAGTACCTTACAAATAGCAATATGCATGAGGTCTTGTTTTTGTTCTTTTGTAAAAACTTTTTTACCTTGTCCAAGCTCTTGAACGCCGATAAGAAATAAAACACCATTTAAATCTGTAGGTTTTTTACCTAAATTATTTTTCAAAAAAAGTAATAAAGTTTGCCAGTTTTCTTTTAATAAAATGTCTTCTTGTGTCATAAAATATTATTTATATACAAACTTAAACAAACAACATGAAATGGTTTAAGCATTTTTTAGATATAATCTATCCAAGAAGCTGCGAAGCATGTGGAGAAGCCCTTTTAGGTGGAGAAAATTTGATTTGTACAAATTGTATGGTAGAACTACCACGAACAAATTCACACATTTTACAAATTGAAAATATATCCAAGAGATTTTGGGGTAAAATTCCAGTTGATAATGCAATAACCTTTTTAAACTTTTCGAAAAAAGGTAGAGTTCAAAAATTATTGCATGAGCTTAAATACCGCAATAAACCAGAAATTGGGAAATACTTAGGTAAGCTTTATGGGGTAGATTTGAAAGCAACAGAATTTAATAAAAAAGTAGATTTAATAATTGGTGTTCCTCTCCATCCTAGCAAATTTGAACAAAGGGGATATAATCAAGCTGATTGCATTGCTGAAGGGCTTTCAGAAGCCCTAGATTTACCGTTTAGAACAGATTTGGTGAAAAGATTAACAAATACTTCAACTCAGACTAAAAAGAGTCGTATCGAAAGATTTTATAATGTAGATAGAATTTTTGAAGTTTTAGCAAAAGAAGAAATTAAAGGAAAAAGAATTGCGATTGTTGATGATGTATTAACTACAGGAGCAACAATAGAATCTTTAGGAATGATATTGCTTGAAGCAGAAGCAAAGAGCATTTCTGTAATAACAATTGCAGCAGCGGCATAACACAAAAAAGTCCCAGTTTTTTAAACTGGGACTTTTTTTGTGTTTATAAGAAGAATTTCAAGATTATATTTTACGTTTTCCTTTAGGTCCAATGGCAATCATAGCACAACGGAAACCAATAGTAGCAGTAGAAGAATCTTGGTCTAATGCACGGCGTGTACCTGGAGATAACCAATAAGCTACATCATTCCATGAACCACCTTTATAAACTCTCAAGTGGTTATCAATCAATGAATTATAACCTTTTTTATCGTAAAGCTTTTCTTCATCAAGATAGTCATTACGACGGATTGGGTTTAAATCATTAACGTCTTGGAAAGAGTTTGGACGGTAAAGGTCATATACCCACTCATTAACATTTCCAGCCATATTATAAAGACCAAAGTCATTTGGTGGGAACTCATAAACTTCAAGGGTAATAGTACCTTTATCATTTTGATGACCTGCAATACCTGCATAGTCACCACGGCCACGCTTGAAGTTGGCAAGCATCGTACCTTTTGTTTTTCCTTTGCTTTTACGTAGAGAAGAACCATCCCATGGGTAAATACGTTGGTTTGATTGGTTTTCGTCCATGTATTGCGTACCAATCAACGCTTTTGCTGCATATTCCCACTCTGCTTCAGTTGGGAGGCGGTAAGCTGGTAAAACATTACCTGATTCAATTGCTAAACGACCACCTGTTTTGGCAGAAGGGGCTTCTGCAACTGGAGCTTTTTTAGCAGATTTCTTACCAAAACCAATCTTTGTTTTAGATTTTGTTTTGTCACCAAAACGTGAGGCCATTTCACCATTAACTGCATCAGTTCTCCACTTGCAATAATCAGATGCTTGAACCCAAGAAACCCCAACAACTGGATACATTCGGAAACCTGGATATCTAAGGTATTGTTCAGTGAATTGGTCATTGAATGAAAGCTTGCTTAGCCATACTGTTGTATCAGGAAGAGCAGATTCATAAAATTCTTGAGAAGAATCTTTTTGAATGGCATTTAGGTATTCTAACCAGTGTAGATTAGTAATTTCAGTTTCATCCATATAAAAAGACGAAACTGTAACAGTTCTTTCAAGGTTATCACGAGAAAAAGTAACATCTTCCTCCACAGTACCCATAGTAAAACGCCCACCTTCGATATAAACAAGGTTTGGACCTGCTGGTTGACCCTTGAAATCCTTTACCTGCAAACCTATAGGTTCTTTACCTTTCTTACTTTTCTTGTTGTATGCAATACCGGTTGCAGTACTTTTGCGTCCAGGATTAATACTTGAAGCTTTCTTTTTGCTCGAACAACCACTGAGCATTAGCGAAAGAGCTAAAGCAACCGCAGTCGAACTAAAAAGTAGTTTTTTCATTTTCGGAATGATTTTTGTTAAATAAATACGTTTTGCAAAAATAGGTAATTCAATATATATTTCAGTAGAAATCTGAAAATCAATTACTTGAGAAATTAAGATTAAATGACCATTCCACGCAATAAATTGTCTAATTCGTCAATTGACTGAACTTTTTCAACAGTAAGAATAAGTTTAGACTTGATTTCTTTGAGCGAACATTGCTTTGGATTATTCTTGATGTAATCAAGAATTCTGCCAAACTTATCTGTCTGAAAATATTCGGTTCGCTCTTGAGAAACGAAGTAGCCTTTAGCGATATTGTTTTTTAAAGTTAATTTTTCAAATCCGATTTGCTCGGCTTTCCATCTGATACGAGCAATTTTGAATAAATTTTCAACTTCTTCAGGCATCGGACCAAAACGGTCAATCATAGACTTATGAAACTCTTGGAGTTCATCTTCTTTCTCAATGTTATCTAATTGGTTATAGAGAGAAAGTCTTTCAGAAATATTCCCAACGTAAGTTTCAGGAATGATAATCTGTAAATCAGTTTCGATTAGGCAGTCAGGAAGTTTCAAATCTAAAGGAGTACCTAACTCTTTCATGAATAAATCTTTGAACTCGTTTTCCTTTAGCTCTTGTACTGCTTCATCAAGAATTTTATGATAAGTTTCGTAGCCTAAGTCATTAATGAAACCACTTTGTTCGGCACCAAGTAGATTCCCTGCTCCTCTAATGTCAAGGTCTCGCATTGAAACTTTAAAGCCATCGCCTAAATCTGAAAATTCTTCAAGTGTTTGTAATCGTTTTCTAGAATCTTTGGATAGAACAGAAATTGGTGGTGTTAATAAATAGCAAAATGCTTTTCGATTCGAACGTCCTACCCTACCACGCATCTGGTGTAAGTCAGACATTCCAAAATTTTGAGCTTGATTAATAATGATTGTATTAGCATTTGAAATATCAAGACCAGATTCTATGATATTGGTTGAAACAAGAATATCATAATCACCTTCTATAAATTTCATCATTACTTTTTCTAGTTTATCACCATCCATTTGGCCATGGGCGATACCTATTTTAGCGTCTGGAACAAGACGCAAAATGATATTAGCAATAGACTCAATATCATTTACTCTATTATGTACAAAGAAAACTTGTCCCCCTCTTTTCAGTTCATAACTAATCGCATCACGAATAAACTCCTCTTTAAAAACATGTACTTCAGTTGTAACTGGTTGGCGATTTGGTGGAGGGGTAGAGATGATAGAAAGGTCTCGAGCACCCAAAAGAGAAAAATGAAGTGTACGTGGTATTGGGGTTGCAGTCAGCGTTAAAACATCCACGTTATGCTTAATTTCTTTTAGACGGTCTTTGGCTTTAACTCCAAACTTTTGTTCTTCGTCAATAATTAATAAACCTAGATTTTTAAATTCTATATCTTTATTTAGAATTCTGTGAGTTCCAACAAGAATATCTGTTTTTCCCTCCTTTACGTTTTTAAGTGTTTGACTTATTTCTTTCGCAGATTTGAATCTACTAATTTCTTCAATATTAACAGGGAATTTAGAAAGACGTTCTTTAAAAGTTCGGGTATGCTGCATTGCCAATACAGTAGTTGGAACCAATACCGCTACTTGTTTGCTATCTGCAACAGATTTAAAAGCAGCTCTTATGGCGATTTCAGTTTTTCCAAAACCAACGTCACCACAAACAAGGCGGTCCATTGGATGTGGTTTTTCCATATCATCTTTTACATCAGCGGTAGCTTTGGCTTGGTCAGGTGTATCTTCATATAAAAATGAAGATTCGAGTTCAGCCTGCATAAAACCATCTTTCGAAAATTGAAAACCAGGGGCAAGGCGTCGTTTTGCATAGAGGGAAATAAGCTCTTTGGCTATATCTTTTACTTGCCGTTTAACTTTTGATTTTTTATTTTCCCACTCACCTGAACCTAACTTACTCATGGTTGGTGGAGAACCTTCCTTACCTGAATATTTCGCAATTTTATGTAAAGAATGTATATTTACGAGAAGAATGTCATTGTCTCGATAAATTAGTCTAACAGCCTCTTGCTCTTTATCTCCAACCATTACTTTTTCCAAGCCCACAAATCTGCCAATGCCATAATCAATGTGAGTGACGAAATCACCAGTTTGCAAGGCTCTTAACTCTTTTAAAGTTAGAGCTTTCGATTTGCTAAATTTATCTCTTACCTTGAAACGATGATATCGGTCAAATATTTGGTGGTCGGTATAACAAGCAATTTTTGTAAGTTCATCAATAAAGCCACCTCTCAAGGAAATTTCTAAAGCTTGAAATTTAACGAAAGGGTCTATTTCTTCAAAAATTGATTCGAGACGATTTAATTGTTTTAATGAATCGGAAGCAATAAGTGTGGTAATGTTGATTGATTGATTCTCTTTGACATTATCAATCAACTTTTTAAAGTCCTTATTGAAAGAAGGTTGAGTTTTAGAAGGATAAATTATTTTTTCAGTTTCTTTGAAATAGGATTTGGTTCCAAATTCAATAATGCTAAACTTTTTTATTTCATTTAGATAAGTTCTTCGAGTTTCAAATAATTCTTCTGGTTTTAATATAACCTTTATTCCTCCGCTCTGCTCAATTATTTTTTGAAATTGTTGTTCTACATTGTTAAAACAATCTTCAATACACTCTAACGAATATTCTACGTCTTTTATCCATATTGTACTTTGATTACGAATAAAATTAAAGAAAGATTCGCGAGTTTCTTCAATTAACTTATTCTGAACATCGGGAATAATATTAATTTGATTGACACTCTGTTGTGAAAGCTGACTTTCGGGGTTAAATAATCGAAGGCTATCAATTTCATCTCCAAATAATTCTATGCGACATGGAAATTCAGATGCGTATGAAAAAATATCCACGATTCCACCTCTCACCGAAAATTGACCAGGTTCATAAACAAAATCGGCCTTTTCAAAATCGTAAGAAATCAATAGTTCAGATATAAATTCAATATCTAACTTGTCTCCTATCTTTATTTGTAGGGTATTTGCAATTAAAGATTTTTTATTAATTACCTTTTCTGAAAGAGCCTCGGGGTAGGTTACAATAAGTAAGTTCGCCTTATCATTGTTCAATTGATTCAAAACTTCTGCTCTTTGTAGTACATTGGCATTATCAATTTCTTCATAAAGATAAGGCTTTTTGTAGGACATTGGGAAAAGAAAAACATTTTCCTCGTCAAGCAAATTTTGTAAATCATTGTAGAAATAAGCGGCATCTTCTTTATCGTTTAAAATAAAGATATTATGCTGGGGGTTTACTTGATAGTTTACTGAAGCAATAACTGAATCTAAACTACCTGATAAACCTTTTATATAGACGTTTTTTTTTGATTTTATTTCATCAAGAAGTGTTTTAATAAAACTATCTTCTTGATAAATTTTTAATAATTCGAAAGCCTTCACAATATAACACTTTTATAAATACAAAAGGGACGCAGGGTAATAACTGCGTCCTATCAAATAACTCACAAAGTTAAATAAGTCCGTTCAATTTGTTGTCAAACTTTAAAAAAATGAACATGTTTAATATAATTATTCGTATAAAAATTATAATTTAGTAGTTATACGAATTCAAATAGAATCTTGCTGTTTTATTGTATCAATCAGTGAAAATAAAAATTCTTGTCTTGCTAAATCAGATTTTGGAAATTCAATATCTAATGACATTAATTTGTGGACTAAAATATTGGCTACGATGAGACGCATATTTTTCTTATCATCGGCCGGAATTATATACCAAGGACAATCTTTACTAGATGTGTCATTGATGGCATCTTCATAAGCATTTTGATAATCATCCCAAAATTCCCTTTCCTTTACATCTTGTTCTTCGAATTTCCAGTTTTTGGTTGGGTCTTTAATTCTTTCAATTAATCTTTCAGATTGCTCTTTTTTTGAAACATGTAAGAAAAACTTCACTACATGAATACCATTGCGATTAAGGTATTTTTCTAAATTAGAAATATCTTCATATCTATTCTTCCATACATCGCTTAAATCTTTGGTATATTCTGATGGAATACGTTGATTTTTTAGAAGTATTTCAGGGTGAGCTTTAACAACTAAGACTTCTTCATAGTAAGAACGATTAAAGACAGTAATTGTTCCTCGTTCTGGTAACTGCAAATTAGTTCGCCATAAAAAATCATGGTCAAGTTCAGTTTCAGATGGACGCTTGAAAGAATAAAAACGCATACCCTGTGGGTTTACTCCTGAGAATACTGCCTTTAAAGTTCCGTCTTTTCCGGCAGCATCCATAGCTTGGAATATCACAAGCAAACCATATTTGTTATGAGCATACATCATTTCTTGTAGGGAGTCTAGTTCAGCCTGTAAAGATTTCAATGCATTTTCATAATCTTCTTTATCTTCGTAATAATCACTAACTTTGGTCGCAGCTTTCTTAATTGAAAACTTTCCTTTACCATCAAACCTAAAATGGTCAATATCTATTTTCTTCATTGGGAATAGAAACGTTTGTTTGGAAGTAGAATAATGGTTTGTTTGAAAATTTGAGAGCTAAGAAACATAACCCAAAAGTAAATTGTTAAGATGAAAAATGTATTTTCATTATTAGGGCTAATACTGTCTGTTATTTCAGTAAATGCTCAAACGGATAAAAACAAAGTTAATAAAATGAATCAAGAAAATGTTAATTCGGTAAATAGTACATTTCCAAAAGTAGGTGTGGCAACATTCGGAGCTGGATGTTTCTGGTGTGTAGAAGCAATGTTTCAGAAACTTAATGGTGTTGAAAAAGTTGAATCAGGGTATATGGGTGGAACGGTGAAAAACCCAACCTATAAACAAGTTTGTACTGGAGAAACGGGGCATGCAGAGGTAATACACATTACTTATAATCCAAATATTGTTTCCTATGAAGAGTTGCTCGAAGTATTTTGGAAAGTTCATGACCCAACCACTTTGAACAGACAAGGTGCAGATGTTGGCACACAATATCGTTCGGTGGTATTTTTTCATGATGAAAACCAACAAACAATTGCAGAAAAATTAAAAAAAGATTTAGATTCTTCAGGAGCGTTTGACGCCCCAATCGTGACTTCAATTGAACCTGCTGGTGTGTTTTATATCGCAGAAGATTATCACCAAGATTATTATAATTTGTTAGGTGGTACGAACTCTTATTGTCAAATGGTTGTGAAGCCCAAGATTGAGAAATTCAAAAAAGTCTTTAGTGATAAAATTAAGCACTAATAAATATCAAAAATGAATATGAGGTGTAAGGCGACTTACACCTTTTTTGTTTGCAAGCATTTGATCAAACTTCAAGATTGACCGTTAAGTAAATTTTTTCGACATTTTAAGAATCTAAAAAAGCTACGAATTATATTTTTATGTTCATTTGCGACTCGTGGTTCAAGATTTATTAAATACAATGTCAATTTGAAATATCTTCAATAGTTCTTTGTAAATCAATTAAAAATTTTAAACTTGTAATTAATAATAATTATTTAACTATTAAACTATTTGTTCTTATGAAAAAACTAATCCTCTTCCTCTCGGCAATTATTTTCTTAGCTTCATGCCAAAAGAAAGAATATGCATCTTTTCAAAAAAGCCAAAGCCCAACTTATGCAGTAGCTAAAAAACAAGCTGTTGTTGCTCCATCAGCAGAAGTTGCAGTCGTAGAAGAAGCTACAGTTTCAATGGTTGCTCCAACAGAAACCACTCTTTCAGCAGATAATTCTGTTGAGGTATCTTCTTTAAACACAGAAGCTACTACTGCTCCAGCCATTTCTGAAAGCCAAGCTATGACTTTCAATGAAAAAGCTGTTAGTGCAGAATTTGAGAAATTAGCTAAGTTAGAAGAGTATGTTAATGCTCACGAAGGCACTACTATTGAAGATGTTAAAGAAACAGAATTAACAAAAGATTTAAACTTAGATACAAACGTTACTAATGCAGTTGCAGCTAGTGAATTACCATTGGGTATCCCAGCTTTCTGGTGGGGTTGCGTACTTGGTTTATTAGGTGTGTTGGCAGTATATTTAATTACAGATAAAGATAAAGAGCAAACTAAAAAAGCACTTTATGGATGTTTAGCATGGACTGTCCTTTGGGTTGTTTACTACTTTGTTGTATTAGCAGCTGTAAGATAATAAAACATTATTTTTACTGGAAGATAGCCCAATTCGGAAGATTGGGCTATTTTGTTTCTTTACAAATACCTTAGCATGAAAAAAATATTATTTCTATTACTTTTTGGATTATTTGCTACAACATCGCAAGCTCAACAGTTTTATCGAATCAAAGCAGACGTTTCTATCAAAGATAAACTTTCAAATGGTTCTTACAGACTCACAGTTGGAAAGGCATATTATGATAAAACTTCTTTAAAAATTGTTTATAAGCTTTCTTTTCCTCAAAAAGAAACAATAATTATTAAAGACACTACTTTATATAAAATAACAAAAGATAGTGTACTAGTTCAATCAATTTTAGCGTCAAATGAATTTTCAATTTTTCATTTATCTCTTTCAGGAAAATTAGCTGATTATGGTTTAAATTCAGGAAATGTGGCTAGAATATATAAAATTTCAAAAGTTGAAAAAGATAAGGAAGGTAGGGTAATTACAACTTGGAGTGTCATAGAGAAAAAGCTGATGAATACTTTAGGTAAAATAAAGATGGCAAATGTAAATAAACGCTTAGATGCCATAGCGTTCTATGATGCCAAAGATAAATTACTCAGTCAGCAATTTTTTAAGGAATACGAAAACTTTAATGGGGTTGAATTTCCTAAACAGGTCACGCAAATATCTTTTAATTCAGATGGCACGCAGAATATTCAACAAACGACTTATAAAAATATTATCATAGACCAAGAAAATGAAAACGAAGTTTACAATTATCCTATTCCTACTGTTGGCTCAAAGCAACCTAATAAAAGCCCAAAGTAAGGAAGAAGTAAATGCACTGAGAGGCGTTATTCAGACTGCTCAAAAGAAGACTTATAAAGAGGCCAAAGGAAATAAAAATGAAGTACAATACTTATTTTCAGGGTTATTTCTTTTTTATAAAACCTTCTTTTCTTCACAAGACCTAACAGTGTGTACCTTTACGCCCTCTTGTTCAGAATTTGGTATTTTAGCCGTCAAAAAAAGTGGATTAGTTATGGGAGGGATAAAAACTATGGACAGGCTTACACGCTGCAACGGACTAAGTCCAGAAAAATATGAAATTGATTACAAGGCTAAGCTTTTGATAGATAAACCCTAATAATGAGAAATATACTTTTAATACTTTTAATAATAATAAAATTCGAAGTAATGTATGCTCAAGATTTATACGACTTCGAAAACTCAAAAAAATTTGCTGAGTATTTAGCTAAATCGGGTCAATATGATTTAGCCACGCGTGAATACGAACGTTTATCATTTATGAAGCCGACCAATGATACACTAAAGGCTTCTCTCCTATCAATGTATCGTCGTGCTGGAAAATATGATGAAGCTTTAAGTAGAGGCAAACAGCTGTATCCTGATTTGCAAACAATGAATAGTTGGTCAGCTATCGAATATGGAAGAGTATTACTACTGAAATCTGAATTTAATAGTGCAAAAAACTTTTGGGAAGCCAATCAAAACTTAAGTTCTCCCGATAAAATTATTCTTTCAGCAACTTCTGAAATATTACAAGATAACTATAAAAATGCACGACATATATTAGCGAATATCAAACCCGAAGAACACAAACTCGCGGCTAATTATAAAGACCTAACCGAACAAGCCTTTAGTATTCGAAGAAAAAGTCCAGCGGTGGCAGGAATTATGTCGGCCATTATTCCTGGAACAGGCCGTATGTATGTGAAAGATTGGAAAGACGGAATTGTTTCAATGGTTTTTGTTAGTACAATGGCGTTTCAGGCATATCGTGGTTTTAATAAAAATGGCATAAATAGTACTAGGGGCTGGATTTATGGGGGTATCGGATTGGGCTTTTATTTAGGGAATATTTATGGTTCTGTTGCTTCTGCAAAAGGATATAATAAGAAAACCCATTTAAGTGTTCGAAACAAAATAGATAACCTTTTCAATACTTATTTTTAAGTAAATATGCGGCAAATATTATTAATACTTTTAATACTTTCTTTTAGTTTTGTTTACTCACAAGACATTAAACAAACGTTCGATTTTGCTAATGAACTTTACAACAAAAAAGACTATGAAGGGGCGAGTATTTCATACAGAAGGGTAATTTATTTTGATAAAGCAGACCAATATAGAAAAGACTGCTATAAAAATATTGCTGATTGTTTATACGAAACACAGCAATTTGAAGAAGCTGCCGATTATTACGAATTGGCTTTTTTTCAACAAAAAAGTGATAGTTCAAAAGCAGAAGTAATTTTCAGAAAGCTTTCGTGTTTTCTTATACTCAATAGTTTTGATTACGCAGAAATTGAGTTATTGAGCTTACCCTCAAATCTAACACCAAAACAAGCTCAAAGAAAGATGTTCTACTCGGCTGTATTAAACTTTTCGATTGAAAAATATGACTTGGCAAAATCACAATTTTTGTCTCTTATTGATTCAACCAACAAGGAAACAAAAGAGAAAATAGAACAACTATTTACTAAAAATGAAAAGATAAATCAGCTAAGTCCAAGAAAAGCAAAAATAATGAGTATGTTGATTCCCGGCTTAGGACAATTTTATGCTGGAGATTTGAAAAATGGATTTAATTCGATGGTATTAACGGTAGGTATTGCTACGCTAGGAATTGCAACCGCAGTAAAGAGTACAAGTCCGTTTGATGTATTAGTAACAGCGGCACCGTGGTTTCAGAGGTATTATATGGGTGGCTATAAAAAGGCTGAGCAGATAGCAATTAATGAAAAGAAACGCCGCAGGTCAAAAGTATATAATCAAATACTAAATGAACTAAGTTATTAGTGATTAGTATGATAAAACGTAAATTTCACACTTTAAATAAAATCAGTAAATTAAATTTATTTCACATGAAAAAAAACCTTTCTTTTCTATTGTTAGTCACTTGTTTATTCTTATTCAGAAATACGAGTGCCCAGTCTTTTACAAAAGGACAGAAAAACTTCAGTGTTGGAGTTGGTGTAGGTTATGGATTAGGTGCTACCGCAGCGGTTGATTATGGTATTACGGATATGGTAAGTATCGGAGTTGTTGGCGGATATTCATCAAGAAACTATGGATACATACTTTCAAACTATCGTGTAAACTATATCGGGCTTGCGGGTAGAGCAGCTATTCACTTCGGAAAATACTTAAAGGAAATAGGTATTAATGAGGCAAAATTAGACCCGTATGTAGGTGTAGTAGGAGGATTCAGAATGGTAAATTACAGCGATGCCTATTCTTCATATTATAATGGTAGAAACGCAGGAATAATTTTAGGTGGTATTCTGGGTGCAAGGTATTACTTGAAAGAAAAAGTGGCGTTATATGCAGAAGCGGGCGTACCATACAGTACGATTGGGCTTTCTGTGAAATTCTAAAAAAAGCCTTGTAAAAAAAGAAAGGTGAGCTTTGGCTCACCTTTCTTTTTTATAACTCTTTAATTTTAATACTCTTGAAAGAAACCATATCACCGTGGTCTTGAAGAGCAATCTTTCCTTTAGCGTGAGCCTTTGCAAAATCCCAACTTGCAAATTTACTCTTAGCAACCATCACTTGCCAATCAGTACTGCCATATTCATATTCAACCATTTTTTTTCCATTTAACCAATGTTCAACGTGGTTATCTTTAACAATGATTTTCCCCTTATTCCACTCTCCTGCTGGCTTCACTACACTAAGGTCTGCCGGTGGTTGCATATCATAATTTGCTGCTGTTTTTTGAACATCCTTAATGGGTGAAGGATAATTCTTATCATCAATAATTTGATATTCGGGCCCTGACATATAAGAAGCTTTTGCTTCTGGTGTTTCTATTACTTTGTAAATAATTCCACTATTACCCTTTGGAGCGACCTTAAATTCGAAAGTAAGTTCAAAGTCTTCATATTCTTTATCAGAAACTAAGTCTCCACTCCCACCGTGAGTCATCAAAATACCATTCATGACGTGCCATCCTTTTACTGAAGTTTCGTGCCAAGAATGCCAACCATTAGTTGTCTTACCATCAAATAAATTAACTGTTTTGTCTTTTTGTCCATAGACAAAAGAACTGCACGCAAAAAGTGCCAAAATTATTACTTTTTTCATTTTGAGAGGATTGAATTTAAAAAATAAAAGAAAACGTTGATGAACGTTTAAATATTTTAAAATTAACAAGATGAAACGTAATAAGCAAAGAAATAATGAGACTTAAAGTAAAGAATAGCCTGAACAATTATTTTTGAGAAATACGAGAAATAGGGTTTTCTTCGATAATCTTTAGCATTAATATAGTTCGAGCACTACCAATAGAAATAGCAGTAGTTGGTGAAGTAAAAACAGTTTCGTAGATATTAAATGCTTTATTGAGTTTTTCTCCAAATACCTTGTAGTTACCAGCTTTATCACCAAGAACGATTTGTCCATTACAAGCTGAGTAAATTTCGTATTTTTCGTTAGTTACACGACCCCAAAGTAAACCCGAATGAGGAAGTTCGAGCTTTTGATTTTTATGATGAATACGGCCTTTTTTACCCATCCATCCACCCATGGCAATAAAGTCTTCAGTATTTTCAAATTGAATTTCATGAAAAATACTATTACCAATTTTTTGCCTTCTCTCCCATTTCTCATTTTCTAAAGCAAAAAGATGCGTTTTATTTGGGGTGTACATTAGGGCATAAACTTTATGGTCAAGCACATTGTACTTAACGCACCAAACCATTTTAAAAGCATTTTTATAGACTTGAGTCCATGTTTTACCTTTATCAGTAGTTTTAAGAATAAAGCCGAAGGGAACAGTCTTTTTAGAATGAGCAATGGCAGATTTACCACCGCATATATAAGCAGTAGAATCGTTGACTACAGTAAGATTATAAAAACAAGATTTTTCAAAACCTTTAATTTTAATGGTTTCCCAAGTATTAGAATTAAGATTATGTTTGTAAACAATGCCTTTATCACCACTAATTATTAAATTATTTTTATCGAAGTAGTCTAATTTATAAATATCAACCTGTAAATTAGGGTAGCTGATATTATTCAAATTGCCTTCGGAGTCAATGGTCTTTAAGGTACCATATTTACCTCCAATCCAAAATTTATCTCCTACTGGTATAATGTCGTAATAAGAAGAGTCTGAGTATGAGACTCCCTGTTGCAATACCTGAATACTAACCCTCTGAGAGTAAGATGTACTTAAGGTTAATGAAAGAAGTAGGCAAAAAATTATTTTATATAAAAACTTCACCAAATGGTAGTTTCGTTTGACGCCCCGAAATAGCGTTTGAGTTGAATTCAAATTAAAACAAAAATATGTAGTTGAAATCAAAAATTCAAATCATTTTCGAAGCACGAAGAAGAAATTGGGGGGAATTTTAAGATTTTATCTCAAGAATTTCACAAGCACGACGTGCAGCTTCTTGTTCTGCTTTTTTCTTGTTCCATCCACCACCTTTACTCACAGCTTCGCCGTCAACTGAAACCTGAGCAACGAACTCTTTATGGTGGTGTTTTCCATTTTCTTGGATAATCTCAAACGTAATACGCTTGCCCTCCTGCTGAGACCAACTGAGAAGAATACTCTTATAGTTTGTATTGGTTTGAATAACCGTATCGAGGTCGAAGTAATTAGCAAGAAGTTTCTTTAAAATGAATTTCTTGGTAAATCGAAATCCTTTATCAAGGTAAATAGCCCCAATAAGGGCTTCCATGGCATCGCCATACATAGAAGTACGATTATGAGCGACTCTTTGTCCATCGAACTCAATGAGTCGCTCTAAACCGATTTTTCTTGCAAGAATATTCAATGATTCACGGTTTACAATTCGAGAGCGAATCTCGGTTAGGAAACCTTCATCTTTGAAGGGATATTTTTTGAAGAGGTATTCCGCTACAATCATACCTAAAACCGAATCACCAAGGTATTCTAGTCTTTCGTTAGATTCTCGGAAACCACCAATGTTTGTTTCTTTCGAAGCGGATGTATGTCTAAAAGCAAGTTGATAGAGCAACGGATTTCCTGGCTTTTCGCCAATAATCTGCTCCACAGATTTTCTAAAGCTGCGTTCTTTAGAATCAGATTTGAAAAAACCTAAAATAGAATTGCTTACTTCCGACAACACGATTCCTAATTATATTTTCTTGAAAATCAACGTAGCGTTATGGCCACCAAAACCAAAACAGTTACTCAAAACTACATCAATTTTTCGAGCTTTCGCAACATTTGGTGTTAAATCTATTCTTGGGTCAATTGCTTCATCAACATTAAAGAGATTAATTGTTGGCGGAACAACTTGGTGTTGAATAGCTAATACAGCAGCAACTGACTCGACAGCACCAGCAGCACCAAGCAAGTGGCCAGTCATTGATTTGGTTGAACTAATACTCATTTGATAAGTATGCTCGCCAAAAAGTCTTTCGATAGCCTTGATTTCTTGTGGGTCGCCAAGTGGAGTAGAAGTACCGTGTGTATTAATATAATCAACCTCTTCAGGTTTTATGCCAGCATCTTCAAGGGCATCAACCATTGACATGTAAGCACCTTCTCCTTCTGGATGTGGAGCAGTAATATGGTAAGCGTCAGAAGACATACCACCACCGATAATTTCACAATAAATTTTTGCTCCACGAGCAACAGCGTGCTCATACTCTTCTAAAATAAGAGCCGCACCACCATCGCCTAATACGAAACCATCGCGATCTTTGTCATAAGGACGTGAACCAGTAGTTGGGTCATCGTTTCTCTCAGACATCGCACGTAATCCATTAAAACCACCAATACCCGCTTGTGTTACAGCTGCTTCTGAACCACCAGTAATACAAATATTGATTCTGCCCAAGCGGATATAATTGAATGCATCAATGATAGCGTTATTGGTAGATGCACAAGCTGAAACCGTTATGTAGTTTGGTCCACGGAAACCATATTTAATTGAGATTTGCCCAGAAGCACTATCTGCAATCATTTTAGGAATAAAAAACGGATTAAACTTCGGAGTACCATCGCCGTTTGAAAAATTAATTACTTCCTCTTCGAAAGTTTTCAAACCGCCAATACCCGAACCCCAAATTACTCCTGCTTTATGTTTATTAATACTTTCTAAATCAAGACCAGAGTCATTGATGGCTTCATCAGCAACCACCATTGCAAACTGGGTGAATAAGTCCATCTTACGAGCATCCTGACGAGGAATGAACTGCGTAACATCGAAGTTTTTTACTTCACAAGCAAATTTTGTACGAAACTTACTCGCATCGAATCTGGTGATTGTGGCCGCACCGCTTTTGCCAGTTGATAAGCCATGCCAAAATTCTTCTACCGTGTTTCCGATAGGCGTCAAAGCTCCTAAGCCTGTAACAACTACTCGTTTAAATGCCATAAAGTATAAGTTTGTTTGTCAGAATAAAAAGTAAACAAGATTTACAGCGTTAAATCGAAAGAAAATATCTGATTATCTAACACTATAAATCTTGAATAAGGAATACTTATTTAGAATTCTCTTCTAAGTAAGTGATAGCCTGACCAACAGTTTGGATATTCTCTGCTTGGTCATCTGGAATAGATACATTAAATTCTTTTTCAAATTCCATTATTAACTCAACGGTGTCTAATGAGTCCGCTCCTAAGTCATTTGTAAATGAAGCTTCGGCTGTTACTTCTGACGCATCAACGCCGAGTTTATCAACGATAATTTGAGTTACTTTAGATGCAATTGCTGACATTTTGAACTGTAGTTTGGTGAAAAACGACTGCAAAGAAAATGGTTTTATGCGAAAACAACAAAATACAGGAAATTTTTTTAGCGTGAGATTTGTTAAGACCATTACAACTAGGATTGCTAAATGGGCTATTTTCAGTAAAAAACAACACCTAAAGCCCTGAAAACAGGCAATTTGTACTGAAAAAATATTTGGTTAAAAAATTTTAGATACTTTATAATAATTTACAAAAATAGGCAAAGCATTGAAAATCAATTACTTAAAAAATCAAGATTCGGGCAATTTTTTCCTTATGGCGGGTCCATGTGTTGTTGAAGGTAGAGACATGGCTCTAGAAATTGCAGAGAAAATAAAGACAATCACCGATAGATTGGCAATCCCTTATATTTTCAAAGCTTCTTACCGAAAAGCCAATCGTACAAAACTAGATTCATTTACAGGCATTGGCGATGAACTTGCCCTTAGTATTTTGAAAGAAGTTGGAGATACTTTTCAACTACCAACCGTTACAGATATTCATGAATCTGAAGAAGCAGCTTTGGCAGCACAATATGTAGATGTACTTCAAATACCTGCATTTCTTTGTCGTCAAACTGAGCTACTCATTGCTGCTGCCCAAACAGGCAAGGCCGTAAATGTAAAGAAAGGACAGTTTATGCATGGTTCGGGTATGGGTTTTGCAGTTGAGAAGATAAAGGCTATCAATCCAGATGCTGATGTAATGTTGACCGATAGAGGAAATTCTTTTGGCTATTCAGACATCGTAGTCGATTACAGGAATATCATCGAAATGAAAGCATTTGATGTGCCAGTAGTTATGGATTGTACACACTCACTTCAACAGCCAAATCAATCTTCGGGTGTAACCGGAGGAAAGCCAGCCTTGATAGAAACCATTGCTAAGGCTGCTATTGCAGTTGGTGCTGATGGAATTTTTATCGAAACACACCCAAACCCTTCAGTTGCTAAGTCAGACGGGGCAAATATGTTGGCATTAGATAAGTTAGAAGGCTTGCTTGAAAAGCTCCTTAAAGTGCGAGAAGCAGTAAAATGAGGTCATTTTTTTTAAAATAGACCATACAATAACAAATTGTAGGCTAATTTTCATTTTCGAAAAATGATTTCTATATTTGGTTATTCAAACAAAACGATGACTCCCAATCATCTAAATACACAAATAATAATGGCTAAACGCAAAGATGTTCAAGATGAACCAGAACAACAAATAAACATTGAGTTATCGGAAGAAATGGCAGAAGGTGTATATGCTAATTTAGCGATGATAGCTCATTCAAATACAGAATTTGTGATTGATTTTATAAGATTAATGCCGGGTGTTCCGAAGGCAAAGGTAAAATCAAGAGTAATTCTAACGCCAGAGCATGCACAACGTTTATTGGTTGCCTTACAAGATAATATCGCCAAGTATGAAGATAACTTTGGAAGTATTAGAGAAACAAACGAGGCATTGCCTTTTCCGATGAACTTTGGTGGCCCAATGGGTGAAGCTTAAGATTTCGGCAGCATATTTTCAACAGATTTTAAAATACTAAAAGCCTCGAATTTCGAGGCTTTTGGCTATTTAAGGGGTTTATTTTATTCGATTATACTTCTTTAAAATATCTATTGTTTTATCAATAGGCAGTGCTTCTACCTTAGTGTTTTCAAAGCCAGTAAGTGTTTCTGCCGCAAATAAGGAATTTATTATGGCTTCTTCAGTGGCTTCAATGACGGCTTCAAAAAGTAGGTCTAAATCGTTGTTTCTTAGCACTTTAAAAGTTTCAAACATAGAGTCAGAGTTATGAGCAATGCGTAGTTCTTCCGCAGTAGATGCTGCAATTACGTAGTCTCCGCTGCCGTTGGCCGCTATGCCGCCCGTGCGGGCAAGACCAAGCATGGCACGAGAGGCCAAACGTTTTAGGTTTTTGGCTGAAAGAGGTGCATCTGTCAAAACAACAATCATGCAAGAACCATCATCTTTGTAAGCTTCATTGAGTTTACTAAACTTATGTTTATCAAGTTCAATACCTACAGGAGCACCATTGATTTGCAAAACACCTCCAAAATTTGATTGAACAAGCACTCCTACTGTATAACCTCCTTTTGATTTAGGCAGAATCCTCGAAGAAGTGCCGATACCACCCTTAAAACCAAAACAAACAGTTCCAGCACCAGCTCCTACATTTCCTTCTTCTACGGGGCCATTTTGTGCTTTTTTCAAAGCTTCAAGTACATGTTCTTTAGTAATAAATCTTTTTCTAATATCATTTAAGCCACCATCATTAGTTTCACCAACAACAGCATTGACACTTCGAACACTATTATTTTCTAAAAATTGAAAAGTATAATCAATAACCGCAGCAGCAGCAGTCGGAACAGAAAGGGTGTTGGTTAAAATAATAGGGGTTTCTAAATTGCCTAACTCTTCAACTTGTGAATAACCCGCCAGTTTTCCAAAGCCATTTCCTATGTGAATAGCCGCAGGAATTTTGTTTTGAAAAATATTTTTATCATGCGGAAGAATCGCTGTAACTCCAGTATGGACATCATTTCCTTGATGAAGTGTAACTTGTCCAACCTTCACCCCCGCAACATCTGTAATTGCGTTGAGTTTTCCAGGGCGAAGAACTCCAATTTCAATGCCAAAATCACGAGCTCGTTTTTTTTGTGCAAAAATTGAAAAATTTAGTAGAAAGAGAAAAACGAAAAGTGGAAAGTGTTTTGGCATGAGTATAGATATTGCATTTGAGTAAATATAAAAACAAAACCAATGAAACCTTTTGAAGTTGTTATATATTATTTTAAAAGATTTGGAAAGTCTATAAAAAAATAACCCCGAAGAATACAGATTGTATAGCTTCGAGGTTATGTGTTTAGATTGTACTTTTTTGAGAAAAGGATATTTTCCAATATCAAAAATTTCTTAAAACTCAATTCCAAATCTGATGACAACACGTTTGTATTTTCGAACTTCATTAGATTCATACCAATAATAATCATCCCCTCTTTCCTGCGTATAATCTGCTCTTTGAAAGCGATAGCCAAAATTAATTAACCATGAAGAGCCATTTCGCATGGGTAATTTGTAACCAATGGCAGGATTTATACTTATACCACCTTTGGTGTGAAAACCAGTATTATCTTCATTGAGCCAATTAGTTGAATAACCAGCATCAAGGCTTCCCAACAGTATACTTCCTCCTTGTTTTTTTTGAAGTAAAGTTCGACGCACACCTGCTGAGAACGGCATGAGAATTGTTGACCCATATGAATCTACACCGACTGTTAAACCAAAGGCAGTTTTGGGGTTAAGATAGAAACCATTGAAAGTTTGAACTGATAAATTTAAATGATTTTTTACTTGATAGGTTGGCTCATAGGGTTGAGGATAATATCCACGGTAAAAACTATAAAAATTCTCAAACTTACCTCGTCCAAATAATAAACTAAATTCGGTCATGTTGACAAATGGGTGTTTTTTGAAAAATCCTTTTGACTCTTCTTGTGCCCAAGATGGAAGAAAACTCATTACTCCCATCAAAATAATAATAAATGATTTTTTCATGATTTTGATAAGGAATTAGTTTTCTCTTTTTACAGGTATGACACTCAACTGTTTCAAATTCTTTGGGTTTGAAGTATCGTATTGGTATAGTCCATCTTTTCCAACCATTAATAAATGTTTACCCTCCAATGGTATTACATCATAAGCATCTATTTTTTCAATGTGTTGTTGGAGTATAATATTTGTACTCGAAGAAGCATCGAAAGTTTTTAGTCCATATTGACTTTCACAAATAAATAAGTTTGGAAAATCAATACCTAAACCAGCAGGTTGTTGCATATCATAACTCTTGATAAGGCTCGGAGAGGAGAGGTTTGATACATTCACCACATCAAGTCTATTGGGAGCAACACCACACCAACCAGTACGTAAGGTAACATAGGCAACATCATTGTGTACAATAACAGGGTCACAGGCACGAGCGTGTTGAAAAATCGAAAGACGTTCTGGTTTTTCTGGATTTTTGTTGTCAAAAATGTACATTCCAGTGTTCGAACCAATGAAAAGTTTATCCTTATAGGGAAAAATCGTTTCAATTCCCCAACCAAGATTAATTTTAGTTTGTTGGGCGGGTTTATTATTAGTTTTTACATCAAAAACTAATAAATCTGATTGAGATACGGCATATAAATAGTCATTATATAAGGTGAATCTAGCCATTGAGCCACCTGTACCAGTGCTTGTGGTTGCTGCTCCACTTCCAGAACCAGAGCTAACTGTTGGAGAAGAAGACTTTAGAGCATCTTGAAGGTAATAAATAGGGTTAATGGTTGTGTTTTCTAGTCCGCAATTAGTTTTAATTTTCTCAGTGATTATTTTTACCTCATAATCTGTTATGGTTTGATTTTGGTTATTGTAATACCAATAAATACCATCAGCTAAACCATTTTGAAAAATTTCTTGCAGACGCCCCGTTTCTTTGATATTGGTAGGGTTAGAAATATCAAAAGTAACAAGGTCCATATAACTATCGGCATAGAGCGTATTGTCTTTAACAGCCATATCTATTACCCCTGGAATCTGTAAAAAGGCAATGTTTTTGGGTTGTTGAGGGTTTGAATTATCAATAATATGGATGCCCTTTTTTACCTCATTAATAAACAAATAATTGTCTTTAACATAAATTTTACCGGGATTGACTAAATCTTGGGGCGATTTGGTTGTAATTCCTTTGCGAATCTCTTCAACTGAAAGCGTAAAAGGAACGTTGGTTCGATAACTACGAGTTGTTTCACAGTCATCTGTGCAGGCTGAGTTAGCAAAAGTTATGTAAACAAATGCTAAGAGTAGTAATTGTTTTTTCATAGTTTTAATTTCTTGTTACCACAGAGGCACAGATTAAATAAATATTACAGAAATTTCTATAGAAATCATAAAATCTGTGCCTCCGTGGTAAATTTTATAAATTCACAATTTTACCAGCAAAAAGAATCGTATTTGATTGCTTTTCACTAATAAAGAATGCGAATGGCTTATTACAGATAAATTCTGGCAAGATAGGCATTGAAGTAAGTTCAATGCCTATTGTTGTTACTGCCGCTGCTTCTGTGCCTTTTTCGTCAACCGCTACGAATGTATTTTGCTTAACGAACCCCACTTTTAATTTACCAGCAGGTTGTGCAATTTTCGATAAATCGGCCGCATCTGTAAACATGGTTTTCATACCCATATTTGCTAAAACATTATTTAAGTTGGTCTCATATTCAATGGTAAATTTCGGTAAACCAACTATTACTTTTTGTTCTGTAAGTGAAGCGTTTAAGTTTTTCCACTCACTTACTGACATTGTGTTGATAACTTCACCAACAGAAGTTTTTCCTTCTGGTAATACAATCGTCATTACATAATTTCCATCACCGTAAGCAAGTTCAAGTGCTTGGTAGTTAGGTCTTTTGGTATATTTTAATTTTTCAGTCATACTCATCATTTTGACCGAATTTGTACCTGTAGTTCCTGCAAAATTTTCCTCGTGTGTATTGGCTGTTTTGAATGGGATTTTCCAATCGCCTTTAAAATAAAGAGCATTCATCAAAAACATTACATGAGCAGGTTCGATTTTATCTAAAACCTTTTTGATTTTACCATTAGTATTATCACTTGCCCAGTTGTTTATTTTACCTACGGTTGCGGTATTTTCAAAGTCTTCTGCATAGGCTTTTGCATTGAATGACTCTCTGAGCACATCAAGAAAAGACTTTTCAACTGAAAAACTATTTCGATACCAAACAGAATTAGCAATGGTATTTGTCACTTTAGAATCGACATTAGGAAGACCATCCATTAAATCTTTGTAAATGGCGTTTGTTGCGGCGAGGTCAGGAGAAACCCTCAAACCTGTTTGAATTTCTTCTTTGGTCTTGGTGTCTGCCCCATTCAAAAGCATTCCTAGAGCAACATGTAAGCTAAGAGGCGAAACAAAATAGTTTTTGTCGGCCTTTTCTTCAGCATTATGTTTCTTTAAAAAATCGAAAGCAAACTCGCTTGTTTGGTCGGCAAAAGTAGCAGGAACGGCTCTGAGAAGTTGGTTGGGTTGCACGGAATCTGTTTCGGTATTACAACTGGCAGCCATCAAAAAAAGGGTACCAGCTAAGGTTAGACTTTTTATACTTTTCATTGGTTTGAGTTTTTAACGAAGTCTTCGCTTTGAGCGAAGACTTCGTTTGGGTTAACGAGAATTATTTTCTTTCAAAATAAATGGCTTCATTAGAAGGGCTTGCCAGATAAAATACTAAAGTGTTTTTATCTTTGAAGTCGTAGCGTTGGATACTTCTCAATCGTTCGTAAAAGGTCGCTTCAAATTGATTCGCTTCGAGTGTACCCGCAATTTTGGTACTTCCTATAACCGGAATCGAAATTGTTTTTTTGTTTTCATCAATTTCAGGAGAAATAAAATAGAAATTCACGGAAGAACGACCATTAAAAGTATATTTACCTTCCTCATCTTTGATTTCAAGCGTCACATCAAATGCAGGGACATTTCCATCGGCATAGCCTTTCAATTTCCATTGACCTAATAGGTCTGATTTTCTCAGTGAACTTATGGTCATATTGTTCGCTTCTACAATTTCTTTTGAACACGCACTTAAAAATAAGGTGCAGATTATCAGTGTATTAACTAATACTTTCATTGCTAGTTTTACTTTTTAATACGTTGGTAGGATTCGCTAAAGCCATCATAAAAATTATCTGCTAAAGATAATTCGTCGGCTGTTTGACTCATAATTACGGCCGAGGTGCTATCACTAAATTTAATAAAGTCAACTTGTTCGGGTTTATAAATAGATTTACCCTGTGTAATCTGGTAAGTGCCAGAAATTTCGAGTTTGTTGTCTTTATAACGAGAAAACTTTAGGTCTGAAGTTAGAACTAAACGTCGTTCGTAGCCTGCTGTTGAAGGTGTAATTGTTTTGCCAGCAATTCCACCAGTTGAAGAAATCCAACGCCACTCTCCAACAAGGCTATTCGTAGTTTCGTTGGTGGCTTTCACCTCTTCTTTACTGCATGAAAACGTAAAAAGTGTGGCAAAAATTAATAAAAAACTTAGCTTTTTCATTTTAAATTATAGTTTTGTTTGTGAATCTTGTCGGGTCATCTCTATGGTCTGCAGCCCATCGTAATTATTTAAACTCAGCTTGTCGGGGAGAAGAAAAAGGATACACTCATTTCTTCTCCCACGACGAAACAAAGTGTTTCTGTCTGAGTAAATTACCCTTTTCACAAATAATGATTCTGCTTTGTAAAAATTGGTTGGAAGCCGTGGCTAAAAAAATTATATTTATGAAAAAAATTAACAAACTACAATGAAAAAACACCTAACCTTCATTTCTCTGCTTACTTTATCAATTACTTCATATGCACAAGACCGCATTTCTGGAAAAACTTGGGCGGGTCGTTCGGAGGTAATTGCACAAAATGGGATGGTTTGTACGTCTCACCCACTTTCTACGCAAGCGGCTATCGAAGTCCTTCGTGCGGGCGGAAGTGCTGTTGATGCCGCCATTGCGGCAAACGCCATGGAAGGAATGGTTGAACCACACGTAAATGGTATTGGTGGTGATATCTTTGCTATCGTATGGGATGCCAAGACTCAACGACTTTATGGTTTGAATGGCTCGGGACGTTCGCCATATAGTCTTACTTTGGAAGAATTCAAAAAACGTGGACTTACGCACATTCCTGCACTTGGTCCTTTGCCAATTAGTGTTCCGGGTTGTGTAGATGGTTGGTTTGAGTTGCATAAAAAGTTTGGGAAATTACCGATGGAAAAAATTCTTTCGCACGCCATTTATTATGGAAGAAATGGCTTTCCAGTACACGATGAATTAGCAGTAAGTTTACAAAATGTTCCTCGATTATATGGTAAGTTTCCGAACATAAAAGAACACTATTATCCAAATGGTGAAGTACCAAAGAAGGGTGATATTTTCAAAAACCCAAATTTGGCAAATACCTTAGAAAAAATCGCCAAAGGTGGTCGTGATGCTTTTTATAAAGGGGAAATCGCTCAAACAATAGATGCTTTCATGAAGAAAAACGGAGGTTTTTTAAGTGCTAAAGACCTTGCCGACCATACTTCTACTTGGATAGAGCCAGTTTCGACGAATTATCGTGGCTATGATGTTTGGGAATTACCTCCGAATGGACAAGGGATTGCGGTTTTACAAATGTTAAACATTTTGGAAGGTTACGATTTTTCAAAAATTCCTTACGGAAGTACCGAACACGTACATCTTTTTACAGAAGCCAAGAAGTTGGTTTTTGAAGACCGTGCAAAATTCTATGCCGACCCCGAATTTGCTAAAATTCCAGTAAAATCATTAATATCGAAAGAATATGCGGCCGAAAGACGCAAACTAATCGACCCAAATAAAGCTGCCACTCATTACGATGCAGGAAACCCCGCTTTGCGAGAAGGTGACACCATTTACTTGACCGTAGCCGACAAAGACGGAAACATGGTTTCGTTGATTCAAAGTAATTACCGAGGTTTTGGTTCGGGAATGATGCCCGATGGTTTAGGTTTTATTTTTCAAGACCGTGGTGAATTGTATAATTTGAAAGAAGGAGAAAACAATACTTATGCTCCGCACAAACGTCCGTTTCAGACAATTATTCCAGCATTTGTGACCAAAGATGGCAAACCATTTATGAGTTTTGGTGTAATGGGCGGAGCTTTCCAACCTATGGGGCATGTGCAGATAATTATGGATGTGGTTGATTTCGGTATGAATCTACAAGAAGCAGGCGATGCCCCAAGACTCAACCACGATGGTTCATCAGAGCCAACGGGCGAGCCAATGGAAGGCGTAGGCATGATAACGATGGAGTCGGGGATACCTTATGAAACCATCAGAGGTTTAATGCAAAAAGGACATAAAGTGGGCTACACGCTTGGTCAATATGGTGGTTATCAAGCCATTCGCTACGACCCTGTGCGAAAAGTATATTTCGGAGCATCAGAATCTCGAAAAGATGGCCATGCGGCTGGGTTTTGATTGGTTTAAAAGAGAATTTTATAATTCTCTTTTATTTTTGTCATAACTTCACATAAAAATTAGAAAAATATGAGAATTACACGCCTCGAAGCAAAAGGAATTGGCCCATTTGAAGACTTAAATATTGAATTTAAGCCAAAACCTGCGGGCATGGAAAACAAAGCCGAAATTCATATTTTGACTGGTGAAAATGGGACTGGGAAAAGTACGATTTTGATGCTTCTAAGTTGCTATGCCGATAAAACGAATGACAATTTAATTCTCTCTAGATTCAGAAGTAAAAAAATAGTACAAAGTGTTTTAGACGAGGGACTGATAAGTAGGTTTGATATTTACTCAGATGAGGCAGAAAGGTTTCAATCTTTTTTTATTTATTCAAATCAAAATATATCAACTGTTAATTATGACTTTACAAAAAAAGTTGATAGAATAATTTTAAACAAGGAAATTAATGCGAGATATTTATTTTTTGCATACTCTGGAAATAGAGAATTAGAAACTAAAAATGAAATTAAAATTGCTGAAATTAATGAGTCTCCAATTTTTGATACTTTAAATTTTAGAAAAAAAATAAACTTTGATACTATCCTTAATTGGATAGCAACAAACAAAGCAAAAGAAGCTTTTGCTTTGTTGAAAAATAATAATAGTTCAGCCCAAAAATATGAAAACAGTTTGAAAAAAATTGAAGATTCTATTTCAAATATTACACAAAAAGCAGTAGAGTTTGATATTGAAGACCAACCGTTTCGAGTATTTTTAAAGATTGCTAATAAAAGCTTAGATTTCAATATTTTACCCGACGGTCTAAAATCCATAATCTCTTGGTTATCAGACCTATTGATGCGTTTGGATAGAATTGATTGGGCTGATAAATCTAAAAGCATTCTCGAACAAAACTTTATTCTTTTCTTAGACGAAATAGAAGTGCATCTTCACCCATCTTGGCAACGAAAAATTTTACCCGTTGTACAAGATTTATTTCCGAATGCACAAATTTTTATTTCTACTCACTCGCCTTTTGTAGTTGGTTCGGTTGACGGGGCGAGAGTTTACAAGTTCAAGTTAGATGAGAATAATAATAGTGTTTTAGATAGTGAGTATTGGACAGAAGATGGCAATAGTTATGACCGAATTTTAGAAGAAATTTTCGATATAAAAGAACGTTTTGGGGTTGGTGTTCAAAAGCAATTGGATGAGTTTAAAGAATATAAAATCCAAATATTGAAAGGAAAAACCATTGATGAAGAGGCTTTTATGAAATTAGCAAATGAAATTGCCAAACAAAGTATCGAATTAAATGGAATTATAAGTTTTGAACTTCGACAATTAAAAAGAAATACCACACAAAAACTCGAAACTGCCTAAAATGAGGAAATTGATAAGACCCAATGCTCCTAATTTTTTGACAGA
Source organism: Emticicia oligotrophica DSM 17448 (assembly GCF_000263195.1). GTDB lineage: Bacteria > Bacteroidota > Bacteroidia > Cytophagales > Spirosomataceae > Emticicia > Emticicia oligotrophica. The sequence goes on from NC_018748.1 coordinate 1,959,709, forward strand.
AAAGCTACAAATAGAATTAGGTGAGCGTTATAAAAAGAATAGAGAAAAAAATAAAGGTCACCAGTTCAACTATTGGCACACCGAAAAAGTCGGAGAATCAACACTTTACAAAGAAATACGAAACAAACTTATCGAAATCTCAGATGACCATTGTTTTTATTGTGATGGCTATCCTCCACTGAGCGATGACGACACAATTGACCATTTTAAACCGAAATCAAAGCCAGAGTTTTACGATTTGGTTTGTTCATGGGAAAATCTATACTTGGCTTGTGGGCATTGTCAAAAAGCGAAGGGTTCTGAATACAATGATTTAATTTTAAGGCCCGATGAAATCAACTATGAGTTTGATAAGTTCTTTAAGTATGACTCTGATAATGATGAAGTTATAGTAAATCTCGGAGCTGACGACTTGAGCCAGTTGCGAGCAGAGAAAACAATAGAAGTATTTGATTTCAATCATGTCGGTTTAAAAAAGCTGCGTGGTTTCTTTAGAAAAGTATATAGTCAAGACCCCCAAATAAACATTAATGACCTTGGTTACAGATTTTGTTTAAACTTTCAACAAACAATATGAAAAAACAACTAACCCTAATCACCTTATTATCAATCACTTGCTTTGCTGGGTTTTCCCAGAAAAAGAAGAAAGTTGTCGCTGAAACAGCTCCAGTAGTCACCGCCGATGTGGTTTCTCCAACATCAGCCACTGAGCGAATGGCTGGCTATGAGCAACGCAAAAAATTGCAAGAAGCATCGCTCGTCAAAAATCTGAAATTCAGAAATGTTGGCCCAACCGTTATGAGTGGCCGTATTGTAGATATTGATGCAAATCCCGAAAACCCAACTGAGTTTTATGCGGCTTATGCTTCGGGTGGACTTTGGTACACGGTCAATAATGGTCAATCTTTCTCGCCAATCTTTGATAATGAGGCAGTTATGACCATTGGCGATATTGCCGTTGACTGGAAAACTCGTACAATTTGGATTGGTACGGGCGAAAACAACTCAAGTCGCTCATCGTATTCGGGTGTGGGAATGTACAAATCAACCAATAATGGCAAAACTTGGGAGTATCTCGGCTTGCCTGAATCACACCACGTTGGTAGAATCGCTTTGCACCCAACCGACCCAAATATTGCGTGGGTTGCGGTTTTGGGACATTTGTATTCGCCAAACAAAGAGCGTGGCATGTACAAAACCACCGATGGCGGTAAAACTTGGAAACAAACACTTTACATCAACGAAAATACTGGTGCGATTGACGTAAGACTCGACCCAAATAATGCCAATACTCTTTATGCTACCATGTGGTACAAAGAACGCACGGCATGGAATTTTGTAGAAGGTGGAAAAGAATCGGGCATTTATAAAAGTACCGATGCGGGCGAAACTTGGAAATTGATTTCGGGCGAGGGAAGTGGCTTCCCGACTGGTGCGGGCAATGGTCGCATTGGTCTGGCAGTTTACCCAAAAAATCCCAACATCGTTTATGCCATCATTGATAATCAGGCAAATAGACCAAAGAAAGAAGAAAAAGAAGATGCCAGCCGTCTGACCACAAAAAGAATGAAAACCATCACCAAAGATGAGTTTTTGGCTTTGAGCGATGCAACAATCAATGAATATTTAGATGGACAAGGTTTTCCTGAAAAATTCACGGCAAAGGCTTTCAAAGAAGACCTAAAGGCTGATAAAATTAAGGTACAAGATATTTATGAATATACTTACAATGGTAATAATGATTTATTCGATACGCAAGTAACGGGAGCGGAGGTTTATCGAAGTGAAGATGCAGGTGCAACTTGGAAACGCACCCACGCCGACTATTTGGATAATATCTATTTCACTTATGGCTATTATTTCGGACAAATTTGGGTTGACCCAACTGATGATAAGAAAATCGTAATTGTGGGTGTGCCAATCGTGCGTTCGGAAGATGGTGGTAAAAGTTTCAAAAGTATCGAAAGAGAAAACGTACATTCCGACCACCACGCTTTATGGTTCGACCCGAAAAATCCGAAACATTATATCAACGGAAATGATGGCGGAATCAACATTACTTACGATGATGGTAAAACTTGGTTCAAGGCAAACTCAATTCCTGTGGGGCAACTTTACCACGTTTCGGTCGATATGGCCAAGCCTTATAATGTCTATGGTGGCTTGCAAGATAATGGCGTTTGGTATGGTTCATCAACCAATTCGTTCGATTATAACTATGGTATCTTCGATAATGGCGATGGCTATAAATTCTTGCTCGGTGGCGATGGAATGCAAGTACAAGTAGATTACCGAGATAATAACACGGTTTACGCAGGGTTTCAGTTTGGAAACTATTTCAGAATCAATAAAGCAACCAACGAACGCAAGCGTTTGGAAGTTCCACGTGAATTAGGCGAAGCTCCTTTCCGTTTCAACTGGGAATCTCCACTTACGATTTCTCGCCACAATCAAGATATTATCTATTTTGGTTCAAATAAATTCCATAGAAGTTTCGATAAAGGCGATACTTTCAAAACCCTTTCGGGAGATTTGACTCGTGGCCGCAAAGAAGGTGATGTGCCTTTCGGAACACTAACAACCATAGAAGAATCACCAAGCAGATTTGGTTTGATTTACACAGGCTCAGATGATGGTTTGATTTATGTCACAAAAGATGGCGGTTATACTTTCACCAAAATCATGGATAAACCAAATCTTTGGGTAAGTGGCATTGCGGTTTCGGCTCATGCGGAAGGAACGGTTTATGCTTCATTAAATGCTTATCGTGGCGACCATTTCAAACCTTATTTGTTTGTTTCGACTGATTACGGTCAAAATTGGCAAGCAATCGGTGCAGATTTACCAGCCGAGCCAATCAACGTAGTAAAAGAAGACCCGAAAAATGCCAATATCATTTATGTTGGAACTGACAATGGTTTATATATTTCGATGGATAAAGGCAAAACTTTTATGCGTGGCAATGGCGACGGAATGCCAAGTGTCTCAATCCACGATTTGGTGATTCACCCAAGAGAAAATGAATTGGTCGTTGGCACGCACGGACGCTCGATTTATATTGCTGATGTGAAGCCATTACAAGCATTGAGTAGCGAGGTTTTAGCTAAAAATATTCACGTATATGATTTACCATCAATCAATTACAATGCTTCTTGGGGTAGAATGTTTGATAAATATGCCGAACCAGAAGAACGTAAGTACAATATCACTTACTACGCAAAAGCAGCAGGAAAAGCCACAATCAAGATTCAGACAGATAAAGGATTAGTTGTAAAAAACATTTCGGATGATGCCGAAGCTGGTTTAAATAACGTAAACTTCGACCAAGCGATTGATATAGCGGCTAAAGGCGAATACGAAAAGTATCTGAACGATGTAAAGAAAAAAGAAGATAAAGAAATCAAACTGGAGCTTGCCGACGATAAGAAAATTTATTTCCGCCCAGGAAAATATAAGCTTATCATCGAACTCAACGGCGACAAAGTAGAAAAAGACCTTGAAATAAAAGCATCGGAGCGTCGTTCACGCAGGGCAATGAGTCCGAAACCAACAGCTTCGCCAGAAGAATTTGAAGAATGGTACGAAGAAATGGGTTTTGAAGAAACCAAGAAGTAACTTTGTAGCACAATTTTCTGAAAGGGCGGCGTTCCGCTTGTGTTTTGCGTAACTCACAATTCGGAGAATTGTGCTACAATCCAATTTTAACCAAATTTTATTCAACCAAAAACAAACATGAAGCAAAACTTTGTAAAATTTTTAGGAGCAATCCTTATCAGCAACTCTCTCATGGCACAATTAGCTCCAATCAAGAGCATCGAAGGCCGTTGGGACATTACAATTACCAAAGGCAATAAAAAGATGCCATCTTGGTTAGAAGTAAGTCATTCAGGAGAGAAATATTTAAATGGTCATTTTGTTGGAGATGGTGGAAGTGCCAGACCAATTTCACGAATCAATTTTGCGGATGATAAAATGTCTTTCTCAATTCCGCCACAATGGGATAGAGCCGAAAAAGATTTAGTGGTTGAGGCTGTTTTGAAAAATGACAAGCTTACTGGTACTATGAATACGCCAAGCGGTGAAGTGTTGAGTTGGGAAGGCGTACGTGCACCGAAGTTAAATAGCACTAAAACACCAGTTTGGGGCACTCCTATCAAACTTTTCAATGGAAAAAACCTTGATGGTTGGCAAGCCGTAAGTGGCGAAAACCAATGGGTTGTAGAGAATGGTATTCTGAAAAGTCCAAAATCAGGGGCAAACTTACGCACAATCGGAACTTATAATGACTTCAAATTACATGTAGAGTTCAAATACCCAGAAGGTAGTAATAGTGGGGTTTATCTCAGAGGTCGTTATGAAGTACAAGTAACCGATAGCAAGGGCCGTGAACCATTAAAAGACCAATTAGGTGCAATTTATGGTTTTATTGCTCCAATCGAAATGCCAGCTAAAAGTGCTGGCGAATGGCAAAGTTTTGATATTACCTTAGTTGGAAGATTAGTAACGGTTGTTTTGAATGGCAAAACGATTATTTATAAAAACGAAATTCCAGGAATTACGGGCGGAGCTTTAGATAGTAATGAAGGCGAACCAGGTCCAATCTTTTTCCAAGGCGACCACGGCCCTATCGAATATCGAAATATTATCCTTACGCCTGCTAAGTAAACTTTTTTACATAAAAGGTGTTATTTCTAAGGAAGGCTTCGCTATTAGCGAAGCCTTCCTTTTGATTTTATATCGAAAAAGAATCCTCATTTTATGAAAATACCCGTTAATATTATCACAGGCTTCTTAGGAGTAGGAAAAACCACTACCATTAAGCATATTCTTGCCAATAAACCCTCAGGCGAGCGTTGGGCGGTAATAATCAATGAATTTGGTGCCGTATCTATCGACCACACAGCTATTGAAGAAAAAGATGACCTGACAATTAGAGAAGTTGCTGGAGGTTGTATTTGTTGTACTGCCAATTTACCGATGCAGGTTACGCTCACTACCCTTTTACGTAGCCAAAAACCAGACCGAATTCTGATAGAGCCAACAGGAATGGGGCATCCCGAAAAAATATTAGATTTATTACAAAACCAATACCTAAGAGACATTCTTGAAGTAAGAGCCACCATTTGTTTGGTTGACCCACGCAAATGGATAGATGCAAATGTACGTGCCCATGAGACCTTTCAAGACCAAATAAATTTAGCCGATGTTTTGGTAGCTAATAAAGCTGATGTTGCAGGGGAAGAATTGGTAAGCAAGTTTAAGCTTTGGTCGGAAAACCTGTATCCGCCCAAATTGTTGATAGACTCAGTTTCGAATGGTGAAATAAATATTGATTGGCTTGATATACAACCATTTGAAGGCCGAAAATCAGCCTTTCCACAAGCACATACGCATGAGCATCACCATCATAATGAAGAAGAAAATGAATTAGCTGAGGTAGGAAAACCAGTAAAAAAACTAAGTAAAGGTCTAGGAATGTATAGTTGTGGGTGGCTTTTTTCGCCCGAAGAAGTTTTTAGTTTACCAAAACTCCGTCAATTTTTCAGTTCAATGCAAGGAGTAGAACGTGCCAAAGGTGTTTTTCGAATAGGTAAAGATTGGGTTTTGATAAATGCAATAGATGGAGAATTTTCAATACAATATATTGCTTATAGACGAGATAGTCGCATTGAACTTATTGCTAATTATGATTTAGATTGGCTGGTTTTTGAAGTGAAATTGAAAGACTGTTTGATATAATAATAAAAAGGGAGCTGAAAGGCTCCCTTTTTATTAATCTTCTCTCTCGAGCGAAATATTATCAATAGGTCGAAGAATAAGTGGTACTTTTTCAACCTTTACATTACTTGTATCGAGTCCAAACCACTTGTCTTCAGAGTTTGTAAAGCCTTTAATGAAGAAATACGCCTCCATCGTTAAACGCTCCCAGAAAGGAAGTTTGTTTTCATTTGATAAGTATCTTTCTAAAACTACAAATCTAAAATCACCAATAACGTTTTGTTTATGAAGAGATTCATAACGACTTCTAATATCAACCTCTTTACGTTTCACCATTTCTTCAATAACTTTTCTGAAATAGAGGTTTATTTTTTGTTCAACTCTGAAGCCTAATTTGAAAGTTACTTTTATAACATCATCTGGTTCGATTATATTAACCTTGTATTTCATTGTATAAGGTTCGTCGGTTATATCAACATGAATAAACCAATAAATATCTGCTCTTTTAGGGCGTTTCTCAAAAATCGAATACATAACTTTCGATTCTATCTCAGAAACTCTATGAGCATTGCTCATATAAACCAAGTGAGTAGAATACTTCTGTATTGATTCATCTTTGCTTAGCTCTTTTAATCCATCGAGATACTTTTCAAGCTTCACAAACTCAGTTAATCTATTTTTGATAATATTTGAGCGATACCAAATAATCATAACCAATGCAATTACAGCTGCAATAAATACCGATACCCAACCACCGTGCGTAAACTTCAACATATTGGCAGCTAAAAATGCCCCTTCAATTAAAACATAAACGGTTAGGAAGGTTACAATTAAAAGTTTATTGAATCGGTGTGTATAAAGATAATAACCAGCCAATATGGTAGTCATTAACATCGTAAGGGTAATGGCCAAACCGTAAGCGGCTTCCATATTTGCGGATTCTTTAAAGTATAAAACTACACCAACGCAGCCAGCCCACAATAACCAGTTAATACTTCTGATGTAAAGCTGTCCTTTGTGGTCAGAAGGGTATTTCAAACGAACCTTTGGCCAAAAAGTAAGTCGAATGGCTTCAGAAATAAGGGTATATGAACCCGTAATTAAGGCTTGACTGGCAATGATAGTTGCGGCAGTGGCGATACCAATTCCGATAAGCAAGAACCAATCTGGCATAAGTTGGTAGAATGGCTTACGACCATCAAGATACTGACCATTCATTGAAATTGCCCAAACACCTTGCCCGAAATAATTGAGCAATAAGCAAATCTTCACATAAATCCAGCTAATTCTAATATTGCCACGTCCACAATGGCCGAGGTCTGAATACAATGCTTCGGCACCAGTCGTACACAAAAACACGGCACCTAATAGCCAAAATCCATCTTGATGATAGAACAACAGGCGGTACGCGTGATAAGGGTTAATTGCTTTAAAAATAGCAGGCTCATGAATAATTTGTCGGATACCGAGCACCGCCAACATGGTGAACCATATAAACATTATTGGTCCGAAAGCCTTACCCACCGCACTTGTTCCAAACGCTTGTACCAAGAAAAGTGTAGTAATGATACCAATAATGATTGGAATGGTTTGGATGTCGGGATAAACAATTTGCAAACCTTCAATTGCCGAAGAAACCGAAATCGGTGGTGTGATGATGCCATCGGCTAACAAAGCACTACCACCAATAATCGCAGGCACAGTAAGCCATTTGGCGTGTCTTCTTACGAGTGCATAAAGTGCAAAAATCCCACCTTCGCCGTTGTTATCAGCTCTCAGTATCAAAATAACGTACTTGAGCGTAGTTTGTAAAGTAAGCGTCCAGAAAATGAGTGACAATGAACCAAAGACAATTTCTTCATCAATCTTTTCTTTGCCAATGATGGCCTGCATTACGTAGAGTGGAGATGTTCCAATGTCTCCGAAAATGATACCAAGTGTAATAAGCAATCCTGCGGCCGTAACCTTATCAAGGTTTTTGTGATTAAGGCTCATTAATTTATGATATTTAGTAAAAAAGTGTGCAAATGTACTTGTTTGTAGGATATTGCAATATTTTTTCTGAATTTTTTGTAGTGGATTTACATAAAATAGCAAGATATTTTTGTTTTTCGTGGAAAAGTATAAAAAAATCAAAATATAATACCAAGTTAAATTTTACTGATACTTAATTAAAATTTGTCTAAAACCACGTAGAGAAATAATAAACGGTTTAGTACAAAAATTTAGTCTGCTTAGAAAAACATTATTCAGAAAAACTGTAAATAAAAACGCTCCCAAAAATTCTGAATCAGAAAGTTTGAGAGCGTTTGAAAATTTAATTAATATTAGAGCTGCTTATGAAGCAAATCATTAAGCTTTCTTACCTTTTTTAGCCTCAGCATCAACGGGTACAGCAGCTAATTTAGCATCTTCATTCTTTAAATCACGTTGCATCGCATCAACAACGATTGGAGTTGCTACGAATAACGAAGAGTATGTACCAACGATTACCCCAACAAACATGGCAAATACGAAGCCACGAATTGTTTCACCACCAAAAATCAATAACACTAAAAGTACGATTAAAGTAGAGAAACCAGTAACTGCCGTACGGCTCAGTGTACTATTCAAGGCATTGTTGATAACTGTAGGAATATCTTCTCTCACACCACGTTTTTCACGTAAGTATTCACGTACACGGTCGAATACAACTACGGTGTCGTTCATTGAATAACCCATAATTGTTAGAACTGCACCCACAAAAGCTTGGTCAACATCAAGCGAGAATGGAAGCCAACCGCGGAAAATTGAGAAAATACCAAGAATGATAGCCACATCGTGGAATAAGGCAACCAATGCACCATAACCAAATGCTAAGCTACGGAAACGTAAATAGATATAGATAAATACCAATGCGATTGAAAGCAATATGGCTTTTAATGCACCGCCAATTGCATCATTTGCGATGGTTGGACCAACTTTCGAAGAACTTGTTATTTTGCCTTTATTGCCATTTACGTTGGCCAAAGCATTATTTACATTGTTTTCGATTTGTTTTTCAATTTCAGGATTTGTGTTTTCGATTTTATAAGGAGTCGTGATTTTTACTTGGTCGAATCCACCGAAAGTTTTTACTTCGATTGCTTGGCCTTCGAAAGTTCCTTTCAATGCTGCGTCGATTTCTTCAGTATTTACGGTTTTTTCAAATTTTGCTACGTATGTACGACCACCTAGGAAGTCAACACCTAAACCAAAGCCTTTAAAGAATATCGAAACAATACCCGCAATGATAATGGCACTTGAGATAGTGTAATATAACTTACGCTTAGAAACGAAATCGAATTGTGAGTCTTTGAATAGTTTCTCAGTAAATTTCGTGTAGAATGATACTGTTTTTCCTTTACCAATGTAGTATTCAAATAATAATCTTGATACAAAAATAGCGGAGAATAAAGAAGTAAAAATACCAATTAAGAGCGTAGTAGCGAAACCAAGAATTAAGCCTGAACCAAAGATAAATAATACCGCACCGGTAATGAGCGTAGTAACGTTTGAGTCAATAATTGATGACATTGCATTTTGGAAACCATCACGAACAGCCGTAGCAAATGTCTTACCTAAAGCTAATTCTTCTTTGATACGCTCATAAATCAATACGTTGGCATCGACTGACATACCTACTGATAATACTAAACCTGCAATACCTGGTAGGGTAAGTGTTGCACCAAATGAAGCCATTACACCTAATAATAGGAATAAGTTTACAATAAGGGCGATATTGGCAATCAAACCAGCTTTGTTGTAATAAATCATTACGAAAGCTAATACAAATAATACGCCAATAATTGAAGAAAGAATACCTGCACGAGCGGCTTCCGAACCTACGGTTGCACCTACGATATCTTCTGAAATTACATTTGTTGGGGCAGGAAGTTTACCAGCCTTCAATACGTTTGCAAGGTCAAGAGCCTCTTCAACAGTGAAGTTTCCACTTATGCTCGAGCGACCACCGCCAATTTCACCATTAACAACTGGAGCAGAATAAACAAAGTTATCAAGGATAATAGCAACCTGACGGCCTACGTTTGCAGCTGTTAATGCTTTCCATTTTCTTGCACCTTCAGCATTCATTTGCATTTCTACTGCTGGCTTTCCTCTTTCATCGAAGTCTTGAGTAGCGTTAGTTACAACATCTCCTTCTAATGGAGCTTTACCTAAATCTTTAACAAAGTAAATATCAACAATATCTTCGTTTGCGTTTGTACCATTGGCACGTGGTTTTACATCATATACAAAGTTTGCATCAGCTGGGAACAATGATTGAACATCCGGACGACGCATGATTTGGTTTACACGTGAAGTGTCTTTCACACGTACTGCTACGCCATATCCAGTTCCAACGAATAAATTACTAAATGCATTTGATTGGCGTTGAGCTAGAGCAGTTGAATCCTTTTTCGAAGTATCTGTTTTGCTTCCCCCAGCCAATTTAGCTGCTAAACTATTTTTTGAAGTATCATTTGTAGCTGCCGCTGCGTTATCACCTTTTCCTGCAATTTTATTTAAATCTGTTTTCGCAGCAGCCTTTGCCTCAGCATCCATTTGTAATAAGATAGCCGATAAACCATCAAACGCTGGAGCAATTTCTTGCATGCTATATACTTCGCAAAACTCTAATTTTGCAGCACCAGAAAGGAGTTTACGCACACGTTGAGGATTATCTACACCCGGCAATTCTACTTGAATACGGTTAGTTCCCGAAAGTCTTTGTAAGTTAGGGTTAGCAACACCAAATTTATCAACACGCGTTTGGATAATGCGGAATGCACGGTCGAAAGCACCATCAACTTCTTTTTTGATATAGCTTATCACTTGGCTATCAGAAGATTCCAAACTTAGTGTACCACGATTTGAACTATTTGAGAAAATACTAGATAATTTTGTATCAGGAGCTACTTTCTTAAATTCTTCAGCAAATAAATCTACAAAATTAGCACTGCTATTAGCTGCTCTTTCTTGTGCTTTAGAGATAGCCGTGGCTACTTTAGGGTCACGAGAATTTGCCAATGCACGAACGATTTCTGTAGGTGATACCTCCAAAATAACACTCATACCCCCTTGAAGGTCAAGGCCTAAACCTAATTCTTGTTTCATTAGGTCTTCAGTTGTAGTCATTCCTAAGAAAACGGGTTGTTTCCAAAGAGAATCTAAATAACGTTGTTTTTTTGTGTAATCAACTTTACCTGATTTGTCTGTTGCATACGCTTCTGCGTCTTTTCTGATGTCGTTTGCCTTCCAAGTACGAGCCAAGAAGTAAACACTAATTGCTAAAAAAGCCACCAATAGAGCGACTATACCACCTTTGTTTCTCATTATTTTGATGCCCCCTAACCCCCGATGGGAGGACTATTTATGGATTATTTTCATGTTTTGAGGGTTAGTTTGAAAACATGATTTTAGAATATACAGATTGATTGCATTACAATTCTCAGAATTGTATCATTTTGTAAAAACAAAGATTATTTTGTCTTAACAAAAAAGAGAAGATTGTTAATGAATATGAATAGAAAGTAATCATTAACCCAATAACCGCCAATTATGGGGCATTGGGAGCAATAAAATGCTCGTAGAGGTTTTCGAAATATGAAATAACAAAGATAGGTTTAGTAAAAACCTTTGCCTTTGTTTCAATATCTAAATAAATAATTTGCGGAGTAGGAAGAATGATTGCGTCGTGGGTGAAGTCGAACGCATGGCTGGGTACAACCACCTCCAACGACAATTCGCTAACAACTGTTTGGTTTTCAGTTGGTTTGGTATTGCCGTTTTGTTCTTTTGGGGCTTTATTATTTTGTGCATGATGTTTGGGTAGCTGCTTTCCGAAAACGCTCGTCAGCATCACCATCATGAACATTAAAAGTCCAAAAGTACGCGATATGTAGGAGTATCTCTTCATTTTTAAGAACGCAAAGCTACAAGAATTTCTGGAAATAAGTCAAAATTTATACCAAAAAATCTAAAAAAAGCATTCAGATGAATTTGAAAAATAAAATTCAGATAGTTATTCGACCGGTTTTTCGGTAGTCTTATATAACTTTATTAGGGGTTTACATAAAACATTTCAAGTATCTTTATAGGGTTTGGAACATACATCGTTTGCTATTTATTTCATTGTTGATTTTCTACTTTATTCAAATTTTACTTAAATTTTCAATAAAATTGCGTATAATAACTTCTTAACTATAGAAAATCGACAAACCCTAAACATTAATGAAACAACGCTTAACTTCTATTGACGTTTTCAGAGGCATGACTATCATGCTCATGACTATTGTAAATAACCCCGGAGATTGGAGTCATATTTACGCTCCACTCGAACATGCTGAATGGCATGGATGTACACCAACCGATTTAGTTTTTCCGTTTTTCTTGTTCATTGTAGGTATTTCTACTGTTCTTTCAAGTCCTGTTAAGAGATTTGATAGCAATACTTTTGAGAGAATAATTACCCGTGCATTACGAATATTTTTGCTGGGGCTATTTCTTAACTTTTTCTCAAAAATCCACCTTGGAACGCTTGAAGGAGTGCCGTTGATGCTCATAAGATTAGTACTCACAGGAATTGCTACCGTGCTTTTATTGGGAGATTTTGATAAGAAAAAACAATTTTATGCAGCGGTTGGCCTATTCGTATTCATGATATCCCTCTGTTTTAGCGGGATTGAAGATTTTGCTTCGGTACGAATTCCGGGTGTTTTGCAACGAATTGCCATGGTGTATTTAATAGTATCGGTGCTATATGCCACTACCAACACAACTACTCAAATTGTTGTTGGACTAGTGTGTCTGTTGGGTTATTGGGCTTTAATGGCTTTAGTTCCTGTACCTAATGTTGGGACGGCCAACTTCGAAAAAGGTACAAACCTAGCCGCTTGGATTGATAATTTATTACTTCCAGGGCATTTATGGTCGGTTTCTAAAACATGGGACCCCGAAGGTATTTTAAGCACTATTCCTGCTATCGGAACCGCTTTGGCAGGCGTTTTTACAGGAAAGCTATTAACTAATGACTTTCCCAAAAACAAAAAGGCCATCTATCTACTTTCTGCGGGTGTAATAGGTGTAATGATTGGTTTTTTATGGAATGATTATTTTCCAATCAATAAAGCTCTTTGGACAAGCTCTTATGTGCTTTATGTAGCTGGTTGGGCTTTGTTGGTATTGGGCGTTTTATATTTCATCATTGATGTTTTAGGTTTTGAAAAATGGACGAAACCCTTTGTAATCTTTGGCGTAAACCCAATGGTGGTGTTTTTCTTTTCAGGAATCATTCCTAGAGCCTTGAATATGATTAAGATTGCCCAGCCAGAAAATGTAGAAACCCCCAATACTGGTTTAATAGAATGGCTTTATAGACATTGGATAGAACCATTTTTTGCCGAACCTAAAGATGCTTCTTTGGCTGGAGCATTGACTTATCTTTTCATTTGGTTTTTAATCTTATTATGGTTTGATAAAAAGAAAATGATTTTTAAGGTTTGATTGAATCTGCCCAAAAATGAGTAATTTTGTTAAAATTTTAAACCAAATACATTTTATTATGGCAGGTAACAGAACTTTCACGATGATTAAACCTCATGCAGTGGCTGATAACCACATTGGGGGAATTACGGCGATGATTGAGGCGGCTGGTTTCAGAATCGTGGCAATGAAAAAAACACAATTATCAGCAGCACAAGCTGGTAAATTCTACGAAGTACACAAAGAAAGACCTTTCTATGGCGAATTATGTGAAATGATGTCTTCGGGACCAATCGTTCCGATGATTTTAGAAAAAGATAATGCCGTAGCAGATTTCCGTGCTTTGATTGGGGCTACAAATCCAGCGAATGCAGAAGAAGGAACAATTCGTAAGAAATATGCTAAATCAATGGGCGAGAATGCTATTCACGGTTCAGACTCAGATGAAAACGCTGCTATCGAAGGTGCATTTTTCTTTGCTTCTATTGAGCAATATTAATTGATTTTGATAAAAAAGAGACGCTGCCTGAGCATAGTCGAAGGCAGCGTCTCTTTTTATTTTAACTTCATTAATCAATTCCATCATAAAAAATTCCAGCCTTTTCTCGAATCTCATCTAGTAAGCTGATTAGCTTCACACTCATAGTAAGCGGCATTTTATCACTTTCTTTCTTTCCTGCTCTCAAACATTCATTCACTTCTTCGATTTCAAAATTATAGCCAAAGGTTTTTCTTGGAAAATTAAATTTTACTGGCTTTTGGTCTGTCACATAAAGCGTAATCTTTTTAGCTTCCATGAAACGGCCTTCAATATGAATGTACCCCTTTTCTCCGTAGATTAGGGCTTCTGTACGTGTTCGAGACCTAAGCGTACAACTTAAATTAGCGGTTGCTTCATTTTTAAAATCCAAAATAAAGCTCGTTGTTTCGTCAATTCCCGTAGAGCCAAAATTGCTAATAGCTTTTACTTCTGAAGGATAACCTAAAATCAATAAGCTTAAATAAGCGGGATATATTCCAATATCAAGCAAAGCACCGCCACCAAGATTTGGATTTAACAATCTTTTTTCGGGTAAAAAAGGAGCATTGAATCCAAAATCTGCTTGAATATTTCTCACTTGTCCGATAGCCCCTTCTTTAATTAATTCTAAGGTTTTATTAATGGCAGGAATAAATCTTGTCCACATGGCCTCCATTAAGAAAGTATCGTTTTTTCGGGCAGATTCAACCATTTCTTGAACCTGTTTAAGATTCATGGCAAAAGGTTTTTCACATAAAACAGGTATTTTATGTTTTAAGCATAAAAGAGTATTGTCTGCGTGCGAAGTATGTGGCGTTGCAATGTAAATGGCATCTAAATCGGGCGTTTGAAAGATATTTTCGTAAGAATCGTAAGCGAATGGGGCATTGTAACGATTGGCAAAATCCTGTGCCCTTTCAAGCGAAGATGAGGATGCAACTGCGTGGAGTTGAGCGTTCTTAACAGACTTTAAGTCGGTGGCAAATTTCTCGGCAATTTTACCAACTCCGATAATTCCCCACTTTATATTTTTTTTCATCTTAAGTTAGTTTCTTTTTTGGAGCGAATTTAATGAAAAAATTATTATCGGATAATAGTTTTTTCGGAGTAAGTCTGCCGAACATTTTGCAAATAGAAAAAACTTCTGTTTAACAAGCAGTAAAGCTAATATTTAAAGTTTTGTGTTAAAATTCTTTGCCCAAAAGTATTATGAAAAAAGAATGCCCCAACCATTACAGTTGAGGCATCTGGGTTTTTATAGAGGGGTTTATTATTATTTTGCCGCTAATTTAACCTTTAAGTTTTGGTCAATTGCTTCTAAGAATTCCTCTGTATATAAATAGTGCTCGCCGTGGTTCACTTTATTTCCGTGAATACAAACAGCTAAATCTTTAGTCATTTTACCAGATTCAACAGTCTCAACACAAACTTGCTCAAGTGCTTGGCAGAAATCAACTAAAGCTTGGTTGCTGTCTAACTTTCCACGGAACTCTAAACCACGAGTCCAAGCAAAAATAGAAGCGATTGGGTTAGTTGAAGTTGGTTTACCAGCTTGGTGGTCACGGTAGTGGCGAGTTACGGTTCCGTGAGCTGCTTCAGCTTCCATTACATCACCACTTGGTGTAACTAATACTGATGTCATTAAGCCTAACGAACCAAAACCTTGTGCTACTGAGTCAGACTGAACGTCACCATCGTAGTTTTTACAAGCCCAAACGAAAGAACCATTCCATTTCAATGCCGAAGCAACCATGTCGTCAATTAGACGGTGTTCGTAAACGATACCAGCAGCTTCAAATTTAGCTTTGTAATCTGCTTGGTAGATTTCTTCGAAAATATCTTTGAAACGACCATCATATTTCTTCAAAATTGTATTTTTTGTAGAAAGATAAAGAGGCCATTTTTTGTTCAAAGCAACTTGGAAACAAGAGTGTGCAAAACCACGGATTGATTCGTCAGTATTGTACATACCCATTGCTACACCACCACCTTTGTAGTTGTAGATTTCGTATTCTTGTACGGTTCCGTCTTCGCTTTCAAATTTCATGGTTAATTTACCTGCTCCTTTCACAACGAAATCAGTTGCACGGTATTGGTCACCAAAAGCATGACGCCCAACGATAATTGGTGAAGTCCAGTTAGAAACTAAACGTGGTACGTTTTGACAAACGATTGGCTCACGGAAAACAGTACCATCCAAGATATTACGGATAGTTCCATTAGGTGATTTCCACATTTGTTTCAAGTTGAATTCTTTAACACGAGCTTCGTCAGGTGTAATAGTGGCACACTTGATACCAACACCGTATTCTTTGATTGCATTTGCAGCATCAATAGTTACTTGGTCGTTGGTTTCATCACGGTACTCAATGCCAAGGTCATAGTACTTGATATCAACATCAAGGTAAGGAAGAATCAATTTTTCTTTGATAAAACGCCAAATGATACGAGTCATTTCGTCGCCATCAAGCTCAACAACTGGATTTGCAACTTTAATTTTTTCCATTTTTCCGAGAAGCTCTCCACCCCCAAGGAGAAGCAAAGATTTATAAGTTATATATATGTGTCTTGGGGAATTTATAACGAATAACCGAGAAAAACATTAAAAGTAAGCATATTAGATGCTAGAATTACCCTTAAAAACCTTCGAGTTACCCACTAATTGACACGAATAATTTTTTACTGCCACAAAGGTAATACGATTTATATAAATATTCTAAGATTCGGGCAAACAAAAAAAGAGCCTCCAAATGGAAGCTCTTTTCTGACTTAAACCAAAGAAAATTATGAAAATTAATAAAAACGTTTTCAGGGAATTATTTATTTGATAATTCATCGAATGAAAGTGCTACATAATACATTGTGCCAACGGCCGCACTACCAAATGCTTGGATGTATGGTTTGCCACCGATGTTTGTTCCACCGATTTTCAATACCGATTTCATGCTTGGTAATTTAAGGCTGATTTGTGCATCAAGGTTTGTAATTGCAGGCACTTTTGTATTTGTAAATAAAGCCTGAGTTGCATCAGATGGTTGAACAAAACTTGCTTCCCAAGTGAATTGGTCTTGGTGACGTAAGTTTACGTTGAAACCAAATTTCTCTCCACTTCCCAAACGTTTTCCGAAGCTAACGTTATAGCGATTCTTAGGCGTGTTGAAACCAGCATATTGTTGGTCAGGCGTTGGAGTAAATCCTTTAAGATTATTTTGAGCGAAATTCAAGCCAACATTATACCCTTTCGATAAAGAATAGTTCGCACTAATCGCAAAACCATTTGCTCTGATATCTTCGCTTGTATTTGATACACGAGAATATCCTTTCAACAAACCTGCACCAATACCTGATTCGATTGGTAAACCTGGTGCTGCTGGTGCAGTTGGAACCACGATTACAGTTCCACCGATGAAGTTTCTGTATTTACTTGTATAGAAATAAGAATCAATGAATAATTTTTTAGCAATTAAGCCTTTGTAACCAATTTCATACGATTCGATTTTTTCAGGAACTAACTTTTTCGCTTGGTATTTAGGTAATGCTGCCAATCCAAATGCTGGAGCAACTTGTGCAGTAACTCCCGGTACATTTGCAGCAAGAGCTTTTGCTAACTCAGCATTGAAAGCTGGTTGGAAGTTAGCAGCAAGTGCACCTGGTAAAGTAGCACTTACACCTGCTTGAATATTGCTTTGGATTGTTGCTTGCGTTGCAGGAAGTGCAATTTGCTGAGCGACTCCAGCTTGAATAGCTGATTGAGTAGCAGGAAGGGCCAATTGAGAAGCAATCCCTGCTTGGATAGCAGCAGCAGCTTGTTCGGCAGCTAATGTTCCAGCGGCAACTGCAGCATTTACTTGTGCTGTTACGGCAGATGTAATTTGTTGGGTTACGGCAGCTGTAACACCAGCAGTTACTTGTTGTGTAACAATTGAGTTAACTTGTTGTGTAACCCCAGCTGTAACTTGCTGCGTAATAGCGGCTGTAACTCCCGCAGTGATAGCAGGTGTTGCTTGTGCAGTAACGGCTGCAGTTGCATAAGCTTGAGCTTTAGCTAATACATCGGCTGTGATATATTTTGATGGATTTGCTGAGAAATCAACCAAAGTTGCACGGTTAATACCAGAAGCAAGGCCATATCTTGCGTCAAATTCAGGAGTTGCACCAATCAAAATGCCTAGTGGCGTAGCTAGGTCGATGTATTGGTTTTGAGTAGTAGGAATACGGTAACCTGTTTGGAATGACGCACGAATGTTATGTTGTCCAAACGAAGCAACAGCTGATAAACGTGGTGTAAAGAATCCATCAAAGTTTTTACTCTTATCGTAGCGTAATGAACCCGAAAGTTTCAAGTGGTCTTTAAATAAGCTTTTAGCAGCTTGTAAGAAAGCACCATATTCGTTAATCGGAATAGTTCCATTACGGCCTTCTTTTGTATCAGAGAATAATGTACCGTTTGAACGCAATTGGTATTGGCGGAAGTTAGCTCCACCCAATAACTCCATAAATTTGATTTGATTTTTGAAGTTATAAATGCCTTCTGCATGATAAAGGTTAGTTTTATCTAAGAAACCACCACCACCAGTGTTGATAGACGCATTACGTGCATTGTCTAAAGCTGTTTGGAATGCCGCAGTACCAGGAGTTGGCATGCCAGCATCCGCCGCTTTTCTTGCCGCAATTGGGTCTTTAGATTTGTCGTATTCTGATTTGTAAGCAGCAAACCACTGGTCATCAGTCTTAACGGCTCTTTGCATAGCTAAAGCAACTAAACCAGCAGTGTAAGAATCACCCGAACGCTCTTGAGTAGTATAACCTCTTAAGGTAAAGTTATCACCACGAAGTTCGAGTTTAGCTTGTGTAAGATTGAAGTTACGAAGTGCATAACGGCCAGTACCTGTGTAAACAGTAGTACCGAAACCATAGTTAACTTGACCAACAGCCTCAACTTTTTCATTGATACGATAGTGAAGAGCAATATTTGTTTTAAAAGATTTTGTGTTATAATCTACTAAATCTTTTTCTAAAAGACCAGTACGAGTTACTGGAACACCAGAAACAACTCTTCTTGTTTCATCACCATAGGTGTTTACACCATCATAGTCAGTGTCGGCTCCTGCAAAACGAGTAGGGTCAGCCGAACCACCAACGTTTAAGTTAGAGTAGTCATTTGCTTGCCAGTCTTTAGCTGTTATGTACGCTAAGTTTACTTTGTAGGCGAATTTGTTGTCTTTTGAAGCTTTAGCATAACGAAACGAGAAGTCATAAAAAGGAGTTGTCTTCACATCTCTATTACTTGCACTCATTACGCCAGTCTTTACCGTTGCACTTGCACCTTGGTACAAGAATGGGCTTTTGCTATTCATCAAAATCAAACCATTGATGGCATTTGGGCCATAAAGGGCCGAAGCCGCACCTGGAAGAATTTCAACGCTTTCAACATCTAGCTCAGGCATACCAACGATATTATCAACTGGGAAGTTTAAGCCAGGAGCTTGGTTATCCATACCATCAATCATTTGTACGGTACGAGGGTTACCAGTAGCACCAAAACCACGCATATTTACAGATTTAAAAAGTAAACCTTGCGTAGTCATGTCAATACCTTTCATGTTTGAAAGGGCGTCATAAAAAGATGGAGCTGGAGCTTCTTTGATACTTCGAATATCTAATTTCTCAACTGTTACAGGTGATTTCATTACAGATTCTTCAACCCTTGAAGCAGCTACAACAACTTCTTGACCCATGATTGCTTGTTCTTTCAGCGAAACATTAATGGCTGCATTATTACCCGATACACTCATTTCTTGAGATTCGTAGCCAACTGAAGTAATAACTATTGTAAATGGCGGAGGAGTTGATACATTAAAAGAAAACTCACCTTTTGAGTTTGTGATTGTTCCAATCACTTTACCTTTTACCTGAACACTTACCCCAATAAGTGGTTCTTTAGTGGTAGCATCGGTAACCGTCCCAGACACTTTTGTTTGAGCAAACGAGAGCTGTGTTATGAGAAAGCAGCAAATTCCGAGCAAACAATTTTTTACGGAAAGTTTGTACATAGAGAATATTTGGTTAGTGGTTAACAAAACGTAATTTTGTGTCAAACATAGAAAAGAAAATAATAATATGCAAGCATACTATTGGTAGTTTGTATTAAAATCATACAATTTTAACGAAAAATAGTTATATCCAATGCAAAAGACAATTTTTCTAGTAATATTTTATTCACTCTGTACGTTTTTGTTTGAGACTCAAGCTCAAAAAAACGCTATTTTATCTACTCATTTTGATGCTAAAAATGTGCCCCCAGCCCCTAATTATGCTCAGAATGATGCGTGGGCGGCCTTGCCAACAAAAAATGACCCCGCCGATAGAATTCCGAACGGTTTATATGTAAACGAAAATCAAACTGAAGCTAAAGCAGATGTATTCTTTTTACATCCTACTACATTTACCTATAAACCTCGTAACCAATATGAATGGAATGGAGATGTAAATGATGTAGAATTGAATGAAAAAACAGATAATTCAACCATTTTAAATCAAGCCTCAGCTTTCAATGGTTCTGGAAAAGTATATGCACCTCGTTATCGTCAGGCACACTACTACACTTTTCTGACACCCAATCAAGATGATAAAAAACAAGCCCTTGATTTGGCCTACACCGATATTAAGGCAGCTTTTGAATATTATTTAAAAAATTGGAATCAAGGTCGCCCAATTATTATTGCGTCTCATAGTCAGGGAACTATTCATGCAAAAAGATTACTGAAAGAGTTTTTTGATGGGAAGCCATTACAAAAACAATTAGTTGAGGCTTATCTCATCGGTATTGCTACGCAACCTAATACTTTTGAAAATATTCAAGCAAGTAAATCGGCAGAAGAAATAGGAGGATTTGTTTCATGGAATACTTTTGCTAGAGATTTCCTGCCCAAATATTACGAAGATGGCCTAAGTACATCTGTAAGTACAAACCCTCTTACATGGCGTTTAGATGAAGATTTTGCCCCTAAAGAACTAAATAAAGGTGGGGTTGGCTATAAGTTTACATTTGTAGAGCAAGCTGCCGATGCACAAAATCATAAAGGTGTTTTATGGATAAATAAACCATATATCAAAGGTCGTATATTTATAAATATGAAGGTATGGCACATAGCTGATATAAATCTTTTTTGGATGAATATCAGAGAAAATGTAGCTTTACGTTTGGAAAGTTTTTTTAAAAACACCATAAAGCCATAGTGATTAGCTATTTACAAAAATTATAACAAAGAAAATTCAATAGAAATGCAACAAACAGATACCCAAAAAAATAATTCTGCAAATAATTATGTAGTTATTATGGCTGGTGGAGTCGGAACAAGATTCTGGCCGTTTAGTCGAACAACTAATCCCAAACAATTTCATGATGTATTGGGCGTTGGGAAAACAATGATTCAACAAACAGTTGAGCGTTTTGACGGGATTTGTCCGAAAGAAAACATTTACATTGTTACGAGCAAAGAATATTACGATATAACCAAGCAGCAATTGCCGTATTTGAGTGATGACCAAATTTTACTTGAACCTAATCGCCGAAATACTGCTCCTTGTATAGCTTATGCCTGCTACAAGATTGGAGCTAAAAATCCTGAAGCCAACATTGTAGTTGCCCCTGCCGACCATATTATTCTGAAAGAGGAGGAGTTTCGTAAACGTATTAGTATTGCGTTGCATTTCTCGGCTAAAAACGATGTACTAGTTACTTTGGGTATTACTCCAACTCGTCCAGATACAGGTTATGGTTATATCCAATTTTTAGAATCGGAAGGCGATATTAAACGAGTGGTAACTTTCACCGAAAAGCCAAATCTTGAATGGGCGGTTAAGTTTGTTGAAAGCGGCGAATTTGTTTGGAACGCTGGTATTTTCATTTGGAATGTAAATGCTATTAAAAAGTGTTTTGAGGCGTTTTTACCTGAAATGGCTGAGGCCTTTGAAGAAATAAAAGGAGATTTTTATTCAGAAAGAGAAGAAGAATCATTGAATAGGGCGTATCCTCAGTGCAAGAATATCTCAATTGATAATGGTATTATGGAACGTGCTGAGAATGTTTTTGTGGTATTATCGGATATCGGTTGGTCAGATTTAGGAACTTGGAAGTCATTGTATGAAATTTCAGATAAAGATGAAAATGAGAATGCGATTGATGCCCATACAATGCTTTATAATACCAAAAATTGTATCATAAAAACCCCTAAAGACCGCTTGGTGGTTGTTAATGGCTTAGATGGTTATATTGTGGCAGAATATGACAATGTTTTGATGATTTGTAAGAAAGATGATGAACAAAAAGTGAAGGAGTTTGTGGCGTCGGCAGGAGTGAAAGGGAAGGAGTTTGTGTAATAGTCGAAGCCCATTGAGCATTTTTTCTAAGACTTTAGTAATTTACAAGAGGGTTCGATTATTCGAATCCTTTTTTTTGAACCAAATTTTTTCTACGTAGGTTTTATTTGAAAATTAAGAATAGAGAGTATGACTAAAAAAGCATTGCAAATAGATATTGTTTCGGATGTTGCTTGTCCGTGGTGTTATATTGGAAAAAAACATTTAGAAAAAGCACTTGAAAATTTTGATAGCCAGCCAGTAGAGATTACTTGGCATCCATTTCAACTCGACCCAACAATTCCAATGGAGGGTTTAGATAGAGAAACATACTTCATCAATAAATTCGGAAGTAAAGAGAGAATTGAACCTATGTTTGAGCGTGTAGTTGGTGTTGGGCAGCAAGCGGGTATTCAACTCAAGTTTGATAAAATGCCGAAGGTGATGAATACAATTCCTTTACACAAAATCTTACATATTGCTCATGAAGAAGGTTTTCAGAATGAACTGGAAGAACGTTTTTTCAAAGCATACTTTACTGATGGCGTAGATTTTACGAATACCCAACAAGTAGTGGCTATTATGGAAGAGTTTGGATGGACGAAAGAGAAAACAGAAGGTGTTTTAAGCAGCGAAGAAATTTCTTATAACGTTATACAAGAAATTAAGCATTTTCAGAATTTGGGTATTTCGAGTGTTCCGTTCTTTATTATTAATAAAAAGTATGGTATTAGCGGGGCACAACCGACCAGTGTGTTCTTAGATACACTCAATAAAGTATCAGCTGAAATGAAACCTGTTGAGGCTGTTGGTGAAGCCTGCGACATTAATGATAAAAATTGTTAATGATGTTTACCGTTGTTTGTTAAATACAAACAACGGTATTTTATTTCTTCCATTGGTTTTTGTGCTGTTTGAACGATATAAACTTACAAGCGAATGTCCTGTTTAAGGAGTATTTTTAGAAAAATGCATCTTCAAAGTGAGCAATCTCGAAATATTTGCCTACGGTAATTGCAATAATATCGAAACGTACGTGTCCATGCCAGTTGTTTTGATAGATATAGTTTTCAGCAGTTTTAATAATTAAATTCGCTTTTGCTTTTGAAATAGTCTGTTCAGGAAACCCATGTGCGACCTCAGAGCGAGCTCTTACTTCAACAAAAACCAACCAATTATCTTTTAAGGCAATAATATCAATTTCTCCCTTGCCGTGAGCATAATTTTGGTCAAGTATTTCGTAACCTTTCTTTTGTAGATAGCCAACAGCCATTGCTTCGGCTTTACTTCCTGTTTCGTTGTGTTCTGCCATCGCCGCATGTAGAGGACAGGCTTTTAACCTGTCAATAATTACATCGTTGATAAAAAGAATAAGAAAAAAAGACAGGTTAAAAACCTGTCCTACACTAATTCTGCGATGACCGTTTCGCCGCCTACGGGCTTGTCATCAATATTTACCAAAATTTTGGCGTCAAGTGGTAAGAAAATATCAATTCTTGAACCAAATTTAATAAAACCAAATTCTGAGCCTTGTTCAACCGCTTGTCCCTCTTTTACATACCAGCAAATTCTACGAGCCAAAGCTCCAGCAATCTGACGGAATAAAACTTCCGTTCCATTTTCGTGTTTCACGACGATTGTCGTGCGTTCGTTTTCTGTACTTGATTTTGGATGCCAAGCAACTAAGTATTTTCCTGCATGGTATTTGGCATAAGAAACAATACCCGAAATAGGATTAAAGTTTATATGCACGTTAAGTGGCGACATGAAAATAGAAACCTGACGGCGTGGGCCCTTGAAATATTCAGTTTCTACTACTTCTTCTATTACTACTACTTTGCCATCAGCTGGGGCAATTACGTGTTTTGAATTTTTAGGTGTAACGCGTGTCGGTTTACGGAAAAACTGAACGACAATTACAAATAAAAACATACTTACTACAAGTAGTAAAGTATGAAGAATTTCTTGTTCGGGTAAAAAATATCTTAGTGCGGCATTGGCTGCCAATAGTCCGATAATTGTAAGTGAAATAGTGCCTGTTCCTTCCTTATGAAGTGTCATTGCTTTGAGGTGTTTAGTTTTTTAGAACCGCAAATATAATCAAACAATGTTTTTACGTTATCTTCACGGCTCAAATATTTACAGCAAATGTGTAAAAGCTGTGGATAAGTAGGTGTTTCACGTGGAAAACTCTAAATGTATTTATGCAAAAACTCATTTTTTGGCGAAATTGGCCTAAAAACGAACAAATTAGCTTTAGTATAATTCTTTCAATTCTTGCTGTTTGTATCTTATATCTTTCATTCACTTGGTTTCGAGGTTTAGAAAATGTCATTCATTGGGATATACTAAGTGAGCTCGATGAAATTCCCGCAGCGATTGATACCTTCTCAGATGGCAAACTTCGATTTGTTGTCAATGGAAACGCATATATTGTTAAAGAAAGGTTTTTGGCCTCAACAATGGATGTCAATTATTGGGCCAATTATGAAATGGCATTTGGCTTAGGCTTGGGTTTAGCTTTATTGCTCACAGCGTTTTCAACGATGAGTCGATATTGGTTTTTAGGAGGAATGGTTGCTTTGGCGGGAATGTTAATAACCATTCATCTTGAAATTATTTTTCAAGCAACTAATCAGTGGCCATTTTTAGTGGCTTTTGCGTTATTGGCAGGTTTATCATTCTATTTTAATAATTATGCTCCAAGTACAAACGCCCTCAAACGTTTTGGGAGTTTTTCGGCCTTAATTATATTAGTAGCAATCGGTATTGGTATAACAAGTAAGGTGCAGCAGCCTGCATTGGCGATTGTTTCCTATGGTTTACTTTCCGCAATTGTATTTTCGGTTATTTTTATACTGTTTATTTCTCACGAAATCATAGCAGCTTTAGTTTGGGTTGTATCTAATGCGGGCGTGAAAAATCGCAATCATTTACCTTCATTTTTAACTATCTCAAGTATCTACTTACTTAATGTATTGCTTATCTATCTCGAAAAATCTCAATATATAGATTGGAATATTATTTCGATAAGTCCATTGGTGTTGTATGGTATTTCCATGCTTTTGGCTATTTGGGGTTTTAGAGAATATACCGAACAAGCTAATTGGTTTAATTTTCGCACCATTGCAGCATGGTTATATTTAGGTTTAGCTATTATCACCACACTTACGCTTACTTTTGCCTATGCAACAGCCAACGACCCACTCATCGAAGCATTTGAAGATTTTATCTCTTATGCACATTTATCAATGGGCATTTGCTTTGTTTTTTATATCCTTATAAATTTCATCCAGCCACTACAAAAAGGTTTAGAAGTACATAAGGTTATCTACAAACCTAAGTTTTATGAACTGATGCTTTTTAGGTTGGCTGCTGCTATCGGTGTTTTCATGCTTATTTCATTTAAGAATTATAATAATTTCTTTCAAGCAAAAGCTGGTTATTATAATGCAATTGCTGATTATTATTTAGCTACTGATGATTTACAAGCTGCTGAAACATTTTACAAAGAAGCCTTACACTTCGATATTCGTAATCATAAATCAAATTATGCTTTAGCTTCATTAGCTCAAAAGAACAACGATAAAGAAAATACTGGTGTTTTTCTGAAAAATGCTTTGGAAAAAAATGCAAGTGCGTTTGCGTATGTAGGTTTGAGTAAGGTATTGCAGGAAAAAGATATGTTCTTTGACGCACTCTTTACTTTAAGAGAAGGGGTAAGTAAATTTCCAACAAATGAGGCTATTCTTACGAACTTAGCACAGTTGTATGAAAAAACAAAAGTGATTGATTCGACCTTTTACTATTTGAACCTAGCTAAAGAGCACTGTGAAAATTGCGAATTGACAGAATCTAATTTACTGGCTTATCAGTTAAAATATAAAGCCAACACCACCGAAGATTTGAAAGTATTGAAATTTGAAAATAATACTACTACTTATACAAGTTTGAGAGCTAATCGTGCGGCATTTGATAAGCTCTCAAAGCGAGTAGCTGCTACGAATCTTAATCTAACAAAAGATTCATTGTTGAATGTGAGTCAGTTTGCTTTACTTTATAATCTTTCTACATTCAATAATTATCAGTTTAGTTATAGCACGAAAGAACTACAAAATATTCAAAAGAAAGAGTTGAATAATTCTTATTTTGAAGATTTAGAATTTGCTATTTCTTGTAGAAATTACTATGCCGAAAACAAACTAGAAGGAATAAAGCAATTAGCAGTTCTGGCCAACGATTCAACCAAACACAAACCTCTTTATAATCAAGTAGTGGGAATGTGGTTTTTACAACAGGGTATTTATGATAAAGCCCTTTCGTACCTAAACCGTGCTGGTGATATATCTTCGGTACAGCTCCTACAACAGCAGGATTATCAAAAAACACTCGCCGAATTTCAAGAAGACCAAGGTAATGAATTAGTAAATTCGCTTAAGCAAAATACTCAAGCAACAAAAGAGAATTATGATAAAGTTTTAGCTCAAATGCCGCTCAATTCGATAGTCTTGAGAAATTATATAGAATTTTATAATGAAAAGCTAAAAAAGCCGAATGAAGCCTATCAGGCAATTTTCAGGGCAGTTGAAGTAAACGATAACTCCGTAGAACTGTGGAAGTTATACACGCTACAATCGTTGAAAATTGGTATGAAAGACTATGCCGGAGATGGCCTCAGTAAAGTTCAGCAACTAAGTCCTCCTACCGATTACCAAGCATTTCTTTCCATCTATCAAGCCCAAAAAGCATTGATGGAAAAAACAAACGACGATTTTAAATGATTCTGTAATTTAGCCCTCAATCCTCTTTGGGGGCTTTTTATTTAACGAAACAATCAATCTTTCATAAAAGGTAGGGCTTCATGAAAATTATCGAAACCACCAATATTTCAAAACGCTACATCATGGGTAGCGAAATAATTGATGCCTTGAAATCGGTAACTATATCGGTTGATAAAGGCGAATATGTGGCATTTATGGGGCCATCAGGTTCTGGGAAATCAACACTCATGAATATTATTGGTTGCTTAGATTCGCCTACAGGAGGTAGATATATTCTGAACAATAATGATGTAAGCCGAATGTCAGAAAACGAATTGGCGGAGGTTAGAAACAAGGAAATTGGCTTTGTATTCCAAACCTTTAACCTACTTCCACGCCAATCTGCTCTTGAAAATGTGGCATTACCACTCATTTATGCAGGTTATACCAAATCTCAGCGTACGGAAAAAGCCATGTTGGCATTAAAAAATGTAGGTTTAGATAATCGTGCACATCACCGACCCAACGAACTTTCGGGTGGACAACGTCAACGCGTAGCCATTGCCCGTGCATTGGTAAACGACCCAAGTATTTTATTAGCCGATGAGCCAACGGGAAACTTAGATACCAAAACTTCGTACGAAATTATGGAGCTTTTCGACCAACTTTACTCAAAAGGAAACACCATCGTAATGGTAACTCACGAAGAAGATATTGCCAAATATTCTCACCGTATTATTCGTTTAAGAGATGGATTAGTAGAATCGGATAAAATTAATCCTGAACCAACTAATCCACGAGAAATGGCTAAGATTTTTGCAGAGCGAGTAAAAGAATAACCGCTTAATATAAATATTATAAACTATTCAAACTAAAAGACAAGTTTTCACGTTAATAGAAATAAATCAACTAATTTTCAATCTTAATAACTTATATGAAAAAAGTATTATTCTTTTTCTCCTTAATGCTTACAATCAGCACTTTAGCAATTGGACAAGCTAGCCCAAGAGTTTCAGCTGAAAGTACTAACGTAAAAGTGTCGTATGGTCAACCATCTAAAAAAGGTCGTGTAGTTTTTGGCGGTTTAGAGAAGTTCGGAACTGTATGGCGTACAGGTGCCAATGAAGCTACCGAAATTACTTTTAAGAAAGATGTGAAGTTTGGAGGAAAATCAGTTAAAGCTGGTACGTATTCATTATTCTCGAAATTAGGTGAAAAAGAATGGACAATCATTCTTAATAGCGAATTGAAACAGTGGGGTGCTTACGGTTACGAGAAAATCAAAGATAAAAATGTTGCAGAAGTAACTGTTCCTGTAAAGAAATTAAGTGATGTAGTGGAAAAATTAACAATCACTACTGATGATAAGACTTTAACCATTTCCTGGGATACGACGAGTGTGAGCGTACCTATGGAGTTTTAGGGTTTAGGTAAGTGTAGTAATAAAAAGCCGAGGTCTTGCCTCGGCTTTTTTTGTCTTTTTAGTCTCCGTTCCCTGAGCGAAGCCGAAGGGAATTACTTCGTTCCAACAAATCTTTCAAAAAACTCATAAATACGAAGCATACGGTCAATGCGTTGACGAACATTCCCCGAACGAGAAAGTTCATGGGTTCCACCCGGCATACGTACATATTCTACTTGTTTGCCCATTATTTTCATTGATTTATACATCATTTCGCTTTGAATTACCCCTGTACGTAGGTCATTTTCTCCGTGCTTGATAAGCAATGGCGTACGAATTTTATCAACGAATGTATAAGGAGAATTACTTTCTAATACTTTTTCTTGCGTATCATTCCACGGATAATTAAAATAACTTGGAATCAAACGCCACGCATTACCTTCACCTAAGAATGTGGTGAGGTCATAAACACCACGTTGGGCAAATGCAGCTTTGAAACGATGGTCATGAGCAACAATCCAAGCAGTAAGATAACCAGCGTAAGAACCGCCAGTAATTACTTGGCGAGCAGTATCAACCCATGCTGCTTTAGCTGCATCGGTAGCAGCGGCCAATACATCTTCAGTTGGGCCAGTTCCCCAATCTTTAATATTAGCACGCATAAATTCTAAACCATAACCGCCTGAACCGCGTGGATTGGCGTAAACTACACCGTAGCCTTGTGAACAAAAATACTGATGCTCATGCCACATCGAAAACTCTCCAGGGCCCCACATCGCAGTTGGGCCTCCGTGCATATTTAATAAAAGTGGATATTTTTTTCCTGCCTCAAAATTGCTTGGTTTCATTATCCAATATTCAATTTTTTGCCCCTTTGAGTTGGTATAAGTACGTTTTTCTGGAAAACTAAGAGCTTTATTTTTTACCCAATCATTGATTGATGTAATTTTTACAGGGTTTTTCATCTGTAAATCTGCTACATAAAGTTCATTTGGATTGGCAACTTCAGTTTTTGAATAAATGA
Source organism: Emticicia oligotrophica DSM 17448 (assembly GCF_000263195.1). GTDB lineage: Bacteria > Bacteroidota > Bacteroidia > Cytophagales > Spirosomataceae > Emticicia > Emticicia oligotrophica. Next base: position 1,988,997 of record NC_018748.1, read on the forward strand.
TTTTATCAGCAGAAAGGTCGAAGCCAAGAATACCAGAATCGAAATCAGTCAATTGTTCAACCTTTTTGCTATTTACATCAATTCTATAAATAGGTTGTCCACCATTCGATTGAGCAGTAAAGTAAACATATTTCAAATCTTTCGACCAAGTAAGTCCACTAACCGAGCGGTCAAATTTAATAAGTTGTGAATTAGAACCATCAGCTTTCGCTAAAAAGAGTTCTCCAATATTCACACCTTGTGAATTCGATTTAGTATAAACCATACTTTGCCCATCGGGGGAAAAAGAAACACCGCCAAAAGATTTGCCTTTTTCAGATAAAATCACTTTGCGGTTTGAGCCATTGGCATTCATTAACGATACTTTGTTGTCTTGTTCGCGGTCTGGGTGTTGTAGAGAATCAAGAGCTGTTACAAAAGCTAATCTGCCATCTGGAAGCCACGCACCACCGCCAAAACTATTAAAACCAGCGGTTACAGGCATTGGTTTTGCACCTTCACGAGCATCAATTACGTAGATATGTGAAAAATTGAGTTCGGGTTGAGTCGTAGCTTCTCCTTGGAAATTCAGACGATTGATTACTTTTGCTTTTTTATCTTCAACATCTTTCTCTAAATAAGCTCTAATTTCTTCAATAGTTCCATCAGGGTTTGGTTTTACACCTTTTGCGGGCTTTAAAAATTCATTTTTCGTAAATCCTGGCTTTTCTAAAGACCAAGCTGGAAGGCTTTTCGTAGGATTAAGAAGTGTATCTTTTACAAGTTCTGAAAGAGAAAGTCCAACGCTGAACGAGATTTTTGAACCATCTTTCGACCAATTAGGGTTTGATGCACCGTATTTTACATCAGTAAGTTGGAATGCCTCGCCACCATCAAGAGGCATTATAAAAATCTGCGATTTGCCTTTTACATTTCTAGCAAAAGCAATTTGCTTACTATCTGGCGACCAAACAGCACTTCCTACACTTTCTGTACCACGAGTAATTTGTTTGGTAGTTTGAAAATCGGTTAGGTAAAGATGCGAGCGGTAATCATATTCAAGCTTATTTTCTTCCGACTGTTCGGTAGTACGAACTGAGTAAATGGCTTTTTTACCATCAGGAGAAACATTGATTGCTCCAATTTGCTTGATTTTTGTAAGGTCAGTTACTAAAACTTTTTCTTTGCCAACCTGAGCAAATACAAAGTTTGAGATGAAGATAAGGGTTAGAATTATTCTCATGATTGATTGTTTTTGAAGTTTACACGAGTAAAATTACAAAAATTACCTTTGTTGATACTCAAACTTCAAAATATACCCATTTTCGTTTTCTCCTTCCGAAGAAATATATAAATCTCCATTGGGTGTAAAGCAGATACCTTCGGGTTGAACAAATGTTTCGGGGTCAAGTTCGATTAGGCAATTTTTATCCCCATTTGCTGAGAGTACTAATAGTTTTTTACCTTGGGAAGAAATGATAAAAATCTCGCCAGTTATCGGGTGAATGGCAATGCCTGAAGGGGCAAATGTTTTTTTACCATCGTTTCCGCGTACGAGGTCTTCATCAATACTCAAGAACTTACCAAAACGCTCCGTTTTTAAAGAATAGGCATAAATCGTTTTCTTGTCATTTTTATCCTTATCTTTTTCTTTGCTCACCAACAAAAGGCTTTGAGTTTGGGGATGATAGCTAAGGCCTTCATATTCTTTTACATCTTTATCTGTACAGTCTATTTTTCGTTCGGTGGCATCGCTTATTCTAAAACCTTTGATTTTTCCATTGCTTTTCATGATAAATATTTCTCCATCAACCACTTCAATGCCTTCGTAGTCGGCGTTATTACCGATATCAATTTTTTCAATGACAGCTTCTTGAGTTAAATCATAGATAAAGACGCTCCCATTTTCATCATTGACACAAGCGAGTTGATTCTCTTGATAAAACGAAAGCCCTGAAATTTCCTTTAAATTTTGGGGTAATTCCATTTTAGCACTGGGTGCTTTGATATTGTATTTGAAAACATAATTTTCAGTTTTTTTCTTTGGTAGACAAGCGTAAACGACCAAAGTTAAAACCAGTAGGAGGATAATGCTCGAAACAAAATTCATGTTAGTGAGAAATAAAAAAGCAACAATTAGAGGTCTAACTGCTGCTTTATAGGTAATGTTTTTAAATCAGAATACGCTACTGAATCAGAAACTCTGCTTAATATTCATCTTCATTAAAGAAAAAGTCATCTTTGGTCGGATAATCTGGCCAAATCTCCTCAATGCTCTCGTAGGGTTGTCCGTCGTCCTCAAGTTCTTGTAGGTTTTCTATCACTTCAATGGGTGCTCCCGAACGAATCGAAAAATCTATCAACTCATCTTTTGTAGCGGGCCACGGGGCGTCCTCCAGATACGACGCAAGTTCGAGTGTCCAATACATAGTATTTAATCCTTTTTAGTGTTACAAAAAATTTAAGGCTGCAAAAGTATAACAAAAATTTACTTCTCAAATGAAATAACGAAAAAATCTGTTTAATTTCAAACGATTTTTACGAAAAATATTGTTGAAAACGGAAAAAACATTTTTGTTTTTCGATGAAAATGTTGACTATCAGTAATTTATAAATATAAAAATATTCAAAAAATACCCTATGAAACGCTACACACTTGCCCTTGATTTGGTAGATGACCCTCAATTAATAGCCGAATATGAGGCCTACCATAAGAAAATTTGGGATGAAATAGCCAAGAGCATAACCGATGCAGGAATTACGGAAATGGAAATCTATCGGGTAGGAAATCGCTTGTTTATGATAATGGATACTACTGATGAGTTTTCGTTCGAGAAGAAGTCAGCCATGGATGCTGATAATCCTAAAGTACAAGAATGGGAGGCACTAATGTGGAAATATCAACAAGCCTTGCCCATGGCCAAAACTGGAGAAAAGTGGATTTTAATGGAACGAATCTTTAAGCTTACTGACCAATAAATAAAATAATCATCCCAAACCTCTTCACACAAAAGGGTATTATCTACTAAAAAAGCTTAGTGTAATTGATGTATATTGCCGTCAGTTAACTGACGGCAATGAGTAATATTTCTTTCAAAATTTAAGATGCCTCAAGTTTCTACTAATTATCTCTACTAACCTTACTTGCTCCACTGGTATTTGAGTCTAAATCTTCAAGTTTTCCGAAATCTACATGGCTTGCTCCGCTTGCCTCAACTTTGGCTTGTTTAATTTCCATTCGCGTGGCATTGATTTGGCAAGCTCCTGAAACATCAACATTGATTTTTTCAGCCGAGCCTCTTAAATCTGCTTTTGATGCACCCGAAGCATCGAATTCGATTTTACGAGCTTCTACATCAATAGCCGCTTTTGAAGCACCAGTTAGCTCGATGGCTAAGTCACGGTTTTTATCTTTGAATCCTAATACCTTGATTGTAGATGCACCCGAAACATCGAGTCTTTCTAAGGTTGGCAATGTGATATTGATTCTAATAGTGGAATTTCTGCGACCGAAAGAGAATTTATCCTTATGGTCAATTTCGAGCGTATTTCCACGTAAATCAAAGTCTATATCATCTAAAACGTCTTGGTCGTCAGAATCGGCAATCACTTCAAATGAACTACCTTGACGAACGGTTACAACAAATGCACCCGCTACATTTAGTTTGTCAAAACCCTTCAAATCAGCGAATTTCTTTTGGTGTTGACCTTTTTGGTCGAAAACATCGTAATCAAAAGCTGAATCTCCATCATCGTAATTACTCTCTCTGAGTGCTTCACGCTCTTCATCGCTTAATTTAGGACAATCACGACAAACCATACCAGAGTCACGCTTCATGACATACGTATATTTATCAACATCATCGCCATCAATATCAAAATCATGTTTGTTCCAATCTCTTCTATATACACTATGGTAGAAAGACTTCGTGATTTTGAATGGTTTATCGAATGGAATGTAAAGAGTCATTTCAAGTTCTTGGCCACGGAAACGTGCATTTTCCGCAAGTTTAATTTTTTGGTCGAAAGTAAGCGTTGAATCTTTCTGTGAAAGATTATACACAATGTTCTTGGCATTATTTTCTGCTTCTGCACGAGTAGGGCCCGAGGATTCGAAACGTTGTTCTAATTTCAAATCTGTTCCATCATATCCTTCTAAATAAACTTCTACATCATCATTCACATGGAATTCGTCAAAATCATCTATTTGATTATTGTTAGCATCTAAAACCAAGGTTTTTCCTACCAAAGTAAAAGGATAATTTTTTACTTGTTCAACACGACCTTTCTTCTTGAAGTTAAGGGCATATTTAGTTGCTAAAATACCCGTACCCATCAAACCCGCCAACCAAAGACCCAATAATGAAATCCAGAAATTACGGTTGCCGATTCGTCTGTTTGATAAAAGTGTAAGACCTGTCAATAAAAGTGCTAAAAATGGTGTGAACATTGCCAAGAAAGCGAAGAAACCAGCCATTGGGTGAATATCTTGCGAGAACATCTTGAATGGACTGTTATCAAAGAATTCTGTTCCTTCAATACCTGAAGTTACCCCAAAGAAAGCCGCTACGGCTGCTACCACACCAACAATTGCCACTAATGAGAACAGCATTAACATTACACCAGCTAATACACGTGCAACTGGTCCGAGATGTTTCAAGATTTCACCTAAACCTTTGATAACCATACCCACCAATCTGAAAGGGAAAAGAAGCACTTTTGTTAAGCTATTTTCTGGAGCGTTTTTATCCACATTGATGCTTTCTTTGATATTTGTTTCTATATTCGATAAAGTTACAGGCTCACCTTTCATTTCCATTTTTTGGGTAAGTGTTTGTGCTTTTGGAGCCACAATCCAAAGAATGATATAAGCTAAGAATCCAGTACCAAATAAGAATACACCTAAAACAAATAATAAACGGATAACGGTAGCATCTACGCCAAAGTATGCTCCTAAACCACTACATACGCCACCTAAAACCTTATCGTCATTATCGCGGTAAAACTTTTTGATTTTTTTGTCTTCATCGAGGTTATAGTTTGGTGGGAATACAATCCAACAAATAAAATAACCTAAAAATACAAATCCAGAGAACGGCCCAAAGTCTTCGCTGATTGGCGGAAGCCCCATGAATAGGAATAAGAAAATGATACGTACCCAAACCACATCAATATTGAAGTAGTGAGCCAATCCAGCTAAAACTCCACCTAAAGCTTTGCGTTTTACATCGCGGTAGAGGCGTTTTGGTTGTGCGGACTGTGTGCTACCAGTTTGTGCTTGTGGATTTTCAGTGAATGTTTGGTTGTGTGTACCTGATTGCGAACTGTTAGTTGCCGTTTGAGTACTATTTCTCAAGTCTTCTTCTTCTTCAATCGCCTCAAAATCAGCTACACTGCCCATTGATTTGATGAGGTCATTGACTGCCTCAGTTGTGATAACGGGTTGAACATCAGATTTTTGATTAGTCCAGAATTTTTCGGCAATACGTGCTTCAATATCTGAAACAATTTCTAGACTACCTTCGTAGCTCGAAAAATATTGTTTAATAGAAGCTAAGTAGTTGTTAAGCTTTTCGTAGGCATCTTCTTCAATATTGAAAACCATGCCGGCTATATTGATTTGAATAGTCTTTTTCATTGTATTATGCTGAATGATTGAGCGATAGACTGAAGCAAAAATACTTCAGAGTACTTATCGGTTTATGTTCTGTTGTTAGAGATATTTTCAAATATTAGCAACCCCCTCAATCCTTTTGTTTTTTGCTGATAATTGTTGAAACCGATTCAGATAATTCGTTCCAAGTATTATTGAGGTTATCAAGGAATACTTGGCCTGTATCGGTCAATACATAATATTTTCTTGGTGGCCCTGACGTCGATTCTACCCATTTATAATCTAATAAGCCTGCGTTTTTGAGGCGAGTTAGGAGCGGATAGAGCGTTCCCTCAACAACCATTATCTTAGCATTGATGAGCTCATATAAAATTTCGGAAGCGTAAATTTCGCCCCTCGAAATTATGTGCAGGATGCAGTACTCCAAAATACCCTTTCGCATCTGCACTTGTGCGTTTTCTAAATCCATATCTTTAATCCCTTATTTTTTCAAAAGGGGGAATTTAAAAAGTTTAAGTTTCCTTTATTTTCAGCAGCTTCTTTCCGAAGTTGACGATACAAAGATATAATAAGGTACTATGCAATGCAAGATACTTGGTGAAAGATTTTGTCTTTTTCTGATGAGTGGTAAAAAAGAATATATAAAAGACGTATTTTTGATGATAGAAAATTACATGATTTGTAGTAATATCATTTCCAAAAATCAATAATTTAATAAAAGGCTATTACATTAAACATGAAGCAGTTATGAAACATTTTTCGATAGGAGTATTGTGGCGGTTGGCCATGCTTACACTATTGTTGCTTACGGGAATAAACCTTGCAATGAGTAAACAGTGGTTGCCCGCTTCTTTATTAATTATATTGGCTGGAATCATGTTTTATATAACTTACAGCTACGTTGTTTCTGTAAACCGAAAGTTGGTTCGTTTTTTTGAATCAGTTCGTTATGCTGATTTTACAGTTAAGTTTAGGTCGGATAACAGTTTAGGCGAAAGTTTTCAGGAAATAAATCAACAACTAAATGCTGTACTAGATGCTTTTCGTCAAGCACGTGCCGAAAAAGAAGCCAATCTTCACTTTATTAATACCATTGTTCAGCATGTCAATGTGGGTTTACTGTCGTTTGATGCTTCTGGAAAGATTGAACTTATTAATAATGCAGCTTTCCGAACATTGGGTATTTATAGATTACGCAATATCAATGAATTAAATAATAATACGCACAATCGTTTATTTGAGATTCTGAAGGATTTACCTTCTGGCGGAAAGGCTCTTTATGAAACTTCTAAAGAGCAACAAATTACCATTAGCTCTACTACGGTAAGTTTACGCGGGAGAATCATTAAGCTAGTTTCCTTGCAAAATATTCAGTCAGAGTTGCAAGAAAAAGAATTAGATGCTTGGCAAAATCTCACCAAGGTTTTACGCCACGAAATCATGAACTCCGTTACGCCAATCGTTTCATTAGCAAGCACGATGCGAGAAATTATCGAAATTGATTTATCCGAAAAAACGGAAATTAAAGAAACGGTCGATGATTTAAAAGAAGCTCTTCAAACTATCGAAAATCGAAGTAAAGGCATTATGAACTTTGTCAATGCTTATCGAGAATTTACAACAATTCCGAAACCAATTTTTGCAGAAACTACTGCTAAAACGCTGGTCGGCCAAGTGCTGAATCTGATTCAACCCCAATTAAAAAAGAAGCGAATTGTGTTAGAAACTGATTTAAAATATGATTTTTCTTTAGTTGTTGATGCTGAACATATTGAAATGGTCTTGATAAATCTGATGAAAAATGCCATTGAAGCAGTTGAAAATAAGCTAAATCCTGAAATTAGAATAAGATTGTATCAGGCCGATAATCAAAGGTTTATAGAAATCTCTGATAACGGAATCGGTATAGAGCCTGATGCTATCGAAAAGATTTTTATTCCATTTTTCACAACTAAAAAAACAGGTTCGGGCATTGGTTTGAGTCTTTCGCGGCAAATTATGCAAATGCATGGGGGAAATTTGAAGGTAGTTTCCAAATTGGGCGAAGGGACTAAATTTCTAGTTATCTTCTAAAATACATTTTCCATTAAATCAGAAGTTTAAATATATTTTCTAAAGAAAACCATGTATTTTTGTGACGCCCCCAAGAGGGGGCAAACTAACCATTTACTTTAGTCTGAACAATGAAACCTCTTAAAACCCTGCTAACAGTATTTGCGTTTGTGGCATTGACAAACGCCTGTAAGCAAAAAAGTGCTGCCGAGTATGCCGAGCAAGTAAACAATGCTGATTTTTATCATAGTTGTGTGAATCAACTTACAGATGTAATCGTACATGATATTTTTACACCACCAGTTGCCAGTCGTATTTATTCTTACGCTACTTTGGCTGGCTATGAGGCCTTAGTTCAAGGAAATAAAGACTATCCTTCGATGGTTGGAAAAGTAAAAGACTTTAATGAAGCCCCAAAACCAGAAGCAGGAAAAGAGTATTGCTATCAGTTGGCTAGTATTAAGGCTTTCATGACTGTTGCACGTGGTTTAACTTTTTCAGTTGATAGATATGATGCTTTCGAAAAAGATTTAGATAAGAAATTTGAAGCGGCTGGTGTGCCAAGCGAGGTAATTGAGCGTTCGGTTGCTTATGGAACAGAAATGGGAAAAGCTGTTTTGGCTTATGCTAAAAAAGATAATTACCCGCAGACACGTGGTTTACGCTATACTTTACAGAATAAACCAGGTACTTGGACACCAACACCTCCTTCGTATGCCGATGCCATTGAGCCGAACTGGGGAAAAATCAGACCAATGATTATTGATTCTTCTTCTCAGTTTCTGCCACCTCCACCATTCAAGTATGATTTGGCTAAAACGAGCCCATTTATGAAAGAAGTTTTAGAAGTATATAATATGGGTAATACCCTTTCAGAAGAACAAAAACGTATTGCTTGGTTCTGGGATGACAATGCTTTTGTGATGAACGTACAGGGGCACGTGATGTTTGCCGATAAAAAAATGACCCCTGGTGGGCACTGGTTAGCCATTGTACATACAGTATGTAAAGATAAGAAAGTAGATTTTGCGAAGTCGGCACAGGCCTATTTATTGGTTTCGATGGCATTACGTGATGCTTTTATTCAATGTTGGGAAACAAAATATCGTTTTCATAAAATTCGCCCAGAGACAATTATAAATGCAAGTGTAGATACGAAATGGGTTCCATTTTTACAAACACCACCTTTCCCAGAATATACAAGCGGGCATAGTACAATTTCTGGAGCATCGGCTGAAGTACTTACAGAGTTATTCGGAGATAATGTAGCATTTACAGATTCTACAGAAGCTCGTTTTGGGCACGGTGTGGGTCAATTCAAATCATTTCAAGAAGCCGCAGATCAAGCATCAATTAGTCGTGTATATGGAGGTATTCACTTCCGTTCGGCTTGTGATGAAGGTTTGAAATCTGGTAAAGAAATTGGCAAGTTGGTTGTTCAGAAAGCACTGAAATAAGAAAATATCTTTAGAATCTATAGAAAGGATTTGGCACTGGTCAAATCCTTTTTTGTTGTTCAATAGATTTACACATGTCTAGAAGCTGACTTCTCGTCACATATAAAAAATAAATTCAAGACAATTTGTCATTTATTTTATTGTTGTATTTTTATTTTCAAGACAAAATGTCTTGTTTTTGTGAGTGGTACACAAATTGATGAATTGGAGTCATCGCTGCAATAAAGTGGCACCAATAAAGAAACAAACATTAAACAATAAAGATTATGGCAACTTTAGTAAGAAATTTCGCACCAGTATTCCCAACAGTATTCGGAAACCTTTTGAACGATTTTGAACGTGTAGCTCCTGCTTATCAACAATCCTTCCCAGCTGTCAATGTTTTGGAAAACGAAAATGCTTTTAAGATTGAATTAGCAGCTCCGGGTTTGAAGAAAGAGGATTTCAAAGTAAATGTTCACGAAAACACATTGACTATCTCAACGGAGAAAAAAGAAGAAACCGAAGAAACAGTAGGTAAATATACTCGCAAAGAATTTAACTTTAGCTCTTTCAAACGCTCATTCACATTACCAAAAACAGTGGATACTGATAAAATTGTAGCAACTTACATTGATGGTGTATTAGGCTTAGAATTACCTAAAAAAGAAGAAGCAAAGCCAAAAGAGCCTCGTTTAATTGAAATTGCTTAATCAGCGTAGTTAATTTTAAAAGGCAAGGTATAGAAGCAAAATCTATACCTTGCTTTTTGCGTATCGAAGCGGGCTAAATATTAGTCGTTAAAATTTGTTAAAAATCGCAAAGAACACGAATTTTAGTCAATACTTTTACGTTAACTTTGCAATAAACAAAAGCAAACCTATTTCGTTATAAATACAAAGATTTGAATATACTTTACTAATAATTGAATCAGAAAATCAGTTAGGTAAATAAGCATAAACTGTAAAATTAACGGTCAAGAAAATGAATAGCAATTTAAAAACAGTCGGTATTGCAGTATTGAGCAGTATTGCAACAATTGGAGGCTTTCGTATGCTCGGCTTTGGTGGAAATGATGTAATTTTCAACGAAGCCTCAAAACCATCACTTGCACGCTTAGCAAATTATGATGGTCCAGCGGGTGTTCCAGGCGATTTTACTTATGCGGCCGAACTCACAACTCCATCGGTAGTGCACATCAAAGCCAAATCAATTAGGGCAGTTTCTCAACAACGCTCAATTTTTGATGATTTCTTTGGCGGAGATAGCCCTTTTGGTCAATTTGGCCAGCCACGTAGTCAACAACAAGAATCATCAGGCTCGGGAGTAATCATCACAAACGATGGCTTTATCGCTACCAACAACCACGTAGTTGAAGGTGCAACAGAACTTGAAGTAGTAACAGCCGACCATAAATCATATACTGCTAAGATTGTGGGTACTGACCCCTCTACTGATATTGCTGTTATCAAGGTTGAAGGTACAAAGCTACCTGCAATTACTTTCGCTAATTCAGATAATGTACGTGTAGGTGAGTGGGTATTGGCGGTAGGAAATCCATTTAATTTAGAATCGACTGTTACGGCGGGTATCGTAAGTGCAAAAGGGCGTAGTATTGGTATTCTTTCAGAAAAGCAACAGCAACAAATGTATCGCCGTTATGGAGAAGATGGACGCCAGAGAACAAGCGATGCCATTGAATCATTTATTCAAACGGATGCTGCTGTAAACCCAGGTAATAGTGGTGGTGCATTGGTAAATTTGAAAGGTGAGTTAATTGGTATTAATACTGCCATTGCTAGTCCAAATGGTGCTTATGCTGGTTATGCTTTTGCAGTTCCTTCTGAAATCGTGAAAAAAGTAACAGCTGATATTGTGAAGTATGGAAATGTTCAGAGAGGATATTTGGGTATTAATTTAGTGGAACTAGATAGCAAGAAAGCAGAAGAGTTAAAGACCAAAACTGATGAAGGTATTTATGTAGCAGATGTTGTTGAAAATGGTGCAGCGAAAGCAGCAGGTATCCAAAAAGGTGATGTAATTGTAAAAGTTGATGGAATTGAAACAAAAAGCGGTCCTAAATTGCAAGAAATGATAGGTCGTAAACGTCCGGGTGAGTCAACAAAAGTAACAGTCAACCGTAATGGCTCATTGAAAGAATATGAGGTTACACTTCGTAATCGTGATGGTGGAAAAGATATTGTGAAAAATACGGTGGTTTCTGAAAATAAACTTTTCGAGCAACTTGGTATTGAATTATCAGAACTTTCTTCAAGCGAAAAACAACGCATGGGTATTCAAAATGGCGTAATTGTGAAGAAAATTTATGAAGGAGACATTGCTGACTATACACAAATGCGTGAAGGTTTTGTGATTATGAAAGTAGGCGATAAACGCATTAATTCTGCCAATGATTTCAAAGCAGCTATTAAAGCAGCTAAAGAAAACGAAGAAGAGGGTGTAATGATTTGTGGTACTTATCAAAGCTCTTCTCGTACTACTTGCTACGGTATTAGCTTAGAATAAGCATTTTCGGTTAAATAAACGCATCGCACTTGTGTTTGATAAAACTTTTATCATCGCAAGTGCGTTTTTCTATGCAAAGGCTAAGGTTTTTATCTTTTTAGCTATACATTTACACCTTAGTTGGCAATTAGACACTTTTTATACAGCATATTATTCAGATTTTTTGATGATTTTAGACCGTACCATTGCTCCACCATCGAGAAAAGTAGAAACCGTTCATATTCCGAAGGCAGATAAACATACATTAAATAACGGCGTTACAATATACAGTGTGCGTGCTGGCGAACAGCCAGTTGTGCGATTAGAGCTTATTTTCGATGCAGGAAGTAGATTTGATGTCATAGGTGGAGAATCGCTCTTTGTTTCCAAAATGCTCACGGAAGGAACCAAAAACTTTAAAGCAGTTGAGATTAGCGAGTTTTTCGACCAATATGGAGCATTTATTGAAATCAATCAAGCATTTGAGCGTCTGACAATCACTGTGCATGGTCTTACTAAGCATTTGACTAAATTATTGCCAATGCTGAAAGAATTAATCACAGAATCGGTCTTTCCGAGTGAAGAATTTGAAATGCAAAGAAATATTGCCTCACAGACACTCAAAGTCAATCTCGAAAAAACAGCTTTCGTGGCGAGTCAAGCTTTCAGAGAGCAAATTTTTGGTAAAAATCATCCTTACGGGAAATCGGTTACGCAAGCAACTATCGAAAATATTACACGCGAAGCAGTAACAGATTTTTACGGGAAGCAAATAAAAGGAAAGGTTTTTACTATATTTTTATCAGGAAGCTTCGAAGAAACAGAAATTTCGGCTTTGAATGAAGTATTAGGTCAAATGCCTTTGGTTACTCCAGAAAAAATAGGTGAACAATTCCCTGAAAGCCCAGTAGTTGGTGAAAACTTGTTAATTAATCGCCCAGAAAACCTTCAATCATCTATTCGCTTAGGAAGAAGACTTTTCAATCGCTCACACCCAGATTTCTTTAAATTTGTAGTAACAAATACTATTTTTGGCGGATACTTTGGTAGCCGATTAATGAAAAATATACGTGAAGAAAAAGGATTTACCTATGGTATTTCTTCATCATTGATTCCGCAACGAGAGGGTGGGTATTTAATAATAGGTACTGATGTGAAAAAAGAGTTTACACAACAGACGATTGATGAGATACATAAAGAGATTGTGCGATTACAAACCGAACCAATTTCAGCAAACGAACTCGAAACAGCTCAAAACTATATGATTGGTGCTTTTGTGGGGTCGCTTAATACACCTTTTGAAGTAGCCGACCGCCAAAAAATTGTCATACTCGAAGCTTTACCAATTGATTTCTATCAGAATTATATTCAGAAAGTAAGTGGAGTTTCAGCAGAAGATGTAATGCAAATTGCTCAAAAATATCTTCAAGCCGCTGAGCTTTGTGAAGTTGTGGTTGGTGGAAAGTAAAAGCCATAAGATAAAGTCAAAAGATTGCCACTGATTTATACGATGTATTAGTCAGTGGTTTTTTCTTTAATAAGAAGCCAGCTTACGCAGTTCGATTTTGCAGGAAGGTATAATAAAGTATGCTTCCATAGCCAACAATGAGCATCAAATGAAAAGGAACGAGCCCCCACTGCCCAAGAGATAATTCAATAATTAAAGCAGAAATAAAATAAAGCATTAAAAAAAGCTCTATCCATGTGCTTTTGTTGATACTTTGAACAATGTAAATATTGCCTCGCCAAGAGTCTTTTTGGGTATTTACATTAAACTTTGGTGTACGTACGAAAGGCGTTTTCTTCCCTAACCAGCCTTCAACAACCGCCACCGAATTATGAAACGATAAACCCATCATGAAAAGTAAAAACCAGACAAATCTTTTAATAAACTCAAAAATTCCTAAACCAGTTTTTTGGAACGAAATCCAATAAAAACAACCTAAAATTACCCAACTAACTTGAAATAAGGCCGAATAACGAAAAAATGAAGCATAAACACTTGAATCTTTCCCTAAAAACATCATCGGTACACTAAGAAGTGAAAGTAATAGTACGGCAACAAAGACCGCACTATTCATCAAATGATAAAACCCATGAAGTTTGGTGCCAAACCCTAAATGTTTATCAGTCAATAATTTTCGAAGATTTTTTACCACACATTCGGCCGCTCCTTTTGTCCAGCGGTATTGCTGCGACTTTACCGCACTCATCGTTACGGGAAGTTCGGCAGGGCAGCCCACATTTTCTAAATACACAAATCGCCAGTCTTTCATTTGAGCTCGATAGCTTAGGTCTAAGTCTTCAGTAAGCGTATCTGCTTCCCAGCCTCCAGCATCTTCGATGGTAGATTTTCGCCAAACTCCCGCAGTTCCATTAAAATTGATAAAGTGTTTGTCGGCATTTCGGCCACCTTGTTCAATCGTAAAATGGGCATCTAAGCCAAAAGCTTGCAACTGCGTAAGTAAAGAATAATTTTCGTTGATATGTTTCCAGCGAGTTTGTACAACTCCCACATCAGGCGAGGAAAAATGTCGTATAGTTTCTTGGAGAAAGTCTTTTGGTGGAACAAAATCAGCATCAAAAATGGCAATAAACTCTCCTTTGCACTTCTTTAAGCCAAAAGCAAGTGCACCTGCTTTAAAACCAGTCCGTTCTGCTCTACGAATGTGATTAATCTGAAAGCCTAGTTGTTGATACGCATTTACCTTCTGTGCGATTATCTCAATTGTTTCGTCGGTTGAATCATCTAAAACTTGAATTTCAAACCTTTCTTTGGGATATTCAAATGCAGTAATGGCATCAATCAGACGCTCAACTACATATCGTTCATTATAAATAGGAAGTTGAATAGTTACAAAAGGAAGATTACCATCCACCGTATGGGTGTATGAGCTTGATTGACTATTTCCAACCGAATGTTTACTTCCTAAATAACTTATTATTAAACTAAGTTGAATTAGGCTATATGAAAAAATGAAAACCAGTGGAATGGCGTAAATTATCAAAAACAATAATTCCATATATATAAAACCCACCTCTGTAGGAGAGTTGAAAGAGCTACAAGTATTTAAAAATAGTAGTAATGATTTTATAGCCGGCTAAAACAGTGCCTTTTACAGTACCCGAAATCTTTGATTTTCCAACTCTACGGCGGTAATTAACGGCCATTTCGGTGGTTCTCATTTTCATTTTGGCCGCTTTTAGTTGCATTTCTACAGTCCAGCCATAAGTTGTATCTTGCATATTGAGTGCCAAAAGCGAATTAAATTTTATCGCTCTGAAAGGCCCTAAATCAGTATAATGTACGCCATAAAACAACTTCAAGAGGTTAGTAGCCAACCAATTGCCAAAAATCTGCGGAATTGTCATTGAGCCAGCCTGACGCTCACCTAATGCCCGTGAGCCAATCACCATGTCGTAGTTTTGCTCAATAATAGGTTTTATCAATTCACGCATTTCTTCGGGGTAATCTGAGTAATCGGCATCTAAGAAAACCACAATATCGGGTTTTTGTTTTTTTGCGTACTCAATTCCCTTCAAACACGCAAAACCGTAGCCTTGCTGGAGTTCGTCTAAAACCGTTGCTCCAGCTCGTTTTGCTACTTTTGAGGTTTCATCGCTCGAATTATTATTTACCACAACCACCTCATCGACAATATCTTGTGGAATCTCGGCAATGACTTTATCAATAGATTTTGCTTCGTTGAAAGCAGGAATGATAACGATTATTTTCATTAAAATTTTGGCGTTGTACGCTACTTTTCTGCTTATAATTATGTTCTCGCTCACCACATCCCCCGCCGACTTCGTCAGGCTGCCCCCTTCAAAGGGGGAATTTTCCGTTTGTTAATATCTGTAAAGAAAAACTTTACCGATTTAAAGTCCCCCTTCGAAGGGGGTAGGAGGATGTCAATATTGTAATTATTTTATTTCGACTGCAATTTAGGCTTTTTCTACATACGCAAAGGTAAGGAAGCTGACAAAGTATATGAATTTGAGATTTTCCAGAAATAAACAAAGTGATTATATTTACCAGAATTTTACTTTTTTCACACAAAATACCTGCTGATTTTATGAATTATCTACGTTTTCTTGCTGCTTTCTTTATTTTAAGTGTTTGTTTTTCTTGTAAGACAAAAGAGGTTGTTAAACCTAATTCTCCACCAAGTCCTTTTACCGTTACGGCAACACTGGCTGATAATGGAAAAGACATCATATTAAAGTGGACAAAGAGCAAAGACCCCGACGGCGATGCCGTAACTTATACAGTTGTTTATAAAGATACGCTTATCAGACACTTGAATGATACAACCTACATAATAAAAAACGTGCCTTATGATACTGAAGTGAAAGGAAGTATTGTGGCTAAAGATTTAAAAGGCGGGGCAAATGTGGCACAATTTAGTAGCAAAACACCCTCCTTATATATTAAAATACCAGACATTAATTTTGAAAATGCCTTAATTAGGTTAAAGATTGACGATATTCAAGACGGGCAGGTTTTAAGAAGCAATGCTGAGAAAGTTACGGATTTAAGGCTCAATAATTCCAAGAGTAATAATAAAATAAGTAGTTTAACTGGAATTGAAAGTTTTATAAATTTAACATATTTGGACTGTACCTATAACCAATTAATTTCATTAGATGTAAGTAAAAACACAAACTTGGTTTACTTATTCTGTTATATCAACCAATTGGATAGTTTAGATATTAGTAAAAACACAAAACTTATTCAAATAGATTGCGGAGGGAATAATTTAATAAGTTTAGATGTAAGTAAAAATAAAGCTATGAGGTCTTTGGCGTTTGCTTCAAATGAAGTAACAAATTTAGACATTAGTAATAACCTAAATTTAGAACGTTTAACTTGTAGTGGAAATCAATTAACACATTTAGATTTAAGCAAAAATATAGGTTTAAGGTATTTAGATTGTAGTTACAATTCGTTAGTAAATTTAGACATTAGTAACAATTCATTTTTAGACGAGTTCTATTGTAGTTATAATCAATTGACACGTTTAGATTTAAGTAAAAATACAGTTTTGCGTAATTTTTCTTGCTTCGTTAATAATCTAACAAGTTTAGATGTTAGTAAAAACACAAAATTACGACTTCTATCTTGTTCGGAAAATCAATTATTAAATTTAGATATCAGTAAAAATACAATTTTGGAAAACCTATATTGCCAAAACAATAAAATCCAAACCATTTGTGTAAGCAACTTAAACCAACCCCAAATAAGGTGGCAAAAAGACCCAACCGCCACATATAAAGTCTGTAATTAAACTAAATTTCCTCTTTTACTCCAACAAATAGGGCTGAAAAAGAACTTTTCTCTAAAAAAAATACAAAAACTCTGCTACAAGTTTTGCTTTTCAGAACTTGTTTGTCTAATTTTGCACGCTGAAATAAGAGTACATCTTAAAAACTGTTTCTGATTTTAATTTAAAAGTTCTCAATAAATGGCAAATATCGGTAAAGTCTCGCAAGTAATCGGACCCGTAGTGGACGTAAGCTTTGAAGGCGAAGGTTCTCAAATCCCTCCAATTCTTGATGCGTTGTCAGTAACTAAGGCAAACGGTCAAAAAGTAATTCTTGAAGTACAACAACACCTTGGTGAAGACCGTGTTCGTGCAATTGCGATGGACGGAACCGAAGGTTTACAACGTGGTATGGAAGTTGTGCACTTAGGCACACCAATCACAATGCCAACAGGTGAAGAAATCAAAGGTCGTTTATTCAACGTAGTTGGTGAAGCGATTGATGGTTTAGGTGAAGTGAATACTAAAGGTATGTCTATTCACCGTGCAGCTCCTAAGTTTGAAGACTTAGCAACTGCTACTGAAGTACTTTTCACTGGTATCAAAGTAATTGACCTTCTTGCTCCTTATGTAAAAGGTGGTAAAATCGGTCTTTTCGGTGGTGCGGGTGTAGGTAAAACCGTATTGATTCAAGAATTAATTAACAATATTGCAAAAGCATACTCTGGTCTTTCAGTTTTTGCTGGTGTAGGTGAGCGTACTCGTGAGGGTAATGACCTACTCCGTGAGATGATTGAATCGGGTATCGTAAAATACGGCGATAAATTCAAACACTCAATGGAAGAAGGTGGTTGGGATTTAAGTGCTGTAGATAAAGAAGCATTGAAAGAATCACAAGCTACATTTATCTTCGGACAAATGAATGAGCCTCCAGGTGCACGTGCACGTGTAGCCCTTTCTGGTTTGACAGTTGCCGAACACTTCCGTGATGGTGATGGCGAAGGTAAAGGTCGTGATATCCTTTTCTTTATAGATAATATCTTCCGTTTTACACAAGCAGGTTCTGAGGTATCAGCCCTTTTAGGTCGTATGCCTTCTGCCGTAGGTTACCAACCAACATTGGCAACTGAAATGGGTGCTATGCAAGAGCGTATCGCTTCTACTAAGCGTGGTTCTATCACTTCAGTACAGGCCGTTTACGTACCTGCCGATGACTTGACTGACCCTGCTCCAGCAACAACCTTCGCTCACTTAGATGCAACAACTGTATTGAGCCGTAAGATTGCTGAGTTAGGTATCTATCCAGCCGTTGATCCTCTTGATTCATCTTCACGTATCCTTTCTGCTGATGTATTAGGAGATGCACACTATAACTGTGCTCAACGTGTGAAAAATATCTTACAACGCTATAAAGAGCTTCAAGATATCATCGCTATCCTTGGTTTGGAAGAACTTTCAGAAGAAGATAGATTGACAGTATCACGTGCACGTCGTGTACAACGTTTCTTGTCTCAACCATTCTTCGTAGCTGAGCAGTTTACAGGTTTGAAAGGTGTATTGGTTGATATCAACGATACAATCAAAGGCTTTAACCAAATCATTGATGGTCTTTATGACCACCTTCCAGAGGCAGCCTTCAACTTAGTTGGTACTATTGAAGATGCAGTAGCTAAGGGTGAGAGATTGATTGCAGAAGCTTCTAAATAAATTAAGAGTTAAGAATTAAGAATGTAGAATTTTCAAACCATTCTTAATTCTACATTCTACATTCTTAATTACAAAGAAATGAACTTAGAAATAATTACTCCTGATAAGAAAGTTTACGCTGGTGTAGTTGACGCGGTTACATTACCGGGGACAAACGGTGGATTTCAAATTTTGAAAGACCACGCACCAATTGTAAGTACACTTGCCAAAGGAAACTTGGTTATCGACATTAACGGTAAAAAAGAAACATTCCTTGTTGATGGTGGTGTAGTTGAAGCAGCTAAGAATAAAGTTTTAGTTTTGGCTGAATCGGTTGCTTAAAACCTTTTTTTATAGATACTCAAAAGAGGCATAGAGAAATCTGTGCCTCTTTTGGTTTTATGGGCGAAAAGAGAGTATATTTACTCAGATAAAAGGCAATACCTTCATTAATTTTGAACCTCAAAGAATATTATTAGGTTATTAGAATATATTATATCGATTGAATGCTCATAGATAATCACGGAAGACCTATTAATTACTTGCGATTGGCTATAACTGACCGCTGTAATTTGCGTTGCTTTTATTGTATGCCAGAAGAAGGAATACAATATTTGCCAAAGCCGCATTTATTGAGCTACGAAGAGATGCTTCGTCTTTGCCGAATTTTGGCTGAAATGGGCATTAGTAAAGTTAGAATTACAGGCGGAGAGCCGTTTGTTCGCCGTGATATTATTCCTTTTCTGTGGAAATTATCAGAAATTGAAGGTATTGAGAAGATAAATATTACGACCAATGGCGTACTTACAGCACCATTAGTGCCAGAGTTAAAGCAAATAGGCATTAGTTCGGTTAATCTTAGTCTTGATTCGCTCGACCGCCAACGGTTCTTCGAAATTACTCGCCGTGATGAATTTCCGAAGGTTTGGGCTACTCTTGAAGCTCTTTTAGCACACGATATTCCCGTTAAAGTCAATACAGTAGTAATGGCTGGTAAAAATGATGCTGATATTTTATCAATGGTTGAGTTGGCTCGTAACCAAAATGTATCGGTGCGTTTTATTGAAGAAATGCCTTTTAACGGCGAAGGTCTTCGCCCCGAACAAATGGAGTTTTGGAGTTATCGACGAATCATTGATTTAATTCGCTCAGAACATCTTGAACTTTACAAATTACAAGATGAACCTAATTCTACATCATATAATTATCATATTCCGAATTTTAAAGGTACAATTGGCGTAATCGCAGCATTTAGTCGAACCTTCTGTGGTACTTGTAATCGTATTCGTGTGACACCAACGGGTAGTTTCCGAACTTGTTTATATGATGATGGTGTTTTCAACGTAAGAGATTTCATGCGTCAGAAATTATCAGATGAAGAAATCAAACAGCGAATTTATGATGCTTTACAAAATCGTGCAAAAGATGGTTTTGAGGCCGAAAATCGCAGGTCTGGTGCCATTTCAGAGTCGATGACTACGATTGGTGGTTAATATCAACGAAAGAAATTGATGATAGAATGCATATTAAATTTAGAATAAAACTTTACCAAATATCAAATTTATAGTTTATGTTAAAAGCAGAAATGGTTACCGATAAAGGTACAATGACAATTGAGTTTTACGAACAAGACGCTCCAATTACAGTAAATAACTTTGTTACATTGGCAAAAAAAGGTTTTTATGATGGCCTAATTTTCCACCGTGTGATTCCAAACTTCATGATTCAAGGTGGTGACCCAACAGGTACAGGTGCTGGTGGCCCCGGTTATACAATTCCGTGTGAATTAACAGGTAATAATCAATACCATGATAAGGGAGTACTTTCAATGGCTCACCGTGGACGTAATACTGGTGGTTCGCAGTTTTTTATTTGTCATAATCGCTCAAATACTCAACATTTAGACCGTAATCATACTTGTTTCGGTAAAGTTGTTGAAGGATTGGAAGTGGTTGATGCAATTCGTCAAGGAGATAAGATTCAGAAAGTAACAATCATTGAAACTGAAGCGTAATTCAGACTAATATTAGCAATAAAAGCTGCTCAGAAACTTGTTTTTGAGCAGCTTTTTCTTTTTCCACCATCAAAAACAATTATTTCTTTCTATCTTCGCAAAAAATCAAACTTCATCGTTTTTATATGAAAAAACTATCCATCTTTACTATCCTAAGCCTAAGTTGTGCTTTGGTAGTTGAGGCACAAAGACCAGCCGCAACTACAGAGTATAACGCTAATACTCGATTTGAGCAAATGGGCACTGCTCTTCCAACTCCTAATACATTCCGCACAGCAGCGGGTAGCCCCGGAAAAGACTACTGGCAACAAAAAGCAGATTACGACATTAAAGCAGAATTAGATGACACGAAACAATCTATTTCAGCTACCGAAAAAATTACTTACACCAATAATGCCCCAGAAGAACTACGTTATTTGTGGCTTCAACTCGACCAAAATCTTTTTGCTAAAGGTTCGATGGGTTCAAATATTGGCCAATCGGCTATTAATCCTGCCAATGGAGCAAGTTTTAATACTTTATCGAATATGACAGGAGCTAATGCCAAAGATTATGGTTTTAAAATTTCAGCTGTAAAAGATGCTCTTGGAAAAGATTTGAGATATACCATCAACGAAACCATGATGCGTGTAGATTTACCAACACCTTTAGCAAAAGGTATGGCTTTTACGCTACAAGTTGATTGGAAGTTTAATATCGTAGATTTGAAAGGAAGTGGTGCAAGAAGTGGTTACGAGCTTTTCCCGAAAGATGGAAATGTTTTATATGAAATTGCTCAGTGGTTTCCACGCATGGCCGTGTATGATGATGTAAATGGTTGGCAAAACAAGCAATTTTTAGGTCAAGGTGAGTTTACACTTCCATTTGGTGATTATAAAGTAGCCTTGACAGTGCCAAACGATATGGTTGTTGGTGCAACTGGCGAACTTCAAAATGTGAAAGAAGTTCTAACTCCCACACAAATCAAGCGTTGGGAACAAGCCAAAAACACGAAAAATCCAATTGCAATCGTAACGCAAGAAGAAGCTGAAGCTGCTGAAAAAGGTAAGCCGACTGGCAAGAAAACTTGGGTTTATGCCGCAAAAAATGTGCGTGACTTTGCTTTTGCAGCTTCTCGCAAATTTATCTGGGATGCCATGCAAGTTGATGTAGAAGGTAAAAAAGTTTGGGCGATGTCGCTTTATCCAAAAGAAGCGAATCCACTTTGGGGACAATATTCTACTCGTTTAGTGGCTCATACGCTTACAAGTTATTCGAAGCGTACGATTCCTTATCCGTACCCAGTTGCGTATTCGGTGCATGGCTCGGTTGGAGGTATGGAATACCCAATGATGAGTTTCAATGGGGCAAGACCTGAACCAGATGGAACTTACTCTGAAGCAACGAAAAACTTCTTGATTTTAGTTGTTATTCACGAAGTTGGACATAACTTTTTCCCGATGATTGTGAACTCTGACGAACGTCAATGGTCGTGGATGGATGAAGGTTTAAACTCATTCTTGGAAGGTTTAGCTTGTTTGGAATGGGACAGAAACTTCCCAGCAACTGGTATTGAGCCTCAATATATTACGGGCTATATGAAAACCGACCCAACTAAGCAGAACTCAATTATGAGTAGCTCAGATAATATTTTACCGGGAACATTTGGACCAAATGCTTATTCGAAACCAGCAACGGGTTTAAATATCTTGCGAGAAACAGTGATGGGGCGTGAATTATTTGATTACGCATTTAAAGAATATGCACGTCGTTGGGCATTTAAGCATCCAACGCCAGCCGATTTCTTCCGTACAATGGAAGATGCATCGGGTGTTGACCTAGATTGGTTCTGGAAAGGATGGTTCTATGGTGTTGAACCCGCTGACCAAGCTATTGCTAATGTAGAATGGTATAGTATTGATAGTCAAGACCCTACTAAGGTAAAAGCAACAGCTAAAGCGGATGCAGATGCTAAAGCACAAACACTAAGTAATATCCGAAACAAAACTGATATCAAAGAAACAGTTGTGGAGGCTGACCCAACCATGAGAGATTTCTACAATAGTTATGATAAGTATGCAGTAAGTGATGCCGATAAGAAAAAGTATGAACAATATTTATCTACTTTAAGTGAAGAAGATAGAAAGCTTGTAGAAGAAGGTAAAAACTTCTATGTGGTAAGTTTGAAAAACAAAGGTGGGTTGGTAATGCCTGTAATTATCAGAATGGAATTTGAAGATGGTACACACGAAGATGTAAGAATCCCAGCGGAAGTTTGGCGTTTGAATGATAAAGATGTAAAGAAGACTCTCGTTACAACAAAAAAAGTTGCCAAATTCAAACTTGACCCTTATCACGAAATTCCAGATATTGATACTTCTGATAATGCGTTTCCGAAAGAACCTGAGCAACCAACAAAATTCCAAGCCTTTAAGCAAAGAAGTTTTGGTGGTGGTTCAAACCCAATGCAAGAAGCATTGAAAAACAAACCATCAGGAACCCAGACAAGTGGAGAGAAGAAGTAAGGAAAATAGATAAATTTTCTTAATTTTAACGGTGAAGTCAATCAACTGGCTTCACCGTTTTTTATTATCATTCAACAACAAAATCATCATGCAGACGCTTCAACTAATCATAGAAAACAACATTGCTCGTGTAACTATCAATCGACCAGAAAAAGCCAACGCTCTCAACCAAACAGCATGGGACGAAATAAAAGGAGTTTTTGAAAGCCTTGACGAAAACCCTGAAGTAAGAGTAATTGTGCTTGATGGAGGAGAAAGCAAACACTTTTGTGCAGGGATAGATTTGAGTTTATTGATGTCGGTTTCTCAAACAAATATCGCTTGCGATGCCCGTCGGCGTGAGCGTGTACGTAAAGATGTATTGCGTTTACAGGCACCGATTGATGCTATTGAAAATTGCTCAAAACCAGTTTTGGCGGCCATTCATGGTGGTTGTATTGGTGGAGGAATAGATTTAATCTGTGCCTGTGATATGCGTTATTGTACAGATGATGCCTATTTTACTATCAAAGAGATAGATATGGGAATGGTGGCAGATTTGGGCACTTTACAGCGTTTACCAAAGATTATTGGCGATGGTTTGGTGAGAGAAATGGCCTACACAGGCAGAAATGTTGAAGGAAAAGAGGCTGAGAAAATCGGTATAGTCAATCGCTCGTTTACTGATAAAGAATCAATGATGACAGAAGTGATGAAAATAGCGGCAATGATTGCTTCTAAATCACCCTTATCTATTCGTGGGACTAAACATATTTTACTTCACACTCGCGATCACTCTGTGGCGGATGGGCTGAATTATATGGCCACTTGGAATGCGGCTATGCTACTTTCAAATGATTTAAAAGAAGCTTTCTCTGCAAAGTTAGAAAAGCGTAATACAAATTTTGAAGATTGAGTAAAACTGCCTAATTTTAATATTATGGATACTTAGTTGTGCAATAGAATTGGAAAATTTCAATAAAACCGAAAGAAAATTAGCTTTTTTTTAAGGAAATAGCTCATTTATTCTAAAAAAGTTGGCTTTTCAATTGGAAAGGCTGTAATTTTGCACCCGAATTTGAGCAAATGCCTAATTCTTCAATTTTATTATCAAAATTTTACATCTAAGTATCATGTCTGCATTAAATTTAGTTGCCGACAGAATCAATGCGTTGGAAGAATCAGCCACGCTTGGTATGTCGAAAAAGTCTCGTGAATTAGCGGCACAGGGACACAAAGTAATCAATCTCTCCGTTGGAGAACCTGATTTCAAAACCCCAAAACACATCTGCGAAGCTGCCAAAGCAGCTATCGACGCTGGTTTTCACCACTACACTCCTGTAGCAGGTATTCCTGAACTACGAAAGGCTATTGCAGACAAGCTTAAACGTGAGAATAACATTGATTGGAAACCTGAAAACATCGTAATCTCTACTGGTGCAAAACATTCTTTGGCCAATGTGATTCAATGTTTGGTTAATCCAGGAGATGAAGTAGTAATTTTGGCTCCATACTGGGTAAGTTACTCAGAAATGGTGAAATTGGCAGACGGCAAATCGGTAATTGTTGATGGTGCTTTTGAAAATGATTTCAAAGTAACTCCAGCACAATTAGAAGCAGCTATTACAGAGCGTACGAAAATTGTAATGTATGCTTCTCCAAACAACCCAACGGGTTCGGTGTATAGCGAGGCAGAATTGAGAGCATTAGCGGCAGTAATCGAAAAACACGAAAATGTGTTTGTCTTAGCTGATGAAATCTACGAATATATCAACTTTACAGATGAAGGCCATTTCAGCATGGGGTCTATTCCAGCATTGAAAGACCGTGTAATTACAGTAAATGGTTTTGCTAAAGGTTTTGCCATGACTGGCTGGCGTTTAGGATATATTGCCGCAGCAAAATGGATTGCTGATGCCGTAGAAAAACTTCAAGGACAAGTTACATCAGGTACCAACTCTATCGCTCAACGTGCAGCAGTTGTGGCATGGGATGATACAGCGGCAGCTGAATCAATGAAATTGGCGTACTTACGTCGTCGTGATTTAGTGGTTGGTTTATTAAGAGAAATTCCAGGTTTTAAAGTAAATATGCCAGATGGTGCATTTTATGCATTTCCTGATGTAAGTTATTATTTCGGAAAATCTGATGGAAACGTAACCATCAAAGATGCTGACCAATTGTGTATGTGGTTGCTCGAAACAGCTCACGTAGCACTTGTTGGTGGTGGTTCGTTTGGTGCTCCAAATTGCTTACGTTTATCAACCGCTGCCTCTGATGAAGCTCTGACAGAAGCGGTGGCAAGAGTGAAAGCAGCTTTGGCAACATTGAAATAAGGAGATTTATGTTTAAGGAAGACTTCGCTCTAAGCGAAGTCTTCCTTATTATATCAACCCCTCCAATCCCAAACCACAACTCTCCAAACTTCGCCTAAGGCTTCATCATGAAAATCTTTTACTGGGATAAAACCCACACGGGCGTGAGCCTTCAATGAACGTGTATTATTCGTTGAAATATCGGTTACGCACATTTCAAATTTTGCAGCTAATTCTTCTCGGAGTTTCTGATACATTCCATCAAAGAAGCCCATACTTCGGTAGCCCTCTCCCACACAAACTTGCCCCATAACTACATAATTAAAATCTTTTAGC
Source organism: Emticicia oligotrophica DSM 17448 (assembly GCF_000263195.1). Classification (GTDB taxonomy): domain Bacteria; phylum Bacteroidota; class Bacteroidia; order Cytophagales; family Spirosomataceae; genus Emticicia; species Emticicia oligotrophica. Next base: position 2,014,681 of record NC_018748.1, read on the forward strand.
TTTTGTTCGTCGTAATCGATTTCATCAATAGCCTCGAATAAGGTCTTTAGTTCTGGAACACCGTTTTTAAATTCTGGCAACATAGCTAAGCAATAAGCCACAACTGTATCTCCATCTTTCACGATAACACTTGGTTGGGCATCGTTCATAGCCTTCAATACGGCATATTCGTGCTCTACCGTTACAAATCCTTGACTTTGAATTTGTTCTGGTGTGAGGTTTTTCTTTAAGTTTTTTTGTTGGAGGGCTAAAATTCCCCTTACGTCCTCGTCACTGCTAACGGTTGTAATGATTGGATTCATTGAAGTACTGACGTTTGATTAAAGCTCGAAATTAAAGTTCTTTATCAATGAATTAAAGGATTTACTACATTGAATTTTATGCACCATAATTAAAGGAAAAAATTTCGCTTATTTACTCATAATCATATTCGAGTATTCGTAGAAAACTTCCTATTATTCATCTATCTTTGGGCATTGTTTAACACTACGTCAATCAATTCATGAACTTCAAAAATATTATCTCAGGCTTACTTTGTAGCTTTTTTCTTTGCCCACAAATAGGTATCTCACAAAATACGACTGAACAATACCTCTTGGTTGGAACCTACACTCGCAAAAATAGCGAAGGAATTTACGTCTATAAATTTAATTTAAATACGGGCGACTTCAGTCGTGTTAGTGTAGCTTCGGGCATTAAAAATCCATCTTTTTTAGCTGTTTCTCCTAATCAAAAATTTGTTTATGCAGTTTCAGAAATCAGCGATGGGATAGTCTATTCGTACAGTTTCGATAAAAATACGGGTATGCTCACAAACCTAAATACGCAGTCGGCTGGTGGGGCAGACCCTTGCCATATTAGTGTCGATAAAACAGGAAAATGGGTTTTAGTTGGTAATTATTCGGGAGGAAATTTATCTATTTTACCAGTAGAGCCGAATGGTTCGCTTAGTGCTGCAAGTCAAACAATTAATCATTCTGGAAGTGGACCCAATAAAGGTAGACAAGAAAAACCACACGTTCATTCGGTGAATATTTCTCCGAATAATCGAGATGTTTTTGTGCCAGATTTAGGAATAGATAAAATCATGACCTATAGCCTAAACGCACAAAATGGTAAATTAGTAGAAGGAAAACCAGCGTTTACGAAAGTGGCTGATGGTTCGGGGCCTCGCCATTTTACGATTCATCCCAACGGAAAATTTGCCTATGTGATTCAAGAACTAAGTAGCACGGTTACAGCCTTTAATTATGTTTCAGGAAAACTATCTCCTATTCAGACAATTACTACGCTTGCGAAGGATTTTAAATATAAAAACAAGAGTTTTTGTGCTGATATTCATATCTCGCCCGATGGGAAGTTTTTATATGGCTCAAATCGTTTTGTAGATGCAGGAAATAAAAACGGCATTTTTGCTCCTAATAATACTACTGATACAATAGTAATATATAGTATTGACCCCAAAACAGGTAAACTGACTTACATTGGAAATGAACCAGTTTTAGGAAAAATACCTCGTAATTTTATGATTACACCCAACGGAAAATTTGTTTTGGTTGCCAATCAAGAAACAGACAATATCACGATTTTTAATAGAGATGTTAAAACAGGAAAATTATCGCCAACAGGTAAACAAATTGAAGTTCCTGTACCTGTTTGTTTGAAGATGATTGATGTGAAATAATTTAGTAGGACAAGTTTCTAAGTTGTTTTGATATTTGACAAGTTAAAAACTTGTCCTACAAGTAGGATTGCATGGAGCAGTTAATTTGAAAAAAAATCAGTTTTAGCTAAAACTAACTTGTAGCTAGCTAAAACCGATTTTAAAATAACAAGTTGGAAACTTGTGCTACAACCTTACAAAAATAAACTTAAACTCGCACCAAATTGCCAATTTCTCGGCATGGCCGCATTAAAGAAACGATTACCAACCGCATTGATGTCGTTTCCGAGGCTATATACTTCATTTAGTAGATTATCGCCAGCGGTATAAATATTCAAACCAACTCGTTTGAAACTCTTACGAAAACCAATTCTGGCATTTAATAGTTTATAGCTATTTGCATAAACGGTATTGGCATCATTGAGAGGCATTCTATCTGTAAAGTTAAAGGTAGAATTTAGGTAAACGCCAATTTTTGTTTGTAAATCTAAGCCCGAAACCCATACTTGGCGTGGCACGCCCGTAAGTGCATTTCCCGATAAGTCGGTTTTGAGTTGTAAGTAATTCTTGAAGCTATAATCATTGAAAGTATAGCTCGTGAAAAGGCGTAATTCTTGAATAAATTCTTTATCAACATGCTTGATGATAAAGCAATTCAGTGATAATTCAAGTCCATTTTGAAGCGTGCTTCCTGCGTTTGTAAAAATCTCTCTTCCTGCATTATCAGTTCTTCGAACGATTGTATTTTTTAAGCGAAACGAATACGCCGTAACATCAAAATTAATTCGCTTGTTAAATAAATTTCCCCGTGTACCGATTTCGTAGTTAATGCCCTTTTCGGGTGCGAGCGATGGGACAAACGAACTAGTTTGGTAGCCACTGATATATTCTGTAACGGTTGGCGGTGAAAAACCACTGCTAACACTCGCAAAAATTGAGATTTTATCTTGTATATTCTTCAAAAGGGCAATTCTTGGTAAAAATGCCGCAGGTAATAACTCGGAAATCGGCTTGATTTTCGGAGCATCCGATAGACGAGTAAAATCATACTTGAAACGATTATAGCTACCGCCAATTGTCAGAATAAAGTTTTGTGGCAAATCGGTTTCCAACTGGCCAAACAAGAAATAATTCCAAGCGGCTACGTTATCATTGGTTTGTAGGGTATCAATTACTCCTGCTTTATTCCCAAAATTGCGAATCACCCAAGCTGACTTTTGTAGTTCACCACCAACTGTAAAACGATTTTTGAGTTGCCCCAAATCAAAAACATAATTCATGCGTGTACGACCACCAAAAGTCTGTTCATTACGAATTTCATAATTAGTAATAAATGGATTACGTAGCTCCGAAATTGTTCCATAAACACTCGTTACGTTTGTCCAATGAGAATTAAGGTGGTATTCTTGCGAAACACCAATATTGAATAATTTCTGATAAATTCCTGCTTTTTGTTGAATCGGACTTGGTAAAGTAGCAGTGGCCAAACGAGCCTGACTTGGGTCTTTTTCGAACTGTGCTTGTGTAAGTCCACCGGGCGTTTGGTAATGAATATCAGAATAAAGTGTTGAAATATTTAAGGTTTTCTTATCTGACACGAAATAACTTGAACGCCAGCTAAGAACATCTCGCACCATTGCACTGTTTTGTCGATATCCATCAGATTGGGCGTGGGCATAGCTCAAAACACTATTGACTTTCGCCGAAGCCACATTCCAAGCAAGATTACGATTTTGTAAACCATAACTGCCATAAGCTATGCTAGAAGTGAGATAATTGGTGCTTTCTTTCTTGCCTTCTGCCTTGCTTCCGCCAAGCAGGATTACACCGCCAGTTCCTGCCCCATAAACACTTCCTGCGGGTCCTTTGATTACCTCAATATTACTGATAGTATTCATATCAATGGCATTTAAAAAGGTATTGCCATTACCATCAGTTAGCGGAATATCATTCCAGTAAACTTTTACATTACGCACCCCAAAAGGCGAACGTAGCGAACTTCCACGAATGGCTAAACGATAGCTTCCTGGCGAGCGTTCTTCCATGCGTACTCCCGCTAAGGTATTAAAAACGGGTACAAGTGTAGTATTTTCAAATCGTTGTATGTCTTTGATTGTCAGTAAATTAACTGAGGCAGCGGTTTCGCTTAACTTTCTTTCTGATTCAAAACCTCGAACAATAACTTCATTGAGTTGCTTTGTGGAATCTGCTTTTTGGGCAAAACTATTGAGAGCAATAAAACTGAAAATAAGAATATTTGAAAAGTAGAATTTAAGCATTTGTTTATTTAAAATGTAATTATTCATTAATTGAAAAAGCTCCAGTATCGTAGAGCGAAATTAAGTTAAGGTGTAAACTATCGGCTTGGTGCTTGAGGTTTTCAACCACATAACGTTTGTTGGAGTCATCAACAATAATTAAGCCTGTTTGAAAATTTGTAAAAGAAGGATTCAACTTTCGAATGGCATTGTTTGAAAGCAAAACATAATCAGCATTTCCTTGCAATTTTCCATTAAACTTCTGCTGTAACCATAAGATTTTCTTTCCTTCAAAATCTAAATAAGTGATACCTTGTTTATTTGTATACTGGTTTGAAGCCAATTTGTTTTCATTTACAACTCCAGATTTGTCATAATAGTTTTTCAAATGGAAATCATGTGTTTTTTCGCTATTAAGTAAAGTTGTATCGGCAATGAATGTAGCTGATTTGCCATCAATAATACTAATACCCGATTTTTTAGGAATAAAATGAAAAGTGAGGCTTTTTTGTTTACTCTGTAAATAATCTTGACTGATGTTAAAACACGTTAGAACAAAGACGAGAGCTAAACTTATGCGTAGATATTTGAATTCTAATCGAAGAAAGAAAAATACGATTAGTAAAATTATGGCATAAATGAGAATTACTTCGGTAAAGGAAATAGAAAAGCCTTTTAAAGTAGCAAAGGGTAGTTTTTCAAACAAAAAGATACTTTTATTAAGAAAAACCAACGAATGTTTTAGAATAAAGCCAAATACAGTACCTAAAAATGGTACTTTCGCCAAAATTAGCAATGCTAAACCCGCGGGTAAAACAGCAAACGAGAAAAATGCTACAAACGGATTGGCAATTAAAAAATAAGTCGGAAACTGATGAAAATAATAGACACTCAAAGGAAATGTAAATAATTGTGCTGCAAAACAGACACAAGTGCCTTCCCAAAGACTTCTAATAATTGGGTTATTGGGCGATAATAATTGATATAAATAAGGATGCAAGAAAACAATGCCAATAATAGCCAGGTATGAAAGCTGAAAACCTACATCTATCAACCAAAATGGGTTCCAACAAAGCAGTAAAAGAGCTGAAATAGCAAGTGTATTATAGATATTTTGTCGGCGGCCAATTGCTGTTCCGATTTGAATGAATGAAAACATGACCGTTGCTCGAAGAACAGTAGAAGAAAGCCCAGTGAAAATAGCGTATCCCCAGAGAATACCAATGACAAGTACAGTGAAGATTTGTTTGCCGAACTTGCCACGCTTTTTTATCCAGCCTAGCATCCAACCAAGAAATAAAAACAAAATTCCCACGTGCATACCCGAAACTGATAAAACGTGGATGGCTCCAGAGGCTGAGTAAGCATCAAGAAGGTCGTTGTCAATATCATCTCGTAAACCTGCCACCATTGCACTCGCAACGCCATATTCGTTCGGTGTTTCAATGCGTGCCTTGAAAACGCTATCGGCATATTGATTGGCTTTATACGAAAACTCCAAAAGTTTTGAAGGAGCCTGATGCCCAATTTTTTCATATTCTTGTCCCCACAAAAAATGGTGCGTATAAATACCTTTGTATTGTAGAAACTTTCGGTAGTCAAATTCTTCAGGGTTTTTTGGTGCTTCTACTTCACGAGGCATATTTTTTATTAGAAAAACATCGCCATATTGTGGTTTTTCAGACGCTTGTTTGTTGAAATAAAGAAGTGTTTTCCCAGTTGCTTTTATCCATTGACCATTTACTTTGATGGCATTTATTTCAGCTTCTACCTTAAAAGTTTTAGGCTTAGTTTCAGAATTACCAATAATAGTTGCTTGATAATGACTAAACTGAGGAAGATTTATGAAATGGTTTGGCTGATTGCTTGCTGTTTTGAAATGCGTAAGACTCCAACCAGCCAAAAAGATAATTGCCATTAATGCACTTCCGCGAACCACAGGCTGGCGGAAGCGTATCGAAAGACCAAAAATTAGCATCAAAAAGCCAATCAAGTAGTAGATAATTTCTGTTGGAAAAGAAATAGCATAGGAGTCGGTTTGGAGATAAACCGTAATTCCTAAAATGAAAAATAGTAAATATCTAACTACTGGAAAAGCGTTGAATTTCATTTCTTGATTAATTTATCTAATAACCAATTATGGATAATCTCATTTTCTTCAGGGAAAGTCCAATGACCTGTTTCTTGGTATAATTTCAATTCTTTGGGTGAGGAAATTGAATTATAGGCCGCCCACATCGAAGTTGGTGGACAAGTTTCATCATTGAATCCCATTGAATAAATGCACGGAACTTTAAGATTTTTGGCAAAATTTACTACATCATAGTAAGCCGCAGTCTTAATTTTAGCTTCGGTATTGTGATGCGGATTATTTTTATCAAAAATATGCGGCCAACCACCCGCACGACCTTTCAAATACCCAACCATGTCTGACATGGCAGGGTAAGTTGGAGCCGCCCACTTCACACGAGAATCGAGAGCCGCTGTAACAATTGATAAAGCTCCTCCTTGACTTCCACCCGTTACGGCCAAGTTTGTCCCATCAAATTGGGGTAAACTTACCAAAAAATCGTTGGCACGCACACAGCCTAAAAATACTTTTTTATAGTAATATTGGTCACGGTTATCTAAGTTATATGTCCAATAACCGCTAAGTGCCGCTGCTCCTAAGTCGGTATAAACACTGGCATCCAAAGTTACAGGAACACCATGAATACCAATTTCTAAAGTAATAACTCCTTTTTCGGCAGTTCTCACATCTCCTGAATACGGACGCACACCCGCACCCGGTACACGCAATAAGGCTGGATATTTTCCTTCCTTTTTCGGCATACACAAAATTCCGTATAAACGAGTAGTACCACCTTCTTTATAATTTTGAAGATTTAGGTGGTAAACATTTACTGTTTCGGTGCATCGTTCGGGCAGCAAAGTCATTTTTGCGTCCATAGGTACTTTGGCGAGATTTGCTTTCGCCTTATTCCAAAACTCATTAAAATCGCTTGGCATTTCAACGGCTGGTTGAATTTTTTCGGGCTCAAAGGCAGCTGTTGCTAAATTTCGGTATTCTTTTCCATCTACTTTGGCAATAACCGTACAGCGTAAAAAGCCCGAAGTTGTCATTGTTCCGCCATCAAGTTTTATTACGCCATCTTTCAAAACTGTACTATCTTTTTTGGTTTCAAACTTTTCTGGCCCAATTTGATAGATAATTTTGGTGTTTTTTAGAGGATTTCCCCATTTCGATACCGTTACCGAAAACGTAACTTTTTCACCGATTTTATATGTCCAATCTTCATGGTCTGGTGCAACCATAACTTTTATCATTTGGGTAGAAGGTTGTGCAAATGTTAGGCTACTTAGCAGCAGAAAAGATAGAATATAGAAGAGTTTTTTCATTTCAAATATGATTTTAGGGTTGAATATTTTTGTAAAATTGAGTGGCTTCGACTACGCTCAGCCACCCATTTTCCACTTTATTTAATCAAATATGGTCTGATAATTTTTGTCCATTCAGCATAGCCTGCGGGCTTCATGTGAAGGCTATCGCCCACGAAATAATCGCCATTGATGCTTCCATTCGGACGATACATGGCAGGACGAATATCAATGTAAGTAAAGTTTTTATGTTTTTTGATATACTCTTCTATCATAGCATCAGCTTTAGCTACTTTCGGCCAATCAGCTTTTCTTGAAATGGATGGTTTCATAGAAATATAATAAATCTTGGCCTTTGGTAAACGATTTTGGATTAATGTAGCCAACTCAGCGAAGTTATCGAATACTTGCTCGGGGGTACGTTGTGGTTTACCAATAAATAGGTCATTTTCGCAGTAAAGTACAATGTTTTTAGGTTTATACGGCACAAGCATTCGTTCGGCATAATAAGTCATTTCTGGAAAAGTAGAAGCACCAAAACCATGATTAATGACCGAAAGTGGAGTAAAATCTTCTTTTAGGGTTTTCCAAAGTCTAATACTTGAGCTTCCGTAGAAAACCGTTTGTCCTTGTAGTTTTTCAAGGCCAATTTCTGCATCTTTTTTCTCATAATTTACAATTTCATTTTCGAGTCGGTCGATTTTATAATCTACTTCATCGGGAGGGGCTATGGGTATGTGCGTAAGTGTTCGCTGACAAGCAACTGCAAGAGCTAATAACGCTGAAAAAAAGAATAAAGATTTTTTTGTCATTTTTTGAATAGGGTTGAATAATTGATAACCAAAAATAGTAAAAACTCGTTTTAAAGATTTAATAACCTCTACAAAGTTATTAAATCGGGAATTTGTTAATTCTGTGTAAATCTCGCAAATCTTTTTAATCAAGGCTAAAAACCTTAGCTTTGTGTTCAAAATATAGACATAATGAACCAAAATATCGACAAACTTTATAGAATAGCACAAAAGAAAGAACGCCTAATAATTGGCTTAATGTCAGGCACTTCAATGGATGGGCTTGATGTAGCTTTATGTAAATTTCGAGGAAGTGGTGGCGATACTGAGGTAAGTGTGATTGGCTTTGAGACGATTGGTTTTGATGAGGAAGTAAAAGATGAAATTCGACAAGTTTTTGCCAAGCCAACCATAAGTTTTCTACAATTATGTGTATTGAACCCTTGGATTGGCAACCTTCACGCCGATATTATTAATAAATGTTTGAAAAAATGGAATATTTCACCCAATGAGGTTGATTTAATCGCTAGTCACGGACAAACAGTTTTTCATGCACCAAGGATTCTTCATAAAATTGAGAAATTCCCTAACGCTACACTTCAAATTGGTGATGGAGACCACATTGCAGTAAAAACAGGTATCATTACATTTTCAGATTTTCGCCAAAAACATTGTGCAGCAGGTGGCGAAGGAGCTCCTTTAGCGGTTTATGGTGACTATCTTATTTTTTCTAAGCGAAATGAAAATCGTATTCTCCTGAATATGGGTGGGATTTCCAATTTTACTTATTTGGCAGGAAATCTTGATGCAAACGAGGTATTTGCTACTGATACTGGGCCTGGAAATACCTTGATTGACGCTTACATGAAGAAACATTTGAACCTACCTTATGATAAAGATGCTAAGGTAGCCAGTAGAGGAACGATAAATCGAATGTTGTTGGATGAATTAAAAAGAGATGATTTTTTTGCTAAGCCATTCCCTAAAACTACTGGCCCTGAGTTATTTAACCTCGAATATTTGAAAAATGCACAAGATAAAAGTAATACACTTGGGCTTTCGCACGAAGATATTTTGGCAACATTATGTAGGTTTTCGGCTGAAACAATTGCTGAGGCAATCTTACGAATGATGGAGTCTAAAACTTTGAAAGATGTGAGTGTCTATGCAAGTGGTGGAGGGGTCCATAATCCACTAATTATGAGCAGTTTAAAAGGGTTATTGCCTAGTTTTGAATTCCTGAAAACAGACGATTTAGGTATTGCGGGCGATGCAAAAGAAGCGGTTCTATTTGCTACTTTGGCCAATGAGGCAGTTTCGGGGGGGAATACCAATTTCGGTACTCGCAAGGGCGTTCCAAGCATAAACTTGGGTAAAGTTTCGTTTCCATACTAAATATTATTTCACCAAATTTGTATGTTTTAGTATTAATTAAGTTTTATGAATTACAAATTACTATTATCCATTCTACTTTTTGTATTAGTTAAAAATGGATTTGCTCAAATCACCATCACTCATCCTTTTGAGCGAATGGTTTATCAAAGAAATAATTCGAATCAAGCAAAAATTAACATCGCTGGAAATTATTACTCTGCTATTGACCGAGTCGATGCTCGTGTAGTGAGTATTACAGGAGGTAACACAACTGCTTGGACAACCATACAATCGAACCCAAGTAATGGTTATTTTTATGGTACAATTACCGCTACGGGTGGGTGGTATAGATTAGAGGTTAACGCTTATCGAAATAATACCTTAGTTGATTCAAAAAGTATTCAAAAATTAGGTATTGGTGAAGTTTTTGCCATTGCGGGTCAATCAAATGCACAAGGTGGGGCTGGGGTAAGTACACCCGCTGAAGAAGATATGGTAAATACTGTAAATTATAGTAATAACCTTACAGATTATAATCGATTACCTATTGGATTTTCAAAAATGGAAGGCGATTCTTGTAAAATTGGTCCCTTTCATTATGTGCCATGGGCTTGGGGAAAATTAGGAGATTTATTGGTAAGGAAACTAGGCGTACCTGTTTTATTCTATGGGGCTGGGCATGGTGGAACTTCGAGCAATGATTGGAGTAAATCATCACAAGGCTTGCCTTATGATGGAGAAAGTTGGAAACGTCAAGATTTAGGAGCCCCTTATCGTGCTTTAGAAAATAGTGTGGCTTATTATGGGAGTTTAACAGGTTTAAGAGCAGTTTTGTGGCATCAAGGTGAGAGTGACCCCGAGACATTTTTTTTACCTTACTATGAAAATGTAAGAAATGTTATTAATAAAAGTCGAGAGAATGCCGAACATACAAGTTTAGCATGGGTAGTAGCAAGGGTTTCAAGAAATCCTGAGCCGCACGACGGGCCTATACTTGGTCAAAATACATTAATCTCAGGCTTTCAGGTTGGTGGAGGTGATTATTATCCACCCGTGCCCTACGTATTTGCTGGGCCAAATACCGATAATATCAACGGTTCTACTTATAGAACCGATGGTATTCACTTTGATACCTACGCAGGTCAGATAGAATTTGCCAATGCTTGGAATTCCACCCTCGATAATACCTTTTTTACGAGCTCAATACCAATGATGGCCTCAGCATTATTGCCAGTTTCTTTAACTTGCAATAATTCTACGCCAGCTACCCCAATTACTTTAAGTGTGACAGGTGGTTTTAATAAATATGCTTGGTCGAATAGACAAAATACTGTGCAAGAGTCAATAGGTTTTAATTATAATGGTTGTTGTCAATATACGAACATTCCACCAGTTGGATATGAAAACCTTAATTGGCGTACTTTGGATAGTACATCCATAACAACGGGCACCGCTGCAAGATATGCCGCCAATGTTAGAAAAAGCTCTAAAAAAGTGTTCTTTAGCCCTGTAATTGATTTATCAGCATTTACTTTACCAACGAGCCCAGCCTTTAGTAGTTCGGCAACGCAAGTACGTCCAAACGATAGTTTAGTATTAACAGGCTCTAATTGTAATGGAACCTTTTTATGGTCAACAGGTGCAACCACTAATCCGCTCACCTTTGTTCCAAGCACTACTAATAGTTATACCGTTCAGTGTAAAACACTCTATTGTATTAGTGCTGCTACTTCACCGCAAACGATTACCGTATCATCTTGTTTTCCAGATAACTTGAACTTAAACGGAACGGTCAGTAGTGCAGAATCGCCATACTCAAGCCAACAATCAATACAAAGTAATCAGATTATACAATTGAGTGGAAAAATAAACTATACTGCAGCCAAGAAAGTAGAACTACGGCCGGGTTTTGAGGCTAAATCTGGGACTGTATTTCAAGCAATGATTTCGGGGTGTAATTAACTAGAAGGATTTAAAGCAAAAAAGCTCCTTTCAAATGGAAAGGAGCTTTTTTGTTTACGCAATATTTTTTATGCTGAGTTTCGACTCGCATTGATATTACCAAATAGAGAGCGAGTAACCATTTTTTCGTAAACTAACTTTAGTTTCTCGTCTTTAGTCTCTTCTATTCTTTGCAAAGCATATTGCTGAATCGTTAGTAAAGGCAATACAATGTGCTCACGATAATTGATTGACATCTTACCTAAAGTTTCATTTGCCATCAATTCGCTTTGCCCCGAAACTAAAAGCATATTCTTTACAGAAAGTAAATATTCTTCATACAAGATATTCCAAAACGCACCATATTCTGGGTCGTTTTTCATGTATTTGGTCAATGGGAAATAGGTTTTAGTTAAAGCCATCATACTATTTTCCATCAATGTCTTGAAATATAGCGAGCTTTGATAGAGCGATTTCAAATCTTCTAAACGACCTTCCTCGATAACTTTTTGCATAGCAGAGCCAAATCCAAAATATCCTGGAACATTCTGCTTTAATTGACTCCACGAACCAACAAACGGAATGGCTCGGAGGTCAGAAAGCATAAGTTTCTTTCCAGAACTTCGTTTACTTGGACGGCTACCAATATTGGTTAAACCATAATATTTAAGTGGACTTTTGTTTTCGAGGTAAGAAACAAAAAGTGGGTGTTCTTTAAGTTCGAAATATTTTCTTACACCCTCTTCTGCTAATTCATCAATTAATACACGCTCTTTTTTGTCTAAAATTGACCTATCATCGTGGAATACATCATTGATGATACCTGCGGAAATCAACTGTTCGAAATTATACATCGCTTGTGGGCGAGAGCCGTACATTGAAGTAATGGTTTGGCCTTGAATTGTCACCTGTATTTCATTATTGGCGATAGTTGGCCCTTGCGAAGCATAAAATTGGTGAGTTTTTCCACCGCCACGAGCTGGAGGCCCACCACGACCATCGAAGAACATTACTTCTATTTGATTTTTCTTCGATACTCTCGAAAGCTTTTCTTTCGCTTGGTAGATTTCCCAGTTTGCTTTTACGTATCCTCCATCTTTCGTGCCATCAGAGAAACCAAGCATAATCGTTTGATGATTTTTGCGGTGTTCTAAATGAGCCTTGTAGAATGGTAATTGATATAAAGCCGACATGGTTGATTGGGCATTATCTAAACCTTCGATGGTCTCGAAAAGAGGCATTACATCAACATTAACCTCTGAAGGTGTGATACCGCAGAATCTGAAAAGAGCCAAAACTTCTAACACCGAGAACATTGAAGTAGAGTTACTGATGATATATCGGTGACAAGCTTTCTCGCCATTGAGGGTTTGAATTTCTTTGATTGCTTTTACTGTTTTGAAGGTATCCTTAGTAAGCGGGTCTTCAAAATCATCTTCATTGATTAGTAACTCATGCTCTGTCAAGAAATGAAGTTTTTCTGCGTGAGTCCATTCAGAATAAGGCTTTGGAGAAATGGCATATTTTTGGTTGATTTCATCCATTACTTTTTCATGAATACTACTATCTTGACGAATATCTAAGCTCGCAAAATGTAGTCCGAATAGCTTTACTTGTTGGATAAATCTATCAAAAAGGTCTAAGAAAATAGAATTATGCTTCGTAATGAGCAAATCACGAACTTCATATAGCGATGCAAGGAGTTCTTCGAGCGTGAGGTCATTTTTCAGGCCATTCATATTCGTGTGAATACGATTACTGATTTGTGTCAGTAGTGGCATGATACCTTTGAGTGTCAGGCGGCGACAAACAATCTTGAAATCGTTGTAATAACACTTCAAAATGCTTGAACGCAATTCTTGAGCTACTTTCTTAGAAATGTCGGCCGTCACAAATGGATTGCCGTCGCGGTCGCCACCGGGCCAAAAACCTAATTCAAGTACAGGGCTAAATTCTGATTCTTCAGTTTGTAAATAATTATTGATTTTCTGATGAATCTCACCAATGACTTGATAATAAACGTGACGAAGATAAAAAATGATACTTTGGGCTTCTTCAAGCGGTGTAGGCTTTTGCTCGTTGATAAAAGGTGTTTTACCAAGCTGTTGCAGCAAAGCATCAATACCATTGATATCATTTTTAGGTATCAACTCTTCCAAATCTTGAATAATACGCAACACACTATTTGGGTAAAATTGCGTAGGGTGAGCCGTAAATACTACACGAACCTTGAAGTTTTTGAGTTTTTGCTTTACTTCTTCAATTTTATTTTGCTGAATCGCCAATTCGAAGGTGCTTTGGAGCGTTCCCTTTCCATTAATCGGCGTAAGTTTCTCAAAAGCAGAATCTTCAATACTATCAAATAATACAACCTGACGCTCAATGTAAGTAATGAAGCGGAAAAGAAGGTCTATTCTTTCCTTTTCGTCTTTGATAGTGGTGTATTGATTGAAGAATAAATTGATGATTTCTTTAGGGTCTTTACCCTGTTCAAAACCAGTTTCCGATAAATCATGAAGGAATGGCATTAATTGACCAATCTTTGCCATCTTATCGTAAGGGAGCCTCGAAAAAAGCGTGTTGAATACAAGATATTTGTTGTGAATCTCTTGTGTAAAAACCGATTCGATTGAATTTTTAGGCATTCTTGTGCAAGTATTAAGGTTTTGTGTAGCAAAATACGCAAAAACATACTGCATTTTGATGAATTAGCCGAATAAACTTTGGATTTTCTTGGAAAAATTAAAATTTTTCAAAACAAATAACAAATAATGAAAAAACGTATTCGAGATTCCGCTAGCTTAGAAGATGTTGCTGTTTAATACATAGCCAGTGGGTAGGTTTTTATGACTATTACCAACCATATTATTTAGGAAGTTTTTCCTATAATTTGCGGGTGTCGTTTGAGTATATTTCTTGAAGGTCTTAATGAAGTGATTATGGTTATTGAAGTCGCAAGAAAAACAATGTCAGCAATATTTGTTTCGATACATTGGAGAAGTTTTTTTTGCCAAGTCAATTCGTTTTTGGTTGACATACTCAACTGGCGAAATACCGAATTGTTGTTTGAAACATCTGTAAAAGTTAGGTTCGCTCATACAAGCTTTTTCGCTTAGTTCCTTGACAGATAGTGTGCGATGTAGGTTTTCGTGTATGTATTTTACTGCGTAAGCAAGGCGATTAGTATTGATATTTTGTTGAAAATTTTCAAGTAAAATAGTTCTTGCTTTGGTTTGCATGAGCCTGATTATCAGTTCTTTCAAAACCAAATCGGCAAATACATCTTTTGCTTTATTATTTTCAGTAAAAATATAAATTAGATGAGAAATGAGGTGATTAATAACAATATCGTTAGTTAAAAAGAAATTCGATTCCGAAAATGACCAACCATTTTTATCATCAATCAATGGAAATTGCTCGTTTAGTTCATCAGTAACTCTTTTAATTTGTGGTTGAGAAATGGCTAAGGCTAGGCACTGAGTAGGATTATCTTCTTGGGCTTCTGGAAAATCTATTTCCATGAGTTAGTGGCTTGGTACAATCACCGATTCGCCCGGAAAAAATCAAAAGAGGGTAAATCAGTAAGGTGCATAACTTTTTTCCCTCGAATCATACTAGCTAAAACAGGATTCTAAAATTGTAATGCAACTTTTTCGGCCGATTTGTGGGTTTCATAGATATTTAATCCAGCATTATTCAATGTGTAAGCAGTACGATTCTCAACTAAATCGACTAATTTGCGATTTTGTTGATGATAGCTGATATTAAAATATGGTTCCATTGACTAATTGATAGAATAGTTCTCTTTATTTATACAATTATTTAAACCGAAAACCCGTCTAATGTGTTTTTTATATAAATTTTTAAATAATTGTATTGTACAATTTTGATAAAAAATAGAAGACAAGATTAATTATCTATTAATTCTTTGAAGTAAAGTAAGATTTACCATTAGTTAGCGATGAAATACCCAATATATATGGACTACAATGCTACAACACCCCTTGATAAAAGGGTGCTTGAAGCAATGATTCCATACCTAACAGAGCATTTTGGAAACGCTGCTAGTCGCTCCCATGCCTACGGTTGGAAAGCGGCTGAGGCGGTAGATGCAGCACGTCTGCAAGTGGCCGATTTGTTGGGTTGTACATCAAAAGAAATTGTTTTTACCAGCGGGGCTACTGAGGCTGTCAATTTGGCGATAAAGGGTGTGTATGAAGCTTTTAGTTCGAAAGGAAATCACATTATTACAATCAAAACAGAGCACAAAGCTGTATTAGATACTTGTCAACATTTAGAAAAATTGGGTGCTGAGATTACCTACTTAGACGTTGATAACGAAGGAAATATTGACTTAGAAAATCTTAAAAATGCTATAAAAAAGCAAACAATTCTGATTTCTGTAATGGTGGCCAATAACGAAATTGGCGTAATTTACCCTATTCAAGAAATTGCTCGAATTGCACATGAAAATGGTATTTTGTTTCATACCGATGCTACCCAAGCGGTTGGTAAAATACCAGTTAATGTAATAGCAGATGAAATAGACTTACTCAACCTTTCGGCCCATAAACTATATGGCCCCAAGGGAGTAGGTGCCTTGTATGTGAGAAAAAAACTAAATATCATTGCTCAACAAGATGGAGGCAAGCATGAGCGTGGCCTTCGTTCGGGTACATTAAATGTTGCAGGAATTGTAGGATTAGGGCAAGCCGCCGAAATAGCCCATCGTGAAGGCCTACAAGAAGCAGAAAAATTACGTTATTTGAGAGATAAACTCGAAGAAGGAATACTTACCCAACTACCACATGCCAAACGAAATGGTAGTAAATTGAAAAGATTATCTAATACAATTAATATTAGTTTTGGGAAATTAGACGGCGAACAATTACTCATGAACCTCAATGAAATCGCAGTATCAAATGGTTCAGCTTGTAATTCGGCCTCAACCGAGCCAAGTTATGTACTCAAAGCTATGGGTCTTGATGATGAGTCGGCTTATAGTTCGGTTAGATTCAGTTTAGGAAGAATGACCCAAGAACAGGATATTGACGTGGCCATTGAGCACGTAGTGAAGGTGGTTAATAAAATGTACTAATATTTCAAGAAATGCCTTTTTATAGAATATACATGAAAGAAATAAAGCAAATAACCGAGGCTTATCAAAATATAGATTTCAGTAAAACTCAAGCCGCACTGGCCACTGTAGTACGTGTGGAAGGCTCTTCTTACCGACGTACAGGAGCAAGAATGTTAGTTTTAGAATCGGGTGAGTGGATTGGCGGTATAAGTGGAGGGTGTTTAGAAGGGGATGCCTTGAAAAAAGCTCGTTTAGCTATGTCACAGAACAAGGCTACGTTGATAACTTACGATACTACTGATGACGACCCCTATCAAATTGGTGTTGGTCTTGGCTGCAATGGAATTATTGATGTTTTGATTACACCTCTAGACCCTCAAAACCCCAATAATGCAGTTAGACAACTACAAAGTTGTATCGACCAACGAACGCCTAATTTGATAGTAACGGTTACACAAATAAGTAAATCAAGAAGTGATATTGTTTTGGGTGATGTTTTTCGATTTGATAATGAAGCTCATTTTACTAAAGTTTTTCCTTTAAAAGAATTGAATGAAGAGCTCGTATCTAGCATTGTAGAAGCACTTGAAACAACCAAATCGGTTTCAAAAGAATATATTCTAGAAGAAGGTACGAAAATTACACTTTTCTTGGAAGTAATTCCACCAGCCATTCAACTCTACGTTTTTGGAAGTAATTATGATGTTTACCCAATGGTTCGGGTAGCGAAAGAATTAGGTTGGAGAGTTATTGCGGTGTGTAATCCAGCTAAAATGCATCCATCACTTTCACAAATGGCTGATGCGGTCGTGCCGAAAGATTACCAACCCGAAATAGATAAGTTTACGGCAGCAATTTCGATGTGTCATGATTATGAAACTGATTATCGCAATCTTCAAATGCTATTAAATACTGATATTCGTTATATTGGACTTTTGGGGCCGAAGAAACGAACTATCAAAATGTATGACCGTATGGCTGAAGAAAAAATAGAGCTTTTACCAGAACAAGAACAGCGAATTTTTAGCCCTGTAGGCTTGGATATTGGAGCAGCTACTCCCGAAGAAATTGCCCTTTCGGTTTGTGCAGAGGTCAGAGCTTTCTTCTCTAGTAGAGATGGAAGTAGTCTTAAGCTTCGCCCGAAACCCATATACGAAAATTAATTTTGTTCTTAGCGGTAATGATAATACTTTTGCTATTTCCAAAATAGCTAAGACCTTCACATGTCAGCAAACTTTGTCACTTTTTACCTAATAATAGTACTTATCACGGGTCCTTTTTTTCAATATCTCCCAGTGTTTACTTATTTAAGATGGGAAGAAGTTTTATTGGCAAAAGTTCTTAATCAAGCACCAACTATTTTTCTACTCGGTTATTTACTTTTTCCACTAAAGAAAAAAAAGAACTCGAATAAACCCCCATTAATTCTATTCTTACTAAGTAGTATCTTCACGGAGATACATCATTATATCGTACCCCCCGACTATGAATTAATGAGTATCGTTGGAAACAATATCGTTTCTTATAGCATACTTGCATATCTACTTTTCAGCCTTCGAGCTCCTTATAAAGAAATTACTCAGGCTGTTTGGATTTATGCTGCTGGGGTTTCGCTACTAATTTTTGCTTTATTTGGGTTTTCTGTTATTGAGATATTCAAATCCTATATTCCCGATAGACCTTTGCCTTTTTTTATTTTTATCACTTTTATTCTTGTATCAACTTTTATGGTTTTTCTAAGCTTTTTGTTGGCAAAACCATTCAAGAGAACTTGGTTTGAAATTGTCTTAGGAATTATCGCAATGGTTTGCGTCGATATCTATATCTATACTTCTTTTTTTGTATTAAATTCAACCCCAGACCTTGTCTATACTTTTGGAAAGATATTGTCATCAGTAGGTATTCTGCTTGTTGTAGATGGGATTTCCAATCAGAAGCCACAAAATTCTCTTCCTAATTATTTGTTTTCTTAATTATCTAGCTACTCTACTCGAACAGGAATCTGGCGATTTATAGAAAGCCATTGTTGAAATAAAAATTGCCCCTGTTGTATACGGAAAGTTTGAAGGCTTTGCCGAACTAATTGATAAGGTTGAGCACGAAAGTTTTGTATTAAAAGTTACCCCAAACAGAAAATTGGTAATGTAGAGGCTTATGTCAAAATTATGTTGAGTCTTATTGCAAATAATCAAATAGAATTATCATTTAAGGGTGTAGCTAATACACTTACTAATCATTTTTCTACAATTTCGAGAAAGATGTTCAAACTTAATAATCATCTATATTTAGAACGAAGTTTAAATCCTAATAAACAAACGATTAGTTTTCGAGTTTTTTATCTCGAAAACTACCTAAATAGTATTGTTTTCAAGCGAAATTTATCTTAAGACTCAAGGTTTAGTCAGTCACACATCGGAATCCAACCGTTGCATTGCGTTCAAAACCTTCTGAAACTCGTAACAAATGTTGACGATGGGTGAGTTTTTGAGGTCCGCCTTGCACATACCACCAACTTGAGGTAGGTTTAAAAAACGAGCCACCTTTAAGCATGATATACTGATAAGAACCATTCTGATAAACATCGTTCGTGAGTTGCCAAACGCTACCAACCATATCGTTTATTTTTAGTTCACTTGCACCAGTAGGGTGTTGTCCAACTTTGCTAATTTGTCCGTTTCCGTTATTAGTTTTGGTTGAATCAAACGCATTTCCCCAAGGATAAGCTCGTGAGTCGGGATATTGGGCGGCATATTGCCATTCTTTTTCAGTAGGAAGGCGTTTGCCTTTTGATTGGCAATAGCTTTGGGCATCTTGATAGCTTACATAAACAGCAGGATATTTTCCTAAAGTATCAGGTTGTTTGCTCATTTGCCAGTGCTTCAAAAAATTGAGCTTATCAGTTGGTAGGTATTTAGTTTCCGATAAAAACTTCTTAAAATCGGCATTACTTACTAGGTTTTGGTCAATCCAGAAGCTTTTCATGAATTGCGTAGTATTATTTTGTTCGTCAGGATAGAATACAAAATCATCACCCCTTGTAAATGTAAACTTGAAGTTTTGTGCGGGGATTTTTATCATTTTGCTGTAATCAGCCTTGTTTTTTACTTCTGAAATGGCACTAATTAGGCGTGGCGTCCCAGGTTTTACTTCAAAAATTCGTTCATCAATTAAGCGTGCATTATCAAATAATTGAACCACAAATTTCCCTTCGTAGCTACCAAAATAATCTATCAGTTTAAGGCTAAAATTTGTTTTTTTGAAAGATTGATAGCTTTGTTCATAGCTTGGTTTGCCTGCCCATATTCTTACTTCTGTTCCACGTGGTGCATTGATTTTTAGAGAATCTTCGTATAACTGATGGTGAATTTGTAGGAGACTTGGAAATTTCCTGATACAGCCAACTTCTCCTTCATTGTTTGTGCCGAGCCAAGATGCATTAAAGGCCTCGGTTTCAACCTCTATATAGAATTTGCCATCGTTTTGTTTGTTTGGCGAAATTTCTTTATGCTGCCAGAGGTCGATGTAATGAAAATCTTTTGTAGAATCGACGGCAAATAAAGGGCCTTTAAAACCTTCTGGTATTAGGCTGAAAATGGTATAAATGGCTTCATCGTTATTTTTATGCTTCCATTCGTTTACATAAATCTTGTCTTTAAGCGTAGAAATGAGCGGAACATAGTTTTTTGATTGAAAAAATGCAGAATTTTCACGTAAAATTCTTGATGTTCGACCCAAATAGCGGTACTGTTCATCAAGCCACTCAAGCGGTTTCCCATTTTTAAAAATATTGAGTTCTGTACCATAACCATTAAAAAATGAAGTGGCGAATTCTCTTTTGATAGGTTCGAGGTAAATTTCAGCTACTCGAAAAATAGCGAAGTCTGGGCGTATAAATTTATTGAGGTTCAACAAAGGTGGGTAGTAAAGGGCATTATGAACCCTTCCCGAAATAATTCCCGACATATTCTTCGGCACAGCCATTCCTTCCGAATACATGACTACTCCTTTTCTTACACTATCGGCGGCATTTTGTAGTGCTTTGCTAGATTCGCCTTTTGTATCTAATACCACGCCATCTGCTGAAACAGCCCTTACCAACTCCGCCATGCCATCAAGGTGGCCTTTTTCGCCTTCTTTGGCCGATATTTTGTAGCTTGTACTTTCATCCCAAGGATTATAGCAGATAAAAAACTTCGTATTTTGTTGACGTGAGTATTCGGCCAATGATTTAATTTTAGGCAAACCTCCCGGTAAATCACGAAACATGTCCCATTGATTACGTTGGTCGAGGCCGAGCGTTGGCCAAGTTGGCCAAATACCTACGGCATCATTGCCACCATAAAGTTTTTTGCCATTTTCTAAGAAATTTTTATAGGCTCCGTAGCCTTCTTTGGGTGTATAAAACCATTTATCCCAGACCATTATTAGGTGCATCACGTAGGCATCTCGAATCCATTGCAAATCTTTCCTCTGGTACATCGAGTCATCGAATTTTTCAATATCATATAAATAATTTTCTTGAAAAACCTTTCTGATACCTTCTTGCCAATCACCTTGATAAAAATCAACGTAAAGTTCATAAGTCACAGTTCCTTGCGGAGCAATGATGGTTTCAAACCTTTTGCGAGTTGCTTTTTCCCATGTTTTCCTACGAGTCAGAGCATAAACTTTCTGTTGATTGGTCAGTTCGATGGTAGCATACCCAAGTTCCCAAGCGTTATCGGGTACAATAACATTGACAGGCGTTTTATTAGGTTGAAATAAATGCGTTCTTGAAAGCCAATGGTCGCCCAAACCAGTGATGTACACATGTTTATCCGAAACGCCAAATGGAACGATGTTTCGGAGGTTTAGGGTGTCATTTGAGATGTTTTTGAAAACAATTTTAGCTTTATAGGCATTTCTGAAGCTTCCTTCGCTTATAAAACTAATTTCAAACTTTGTTTGCCAATCTTGGTTTAAGGTATTGGTTAGTTGTTTATTTATCTCGAAAGAAAGTAGAGGAGTTATAGCAGTTGGTGCGTGTTCTGAAATTCTTTTTATTTCGTAATTTTCTAATTTTAATTGTGCCACTTGGCCATGAGTCGCAGCGTATGTGAATAAAATTAAGAGGAAGATTTTTTTCATAGCTTGAAGATTAGGTCACGAATGAAATGAATTTAGTGTTGTTTTACCAAATATTTTCCGAAAAATATGGTAATTTGTTGACTATAAAAAATGTAGATAAAGCCGAAAAGAAAGTTTTATATGAATATATGATAACAGTAGAACAAGCAGAACAGATAATTTTAGAAAATACTATTCAAATTCCCGCCGAAAAAGTAGGCATTAATGATGCTTTGGGAAGAATTTTAGCGGAAGACCTTTGTGCTGACCGAGATTTTCCGCCATTTAATCGAGTGACAATGGATGGAATTGCCATCAGATTCGAGCAATGGCGTAGTGGACAAACTGCGTTTTCCATCGAAGCAACGGCGGCAGCGGGGAACCCTGAAAAAACTTTAGGAAATAATCAAAATTGTATAGAAGTAATGACTGGTGCGATGTTGCCAGTGAATACTGATACCGTAATTCGTTACGAAGATTTGTCAATCAAAGACAAGGTGGCTACGATTACAGTCGATAATTTATTGGTTGGGCAAAATATTCACCTACAAGGCTCTGACCGAAAAAACGGTGATATAATTGTACCTAAAGGAAGAAAAATATCAGCAGCTGAAATCGGTGTGGCGGCAACCATAGGGAAGGCTGAAATTTTGGTTCAAAGAAAACTACGTGCGGTGGTAATTTCAACTGGGGAAGAGATTGTGTCCATCACCGAAACGCCGCTTCCACACCAAATTCGTACATCGAATGGTTATGCTTTACAAGCTTGTTTGAAAAACTGGGGACTTGAAACGGAAAATGTGTTATTGCCAGATGACCAAGCTATTATTGAATCGAAGATAGCTGAGTTTATGGAAACATTCGATGTGTTGATTTTGAGCGGCGGTGTTTCGGCAGGGAAATTTGACTTTGTGCCGCAAGCTCTTGAAAATCAAGGTGTTAAAAAGCTGTTTCATAAAGTTTCGCAAAGACCAGGAAAACCTTTTTGGTTTGGAAAATCTGCTAAAGGATCATCCATTTTTGCTTTGCCGGGTAATCCAGTTTCTACCTTCATGTGTTTAAATCGGTATTTCAAAAAATGGCTTGATGCCTCACAAGGCATTGAAAATGAGCAGTTAATGGCCGAATTAGCTGAGGATTTTACATTCAAACCCGAGCTAACCTTTTTCTTGCAAGTAAAATTGTCATATTCGCTAACCGGCAAAATTTTAGCAAGCCCTGTTGAGGGTCACGGCTCAGGCGATTTAGCAAATTTAGTTGAAGCTGATGCTTTTCTAGAATTGCCGCTTGAACGTAGTTTCTTTAATAAAGGAGAAGTTTTTAAGGTGTTTATGTATCGTTAAAATAGTTGAGGCACACACAAGGTGTGCCTCAACTATTTTAAGTTTAAGGGTAAATCAAATATTTCTTTCTTTTAACTTTAAATTCACTCAGACCGGGCTCCCAACTTTTTCTGATTTCTGCTTCCGAGAAGCCATCAATAATTTGTTGTTTGAATTTCTCGGTTCCTGCCAGTTTATTAATATCGCCCATTTGTTTGCTTTGAGTTCGGTCGAAAAACTTGTCTTTATATGGGTAGGCTTTATAAAGTTCCATCATCCATGATAGATTAAGTTGCTTGCTTTTTCGTAGGGTATTTATATCATATTTTCTCAAATCAAGTCCAAAACATTCTTCATTTTGGTGAAGTGGGGTTTCGCTCATGCCTTGAATACTTACGGGTTTAAAGCTGAAATCGTATTTACCTTTTAGGGCTGGAGCTCCCAAAACAGTAAACGGAATGTAGGTTCCACGCCCTTGGCTAATAATGGTTCCCTCAAACAAACAAACACTCGGATAAAGCATAATAGATTGTTGAGAATTGAGGTTTGGCGATGGAAAAACTGGTAAATCGTAAGGCATTTCGTGGTTGTAGTTGGCCATTTTAATAACACGAATTTTGCATTGACGCTTATTCGGAATCCAACCTTCACCATTAATCATTTGAGCAAATTCTCCCATTGTAAGACCATGAGCAATCGGAATTGGGAAAATACCGATACCTGAATATAAATGCTCTTCTAAAATGGGGCCATCAACCAAATACCCATTTGGGTTCGGGCGGTCTAAAACGATAAGTTCCTTATTAAATTCCGCACAAGATTCCATCACGTGGGCAAGTGTGTTGATATAAGTATAGAATCTGGCTCCTACATCTTGTATGTCAAAAATCATCACATCAACATCTTCTAAATGTTCTTTGGTTGGGCGTTTAATTTTGCCATAAAGTGAAATAATCGGAATACCCGTTTTGGCATCAACTTCATTATTTACCTTCGCACCATTACTGGCATTGCCACGGAAACCATGTTCGGGTCCAAAAACCTTCACAATATTCACACCCAAACTTAGTAAACTATCTACGCTTGGCTTTTTACCAATAATTGAAGTTTGATTGACGACCATGGCCACTCGTTTGCCCTTAAGAAGTGGCAAATAGGCCGAAATTTGGTCGGCACCAGTTATGATTTCTTTTTTAGCTACACTAACTGAAGATGAGTTATCGGCTAATAATTGCATTTTATTACAAGCAAATAAAAGTACAACGGCTAATTGTAGGGCAAGAAAAATGTTTAAAAGAGGGTTTTTCATAGAGTTTAATGGAAATTGTTGATATCTAATTAATCGCGTTTATTTGTTTCAGAATCTTTCGTGTGATAGTCTTGCGGCATTGGCCAAAATCTGGGTTTACTTCACTACGTTTTTTTGCTATTCGAGTGGCGAAAAAGTAAGTGTTGTTGTTTTTTTCGAGGTATCCAACCCACCAACCAGAGTCAATACCGCCGTCACGTGTCCAACCAGTTTTTGAACGAATCGTATAGTCAGGTGTTTGCTCAGTAATCATTACTTTTTTCAAAATCTCATAGTTTCGCTTAGAAAAAGGCAGTTTTTCTTCATAAACATCTCTTAGAAATGTTATTTGGTTTTTAGGCGAAATAACAAATTTGCCAAAATTCCAAAAGTCAACACCTTTTTCTGATAAATCAGCATTTCCATAATGACAGGCTTTTAGGTATTTTAGATAATTTTTTCTACCTATCTTCTTGGCCAATTCAATAAAAACCCAGCCTGCTGATACTTCGAAAGCTTCTTTCACACTCATATCATGGTAGATTTCTGGTCGATAGCCATAAAGCGTAGTGTCAGTTTTTCCAACCCATTTAATTACTTGATTCTCGTCTGAAATTACTTTTGTTTCTAAGGCAATCAATAAATTAATAATTTTGAATGTGGAAGCAGGTAAAGTTTCTTTTTGTGCATCAAGCGAATCAGAATAAATCCAACGTTTATTTTGATAATCATAAATGGTAGTACTTCCTTTGATTTGACATTCTTCAAAAGCGTGTTGAAAGTTGCTCTGAGCTGTCAAATGGAAACTAAGGCTTAAGCAATAAAGAAAAATAAGTAGGCGGATGATTTTCATTTGAAAGATTTAAGCATGCTGTCAAAACGAAACCAAAACTACCATTTTATCATTAATTATTGGTGTTTTTCTAAGTATAAGTTCATAAAACCTAATAACGCTTTTCATTTTTGGGCATTTTTCAATACTTTTGAATAAAAATTTCGTCTAACTTGAAAACATCAAAAGAAGGCATTATTGAAGTTCCAGTGGTTCCACCCAAAGGTGCAAGCCGTGAAGAACGTAAGGAGTTTTTGCAGGAATCGGCCAATAAATATCTAGAGGCTATCGAAACGCAATTGGGGGATTTGAAAAAAGTAGGAAAAAATGCTTTAATCATTGGTGGTGTAATTGTAGCTGCCTATGCGATTACTGAGCTTCTACTTCCTTCGAATAAGGTAAAGGCTTTACCCACTCCAAAGCCAATTGCTGAAGAAGACGATGAAAATGAAGATTCGTTTGTTTGGGATGCCCTTAAAGGCGTCGCAACCTCGGTCTTATTGACTATTGCTAAAAATAAGCTCCTCGAAATAATTGATTCTTATACTACCGAATCCACAGAAAATGTCGAGACCAATTCTTGATAAAATATATCTCAACAAACAACTACACAAAAAATCATTGGCTGTTTTACTCGACCCAGATAAAGTTGAGTTGGAAACTTTCGATGTATTCTTGTTAGACTGTGTGGAAAACCATGTGGATTATTTTTTAATAGGGGGAAGCCTAATTACAAATAACATTATGGGCGAGATGATTGCTATTATTCGTCAGAAGACAAATATTCCAGTAATTATTTTTCCGGGAAATAGCCTTCATGTTGAGCCCAATGCCGATGGAATTTTACTTCTATCTTTAATTTCTGGTAGAAATCCCGAGTATTTAATTGGTCAGCACGTAATTGCTGCACCATCTCTTCGTAAAAGCGGTTTAGAAATTCTCTCAACGGGTTATATTTTGGTTGATAGCGGCCGCCAAACTACGGTTTCTTATATTAGTAATACGACACCCATTCCGCACGATAAGCCCGATGTGGCAGCTTGTACGGCGATGGCGGGCGAAATGCTAGGTCAGAAACTTATGTATTTAGATGGTGGAAGTGGGGCATTATATCCTGTTTCTGCTAAAATGATTAAGAAAGTGAGAACTTCTATTGATTTACCACTCATTGTTGGTGGAGGAATCAATTCTACTGAAAAGGCCTCTGCTGCCCTCGAAGCAGGAGCTGATATTATTGTCATTGGTAATGCTTTTGAGAAAAACCCTGCTTTATTGACTGAAATTGCCGAGGTCGTTCAAAACTTTAATTTATCTGTTGCTTGAAACCACACAAAGTTTTTCTTGGATTAGGCTCAAATTTAGGTAATCGTGAAGAAAATTTACGAAATGCCATTATTCGTATCAGAGATATAATCGGAGCTATTACGCAAGAATCGGGCATTTACGAAACTGTTGCTTGGGGCTTAACCGACCAAAATGCTTTCTTGAATCAAGTAATTGCCATTGAGACCAGCTATTCACCCATCGCAGTATTACATCTCATTCTTCGTATTGAGCGTGAAATGGGTCGAATTAGAGAGGTAAAATGGGGGGCTCGTATCATTGATATTGATATTCTTTACTACGATGACGAGATGATTTTAACCGAAAATCTTAGTATTCCCCACCCATTTATTCAAGAACGTAAGTTTGTGTTAGTTCCTTTGTGTGAAATCTCTCCCGAAAATATCCACCCTATACTCAAGCAAACTAATCATCAATTATTATTGGCGTGCCAAGATTCGGGTGAAGTGAATAAGGTTATTAATTGAGGCAAATATCTAGCTTTTCGGCAATAAATATCATTCTATCAGAGTTTTGCTCATCAAAAGTTTCGAGGTGATAATTTCCCAAAACTTCTTTACAAATCAATCCTGCTTTTTTAAAATAAGCTTTAAAATCTTCTTGCGTGAGAATTTTCACCCGTTCTTGAAACTGATGATGCGAACCCTCAAAGTCGAAATCAATATTTTTTACGATAAACCCCGCTTCAATTTGTTTTGTAATGATAAACTTGATTCCTTCCACCTCTTTTTCATAATGTTTTGAGAGATTATTGATAGCTTTTGTACAATTGATATAATCAAGTACAAGTTTACCTCCTGATTTTAAATTATCGGCTACTGCATTTATGGCTCGAAAATTGTCTTGGTCATCATCGAAATACCCAAAGCTTGTGAATAAATTCAGTACAAAATCGAAAGTGTTTGGGCGAAAACACGTACGCATATCATGTACAAAAAAATGCAGATGTTTGTTAGCAGATTGATTAGCCGATTCGATATTATTGCGAGATAAATCAAGCCCAATTACATGATAGTCTTTTGAATTGAGGTAAATGGCGTGCCGGCCTTTACCACAAGCAAGGTCGAGAAATGATTGAGTCTTTTGAAAATTGAGCTTTTTTTCGAGATTATCAATAAGCATTTTTGCCTCGTCTTGGCAACGGCTTTTGTAGAGTTGATGATAAAAAGAAGTATCGAACCATTCTGTAAACCACTCTTTCATTATCTTTATATCAATTTATGAATGGGGGAGTAAGAGGAAATAAATCCCACATTTCAATTTTTAATTAGATTTATCGTTATAAATAGAATAGCAAAATTACTGCCATTATCACCGAAAATGAAACTTTACTATAAAATATACCGCTTAACTTTTATTTCGTGCCTATTTTTCACTTCAACATCGTTGATTTTCGCACAATCAACCGATGCAGTTCCAAAAGCGAAACGCAAGGGCGAAAAAGGTTATGAAAAAGAGACAATTCAAGAAAAGCTTGATAGGCTTCCGGTTGGGGTAACAACTCCAAGGGCTTCGGCATCTTTACCCGGGGGAACGAATATTTCAAACATAGATGATGCGAAAAAATTTGCTACTGAAACTTTACCAGATTTAGGCTTAAAACTCAAAAAGACCATTAAAGATGTTCAGAAAGAGATAAAAACTATGAAGCATGAGTTTAATGGTAAAGATTACGAGGGAATAAAGGTAACTAAACAACTGATTAGACAAGGTACGGGTAATAACCTAACGTTCTTAGAATTTTATACGTTGAAAGACTTTTCCCAGCCGAATCCATACAATAGACATTTATATTGGTATGACCGCAAAGCCAATAAAATTGTAGAGGGACTCGGCCGTGACCGTGCTACGAATGATTTAATGCATGGCCCTTATAAAAGATACCTAGGCGATTTAGTTGTTGAAGAAGGCTGGTACTATCTCGGGGCAAAAGATGGGCGTTGGGAGCTCTATGATAAGAATTATAACTTACTCAACAAAGAGTATTATGAGCGTGGTTTTTATCAAGATTCAGAAATTTCATATTTCGATGAAAGAAAAACAAAAATAAAGGAGGTGATTCCCAAACTATATGGAAAGGTTACGGGTGAGTATCTATTATTTAATGAAAGTGGTACTTTGGCCGAGCAGGGTATGATGGATGATAGCGTGAAAGTAGGCCGCTGGGTAGAGTATTATCCGACAGGAAATCGTAGAAGAAAAGAAGTACAATACGGTAAAGACTGCTACGATACTACTTTCGAATCGTATGTGGTTTATGAATATGATGAGAGAGGTAGAATTACTTTTGAATCGCCAAAAATTAAAAAGAACTGATAATAAGAGAGTTATTATTTTAGCGACGATTAGATTCAAAACCTTAACAACGTTAATTTTTATGTCTCAAATTTTTCATTAACTTTGCTTACATACAGCTTAGTTTTTTGAATGGCCAAACTTTCGCCCGACGACTTAATTTATGGATATATTAATGGCATTTTTCCGATGGCCGATACCGATGGTACATTATACTGGTACTCTCCCGACCCCCGTGCCATTATTCCCCTTGATACTTACAAGCCAGCGAAATCTCTTCGCCCAATATTGAACAAAAACTATTTCGAAATACGCTTTAATCATGATTTCGAAGGAGTGATGCGTGGTTGTGCAGATGCCAGAAGCGACTCAGATGAGACTTGGATTTCTGATGAAATTATTGAAGCATATTCTGGTTTAAATGCTATGGGGCTTGCTCATAGTGTGGAAGCTTACTTAGATAATGAGTTGGTGGGTGGCTTATATGGGGTTGCTATTGGTGCTGTCTTTTTTGGCGAATCAATGTTTTATCGAGTGCCTAATGCCTCAAAAGTTGCTTTTCATTATTTAATCGAAACTCTTCGTCAGCAGGGTTTCGAATTACTTGATACCCAGTTTATTAATGATAATGTAAAGCGTTTTGGTGCAATTGAAATACCGAAAGCCAAATATTTGAATTTACTAAGAAATGCCGTTACTAAAAAGGCTCGATTTACAGAAGTTGAAGTTGAGCATTTATTTGGAAGAAAATAAAAAGAGCCTCTCCGTTAATGAGAGGCCTTTTGTTTATTTTTTTTTTTCGAAATTACTTATACCTTCATTCAGAAACTTCAAAAAGTTTTCTTTTGATGAATAGCCAATGGGCTGTTTTACAATCAACTTGCCATTAGAGTCTTCAATTACATAATACGGTTGGGCATTATTATTATATTTCACAATCTCTAAATCCATATTTTTATCGCCCACAGTTACTTTCAATTCATCATCATATTTCGAAGTAAATTGTTTCTCTTTGGGGAGCTCTTTTTTATCATCAACATATAAGGAGGCAATCACAAAATCGTTTTTTAATTTCTCCAAAACCTCTGGTTGTGGCCAAACGTTTTCTTCCATTTTTCGACAATTGGCACAAGCATAACCCGTAAAGTCAATAAACAATGGTTTTCCAACTTCTTTTGAATAGGCCAAGGCATCATCATAATCATAAAACCCTTTTAAATCATGGGGTAAATTTCTGAGTTTAGAGCCATCAGCAACGGTTGTTGCAATAGTTTTAGGCGGTAAAAGACCCGACAAAAGACTTAATTCTTTACCATGGGTTACGCCCGGAACCATGTAGCCTGCAAAAGCCAAAAATAATAAACCAAAAAATATGCGTTGCGGAGCGTATTTCTGCACTTTGCTATCTTTAGGCAAACGAATAATTCCGAAAATATACAGTCCAATGGCGGCAAAAATGATAATCCAGATAACTAAAAATAGATTTCTTGAGATGTAATTAAAATGGTAAGTAAGGTCGATATTACTCAAAAATTTAAGTGCCAAGGCAAATTCCAAAATACCAAAAACGGCTTTCATTTCATTCATCCAACCACCTGATTTCGGTAAACTCTTCAACCATTGTGGAAACATAGCTAAAGAAGTAAAAATTACTCCAAATGGTAGGCCAAATGCCAACATTCCCCAAAGCGGACGCCATACTTCGCCTTTCGCTGCCATAATAAGCAATGAACCTACAAATGGAGCTGTACAAGAGAAAGAAACAACCACTAAAGTAAGAGCCATAAAGAAAATTCCAACCAAACCACCACGCTCCGACATACGGTCGATGTTATTAACCACGTTGTGTGGCAATACAATTTCAAATGCCCCTAAAAGCGATACCCCAAAAATGATGAAGATAACAAAAAATATAAGATTAGGAACCCAGTGTGTACTGATAAAGTTTAAAAATGGTGCTCCAAAAACAGTAGCTACTAAACCAATAATCCCAAATACAAACATAATTGAAAGTCCATAAAACATGGCTTTTCGAGTGCCTTGCGATTGTTTGGTGAAGAAACTTACCGTCATGGGCATAATTGGGTAAATACACGGCATAAAGATGGCGGCAAAGCCCGCAAAGAACGCCGTCAGGAGAAAACCAATAAGAGATGTACTTTCTTGCATTAACAAAATTAGATTTGATGATGACTATTTTTTTAGATAACACAAATTTGATGCAAAAGTGCCTGCATTATCTAACGAATTAAGTTTTTTTGAAAAAATAAGTCAAATAGAAGTGTTATTTACCGAAAAAACCTTTAAAAATACCATTTTTCGGTCATAAGTTTGAAGGCTACCCCAGCCACAAAAGCTGATAAAAGAAGATTCCAAGTATGTTTGCGAATCTTAAAACCATCTAAAACTAAAAAGGAAGTGGCCATCGTAATGCCTACGATGATTAATTGGCCAAATTCAAGCCCGATATTAAAAGCTAATAGTTGGAGAATAATACTTTGGTCTTTGCCTAAAAGACTTTTTAGATAACTTGAAAAGCCCATTCCGTGAATAAGCCCAAACATCATAGCAATGAAATATCTTATACGAGAAAACTCCTCAGGATTGAGCACGCTATCAGAACTTTTATGAAATAAATTTGAGAAGCACGTGATAATAATTGTTACTGGAATTAGAAATTCAATAAGCCTAGAATCAAACTCTATCACATTGAGTGCCGCCAAGGCGAGTGTGACAGAATGCCCAACTGTAAAGGCTGTAACGAGATATAATACTCTTTTCCAGTCAGTAATTCGATATATAGCACAAAGAGCTACAACAAATAAGATGTGGTCATAGCCATTCAAATCTGTAATGTGTTGATAGCCAAGTTGTAAGTAAACCAAAAACTCGCTCATGATTAGGGATTCCGCATTTTTATCCTATCTAAATATTAATGTTTATGGTAGGATTATTCCAACAAAATGATAAGATTTGTATTGTTTGTTTTAAAGTTACAACGAAAAATTAGTAAACCATGGGTATCAGAAAAAAAATCGGTTTTGCATGGGGCTATTCTTTCATTGCCTTCTACATCTTAGGTTATTATTTTATTACACCAAATTGGACATATTTTGTATTCATTTATGCCTATGGTTTAATACCCATTCTTGATGAAATTGTGAGTAGAGATTCGCAAAATGCGAGTGCTGATGAGTTTGAAAAACTAATCAAAGACCGCTATTTCGATTTTCTAGTTTATTCACATGTTTATATTCAATACTTTATCCTTGCGTGGGGTTGTTATATTCTTACTCACGATAAGCTTACTTGGTATCAGATTTTAGGGCTAATGCTTAGCCAAGGAGTTTATGCATCGACTATCATTAATGTGGCACATGAACTAGGGCATCGGGTAAGTCCAATTGCACAGTTTCACGCTCGTGCAGCTTTGATTTCAGTTTGCTATATGCATTTCTTTGTAGAGCATAATCGTGGGCATCATGTGCACGTCGCTACTCCTCTTGACCCTGCGACTGCTCGTAAAAATCAAACAGTTTTTAGTTTTTGGCGGCAAAGTGTGATAGGAGGCTTTAAAAGTGCATGGAAAATCGAGAAAAAACTGCTTCAGAAAAACAATAAGAGTATTTGGAGTATTAGTAATGAAATGATTTGGGCGGTAGTATTGCCAATTCTTCTTTGTGCTTTGTTTACAGCCCTTTTCAGTGAGTCTATGCATAAAATTGCTTGGATTGTCTTACTGTTTTTTGTTGTACAAAGCATCATAGCAATTTTATCCTTAGAATGTGTCAATTACATCGAACATTATGGAATTTTGCGAAAACAGCTCGAAAATGGGCGTTATGAAAAAGTAAACCCACTTCACTCGTGGAATGCTAATCATTATTATAGTAATGTATTGCTTTTTAATTTACAACGACACTCTGACCACCATGCTTATGCTGCTCGACCTTATCAAGTATTGAGGCATTTTGATGAAAGCCCACAATTGCCATTTGGTTATACGATGATGATTCTGATGTCGCTTGTGCCACCTATTTGGTTTAAAATAATGAATAGACGTTTAGAAGAGTGGCAGCAAAATAGTGTAGATACAGAACATATTATTAAAGTAGTCAAGCAGTTTGCTTGAAAAAAGAAGGATATCATTTGAACGTCGGCAGGGTTTTAAACCCTGCCGACGTTGGCAGAAATCACCATATTATTAATTTGCCATTAAATAGCCTTTGATAAAATCATCAATGTCGCCATTTAATACAGCTTCAGTATTTGAAGTTTGAATATTGGTTCGGTGGTCTTTCACACGGCGGTCATCTAATACATAACTACGAATTTGTGAGCCCCACTCAATTTTCATTTTTCCAGCTTCAGTTTCCGCTTTCAAAGCATTGCGTTTATCTACTTCTAATTGGTAAAGTTTCGAGCGTAACATCTGCATCGCACGTTCTTTATTACCCAACTGACTTCGCTCTACCTGACATACAACCACAATTCCCGTAGGTTTGTGAGTCAATTGTACTTTGGTTTCAACTTTGTTTACGTTCTGTCCACCAGCACCACCTGAGCGTGAAGTTTGAATTTCAATATCAGCGTCACGGATTTCTATATTAATCGTATCATCAACTAATGGAGAAACAAAAACTGATGAAAATGAAGTATGGCGACGAGCGTTTGAGTCGAATGGAGAAACCCTAACTAAGCGATGTACCCCGTTTTCAGATTTCAAGAAGCCATAAGCCATTGGTCCATCAATTTGTAAAGAAACTGATTTTACGCCAGCAGTATCACCATCTTGATAATCAAGTTCAGAAACTTTATACCCTTTCTTATTAGCCCACATCATATACATACGCATGAGCATGCTTGTCCAGTCTTGGCTTTCCGTACCACCTGCACCTGCATTAATCTCAAGAATGGCACTCATTTGGTCTTCCTCGTTCGATAGCATGCGTTTCAACTCCAATTCTTCAATAATTGTAGTCACTTTCGCACCTTCTTCATCAACCTCTTCTTCACTAACCTCACCAGCTTCATAAAACTCGAAGAGTGTTTCGAGGTCGCCGATAGCCGCATCGGCATTTTCATATCCGGTTGTCCAACCTTTCAAAACACGTACTTGTTTCATCACGTTTTCAGCTTTGGCAGCATCTGTCCAAAACTCAGGTTGAGCAGTTTGTTGTTCTAAATCATCGAGTTGTTCTTTCTTACTATCGTAGTCAAAGATACCCCCTCAAGGCCGCCAATCTGGCCTTTAACTCCTTCAATTGTTCGGTAGTCATAGTATTTGTGAATGAATGATTTTGTTTATGAGAAATGAGCATTTCTCAAATGAGGTGCGAAATTACTGATAATTGCTTAGAAAACAGCGGATTAGATAAATAAAAGAGATTTGAGTGGTAGGAAGTAGAGAAAAAACCAACTCTTATTCTCAAAGAGCTGGTTTTCTTGGTTAGACTCTAAAGAGTGGCTTTCTCTTTGATATAAACACTTATTTTATCATAGTATAAAACACTTAGACCTTCAAAACCAGAATCAGTGCCTACACAAAGCCAAATTTCGCCTTTTTCGTTAGGTTTTACTGTGACCAATTTTCCAGTATTGTTTCGATTCACAACTTTAAAACCCGGTTCGGAAAGGCCGTTTGAAGCATCGCCGATGGTAATTAGCTCTTTTCCTCCTTCTGCTTGATTTCCTTTATCAAGATTAAACTTATAAAAGTCTCCCTCTAAATATTTATTTGGTTCTTTGGAAGACGCACCAGCCTTTACATAAACTGAGCTGCCAGGAGAGCCACCAATTCCGACGCTATTGGCATGAAAATAAGTACCTAATTCAATATTGAAGAAAACCTCATAGGTTTTTTGACTATTCAAACCACTGATTTTTTTCTTTGCATACATAAACATATCGTCGCTACGATTATGGCTTTGTACGCGTAAACCTTTTTTGGTTGAATCGGAAGGGATTTTTTCAACACCATACTTGAATTCTATCGAACTACTATCCATTGAAGTATTGTATTCTGCCAAATCTACAATCCAACCCTCAAAGCCATTTTCAAAACTTGAAAATACGCTAACCTGATTACTAACTTCTGCTTTATCGCATGCTAATGTAAGAACCGATGCTAAAGCAATACAACTATACGAAACCCACTTATTCATAATTTATTTAATTTGTTTTGTGTTGATTAAATTTTCTGACCGGTCATAAAAAGAGATTCAGATGTTGCTGAAATAGTTGGAAGTAGCAAACATAAAATGAGCCGTAGAATAATGAATTGTAATCTAAAAAATTGATTATCAGGCTTGTAATAAGTAGTTTTTTCTATGATTTTAGTGAAGAAAAACACAGTTTTTCATGTGAGACTAAGTGGTTAGAGATGTACCAAACTCATTCTATTTACTTCAAATTTGAGCTTTTACAAACAAAATCTCAATAAATCAATAATATCTTCCAAAAAAGTTTTTCTTTTCATTAAAAAACTTGTACCTTTGCAGCCCTAATTGGAAATTAGTATCTAAACGAAAACAATTATTTAAAAAAATGCCTACTATACAACAGTTAGTAAGAAACGGCAGAGAACAAATGACTTGGAAATCTAAGTCTCCGGCGTTGGATTCATGTCCACAACGTCGTGGCGTTTGTACTCGTGTTTACACTACGACTCCAAAGAAGCCAAACTCAGCACTTCGTAAAGTTGCTCGTGTTCGCTTAACAAACCAAAAAGAAGTAAACGCCTACATCCCAGGTGAAGGCCACAACTTACAAGAGCACTCAATCGTATTGATTCGTGGTGGTCGTGTAAAAGACTTACCAGGGGTACGTTATCACATTGTTCGCGGTGCATTAGATACTGCAGGTGTAAATAATCGTAAGCAAAGCCGTTCGAAATACGGTGCGAAACGTCCTAAACCAGGTCAAGTAGCAGCTCCAGTTAAAGGAAAGAAAAAATAATTTCCTGTAAATAATTTCCAGTTGAAAGTTTTCGGTTAGAAGATAAACGTTCAAGTTTTTCAAATAATAAAAGCTTAACAACAGGGTAGTAATCTCGGAGCAATTCAGAGGTGAATTAGTTTACAAGAACGAAACCTTATTTCAAAAAATGAGAAAAGCAAAACCAAAAAAGCGTTACGTATTACCTGACCCGAAGTTCAGAGACGTAACTGTAACGAAATTCGTTAATAACTTAATGTATGATGGCAAGAAAAGCCTTGCATACTCTATTTTCTACGGTGCATTAGAGTTAGTAGAAACCCGTACAAAAGAAAACGGTCTTGAGTTGTGGAAAAAAGCATTATCAAACGTAATGCCAAGCGTAGAGGTAAAAAGCCGTCGTGTAGGTGGTGCTACATTCCAAGTTCCGATGGAAGTTCGTGCTGACCGTAAACAATCGGTAGGTATGAAATGGTTAATCGGATACGCTCGTAAGCGTGGAGAAAAAACCATGACAGAACGTTTAGCGGGTGAAATCATCGCTGCTTCAAAAGGTGAAGGTGCAGCCGTTAAGAAGAAAGACGATACGCACAGAATGGCAGAAGCCAACAAGGCGTTCTCTCACTTCAGATTCTAATTTTCTGGAAACAGTTAAAGAATCAATATATAAAAAGCCTCAAATGCTAACAGTATTTGAGGCTTTTTTGTATTTGCGAGGCAAAAAATTGTGGCATACTTTTAAAGTGTGCCACAATTCCTTTTCAGCGAAAACAACGACGGCAAGGTTCAAAACCTTGCCGTCGTTAAAATAAGAATTATTAAGATAAATGAAAATTATCGAATCATTTCATAATCTTTAAACATACTCAGCTTCATTGATTCTACTTTCTTTCTGAAATCAATCCAATTAGTAGCAAAGAATGTGTTGATTTTTGCAATGGATTCTTTCGTTAGGCCATCAAATTGCTCGAAAATCATGTTTTCTGTTTTTGTTGGTACGGATTGTCGACTACTCAAATACATCATCAATTCCTGTGCTTTAGTCAGTGGCGTTACTCTGTAAGGTCGGCCATAACCTTGTTTTTCAAGCGGTTTGGCTACAATCAACTCCTTTTTAGCTTTAATCGTATCTTGAATAGCTTTTATTTGCTTCTTGAGGTCGTCTATGTCTTTTCCTTCATTATCCTTTACCTGATTCATTAGCTTTTCAGTAATATCGTTGGCTTCTGTGAGGCGATCGGTAGCTTCAGTAAGTTTCGAAATACTGGTTTTGAGACGTTCATAAACTTCTTTTTTAGCTATTTCTGCATTTCTGTCGAAATTAATTCTTGGGTCGGCTTTAACGGTTATGCTGGTTGAATCTTTTTGGTCGCCAAAACTAAGTATAACTTTATACTTTCCTGGTAAAACATTGATACCACTTGGTTCGGCAGCTCCTTTTTTAGGTTTCGGGCTATTAGGATAACGGAAACCTTTTTCGGTCAAATTCCATGTGATACGATGAAGGCCAGAAGAATCAGGAATACTAAATAATGTACGGATTTGCTTGCCTACTTCATCATAGATTTTAGCATAAACTGTATCATACTTAATACTTGGTGTTTTTATAATCGGAGCATCTTTTCTATCTTCAGGCTTTTTCTCTTCTTTTTTCGGAACATTCACAAAATAACTGATTCTTGCTCCAGCTACACGATTTTCTCCTTCGTACATTCCATCACCGATGGTATTGTAACCAATTTGTGGAGTGAATTCTACCAAATAAGCATCTGGAGTATCGAAGGCAGCGAGTTTTTGTTCTAAAATCTTCCCAGAAGTTTGGGCAATTTTGCGGAGTGGGCGAATATCGTCTAAAACATATAAGGCACGACCAAATGTACCAACTACTAAATCTGCCTCGCGTTCTTGAATCGTAAGGTCCATTGTCGAAACAGAAGGTAGGCCAGCCTTCCACTGCGTCCAAGTTTTTGCTTCGTCAATACTTACCCAAAGGCCGTGCTCTGTGCCACAAAACATTAAATTGGGAGTAGTTGGATCTTGTAGAAAACACAATGCATAGCCACGAACCTTATTTTCGTCAACGATTCGCTCCCAAGTCTGCCCAAAATCCTTAGTACGGAATATATATGGAGCAAAATCTCCTTGACGATAATTATTTACAGTTACGAAGGCTTCTGCTGCATTGTATTTTGAGGGTTGAATCTGACAAATCCAACCTTCTTTAGGAAGACCTTTGATTTTTGAAGTGAGATTTGTCCAGTTTTGCCCAAAATCTTTAGTTAGCTGCACGTTTCCATCATCAGTTCCTGCCCAAAGTATTCCTTTTTCTTTAGGAGATGGTGCTAATGTAAGAATGGTATTATGGTTTTCGGCCGAAGTAATATCGAGCGAAAGCCCGCCACTTTCATCTTGCTTTTGGTGTTCTGGATTATTGGTTGTCAAATCGGGTGAAATGATATCCCAAGTCATACCCTTATTTGAACTTTTATGTACAAATTGGCTACCGTAATAAATAGTAGATTTCTCGAATGGGTCTTGAGCAATAGCAGCATTCCAATTGAAACGCAAACGCGTTTTAATATCTACCTGTGGCGGACGAATCATCGTAGATTGTCCAGTTTTGGTATCATACCTTCCTAAAAAGCCACCTTGTGACATCGCATAACCATATCGTGTATCTTCGGGGTCGGGCATTACGTCAAAACCATCGCCTCCATTTACCGAAAGCCAGCTATAATTTCTTATTCCGCCCTCTTTCCAGATATAAGCAGGCCCTTGCCATGAGCCATTATCTTGCAAACCACCATAAATATTATAAGGAATTTCGTTATCGACGTTTACGTGATAAAATTGTCCTAAAGGTAAAGCTTCTGCGAAAGTCCATGTTTTACCTCTATCTCTTGAAATCGAGACTCCACCATCGTTTCCGTTTATGATAAAATTATTATCTTCAGGATGAATCCAAATAGCGTGGTGGTCAGCATGTGCTTGGTCGAAAGAGGCAGTAGTTTTGAATGATTTTCCACCATCTTCACTCACCGAAATAACTTGGTAAAGGCTATAAAGTCGATTTTCGTTCTTTGGGTCGCATAAAATATCATTGAAATAAAACGGTCGATTGGTTACGTCTTTAGGGTCATCATTTACTTTTTCCCATTTCATTCCTCCATCATCAGAGCGATAAAGTCCGTTTTTAGTAGCTTCAATCAAAGCATAAACACGATTGGGGTATGAACGACAGCTCGCTAAACCAATTCGGCCATAATCTCCTTCTGGCAAACCATCAGTTTTAGATAGTTTTTTCCAACTCTTTCCTGCATCATAAGTGACATACAAACCAGAACCTTCACCTCCCGATTTGAAATCCCATGCGGTGCGTTTGTGTTGCCACATGGCCACGAAGAGTTTGTTGGGATTCTTGGCGTCCATAATCATATCTGCAACGCCCGACTTCTCATTTGTAAACAAAACTCTTTGCCAAGTTTCACCGCCATCGCTTGTTTTATAAACCCCTCTTTCTTGTTGTTCGGCGTAGGGGTTTCCGATTACGCCTGCATAAACTACATTTGGATTGGTTGGGTCAATCAAAATTCGATGAATGTTACGAGTTTTTTCTAAACCCATTAGCTTCCAAGTCTTACCACCATCAAGCGATTTGTAGATTCCTGCACCTAAATTGATAGAATTTCGAGGGTTTCCCTCGCCAGTTCCCACCCAAACCACCGAAGGGTTTGATTGTTGAATAGCTATCGAACCAATATTTTGTAATGGCATATCATCAAAAATAGGTTGCCATTTAGTACCACCATTTTCACTTTTCCAAACACCACCCGATGCCGAAGCAGCGTAAATGATATTGGGATTTTCCCAAACCGCATCTACCGCAGTAATTCTACCCGACATCACGGCTGGGCCAATGCTGCGGGCTTTCATTTTCTTGAATAAATCGGTGTTGAGTTTTTGGGCAAAAGCTGCCGTTGAGAGCAAAGTGAATAGGAAAAAACTCAGAAAGTAGTTTTTTTTCATGTTTGTTGAAGGGTTTTATAGGTATATCAATAGGGTAAAATAAATCTCAAATATCAGAAAATGCAAAGGTTGAGATGAAAAGGTTGTTTTTTCACCACGGAGGCACGGATTACAAGATTATCACGGAAAAAATCTGTGTTAATCTGTGTAATCGCAGCGGCGAACCGTCTGTGCCTCTGTGGTAAATCCTTATGCAAACTCCATTTCAAAAAGGCGACCTAAATGACCTTTTAGCTTCGCTCCTACTTCTTGCACATCAAGTAGTTTTCCGAGTTCTGTAGCCATTGAAGTTACGGCTTTGTCGTCAATGCCACAGGGTACAATATTTTGAAAATAGTTTAAATCAGTATTTACATTCAAAGCTAAACCGTGCATCGTTACCCAACGACTTGATTTTACGCCCATTGCACAGATTTTCCTTGGATTTTCTTGTTTAATGGAATCAAGCCAAACGCCTGTCAGACCTTCTATTCGGCCTGCTTCGATTCCATATTCGGCTAAAGTCAGAATTACGCCTTCTTCCAAAAAACGCATATATCGGTGAATATCAGTGAAGAAATTCTCCAAATCTAAAATCGGATAAGCCACTAATTGCCCCGGGCCGTGATAAGTAATATCTCCGCCACGATTTATTTTATAGAATTTTGCGTGTTTTTCTTCTAAGCCATTTTCATCGAGAAGAAGATTATCAATTTTTCCGCTTTTGCCAAGTGTATAAACATGTGGATGCTGACAAAAAAGTAGATAATTGGGCGTTGTTTTTTGCTCTTCTGATGCGAGATTTCGATTCCCAACTTTTATATCTATGATTTGGGCAAAGAGTTTTTCTTGCGTATCCCAACCTTCTTGATAATCAATTAGGCCTAAATCAATAAACTGTACGGTTTTATTAAGATTATTATTCATCAGTTTCGTAACTTTGTAGCATGAATGCCAATACAAATGTAGTTATTCGTGAAGGTACTATTGCCGAATGTATCGAAATTTCTAATAAAATCCCTGAGTTTAATACTGGAAATTATGGCGAAGAAACTTACCTTCAACGATTATCTAACACGAAGCATTTGATTTTAGTTGCGATAAAAAACAATGAACTGGCAGGATTTAAGGTTGGCTACGACCGAGACCAAGATGGAAGTTTCTATACGTGGTTGGGAGGTGTGCTACCAAAATTCCGCCAAGATAAAATAGCCACAATATTAGCTGAAAAGCAAGAAAATTGGGCAAAAGAACAAGGCTTTAAGTCAATTACTCTAAAGACACGTAATCGTTTTAAAGCAATGTTGATTTTTGCTTTGAAGAATAATTTTTTAATTGAAAACGTAGAACCCAAGGAGCAAATAGATGATAATAGAATTTTGCTCCGAAAAATTCTAAAATAAATAAGCAATGAAATACCCGATTGTAGCTTACGGAGACCCCGTTCTGAGAAAAGAAGCACGTGATATTGAAAAAGGTGAGATAGATGTAAAGAAATTAGCCGATGATATGTTTGAAACCATGTATGCGGCGTCGGGCGTTGGCTTGGCTGCCCCACAAATTGGCATGGATATTCGTGTTTTTGTAGTTGATGGAACCCCAATCAATGAAAGTGCAGAAACCGATGAAGACATTGACCCATCGTTGATAGATTTTAAAAAAGTATTTATTAATGCAGAAATCATTGAAGAATCTGGCGAAGAATGGGCATACGAAGAAGGGTGCTTGAGTATTCCGGGTGTAAGAGCTGATGTGTACCGCCCAGAGTTTGTAAAGATTCGTTATTTCGATACAGATTGGAATGAGCACATCGAAGATTACGAAGGTATGGCCGCTCGTATCATTCAGCACGAATACGACCACATTGATGGTATTTTGTTTACAGATCATTTGTCTTCATTGAAAAAGCAAATGTTGAAGAAAAAACTTACCAATATCACGAAGGGTGAAGTGGATGTAGATTATCGAATGAAGTTTCCGAAGTAAATCGACATTGTTCGGTGGCTGATCGAAGTCGAAGCCACCCAACAAGTCACCCAAAAATACACAATCAAAAAAATGTCAGAAAGCGTTAGCCAAAATCTAAGAATTTCGTTGGTTCAAACAAATCTCCATTGGGAAAACCCAACGGCGAATTTGGCTATGCTTGAAGAAAAGATTTTTTCTATTTCGGAGTCAACCGACCTAATTATTTTACCCGAAATGTTTACAACAGGCTTTTCGATGAAAGCCGAGCAATTTGCCGAAC
Organism: Emticicia oligotrophica DSM 17448; assembly: GCF_000263195.1. GTDB lineage: Bacteria > Bacteroidota > Bacteroidia > Cytophagales > Spirosomataceae > Emticicia > Emticicia oligotrophica. The sequence goes on from NC_018748.1 coordinate 2,056,542, forward strand.
CGATGAATCTGACAACTACTCGTTGGATGAAGCAAATCGCGGCACAAACTGGTGCGGTTATTACGGGTAGTGTGATTATTAAAGAAGGAGAAAATTATTATAATCGCCTACTTTGGGTTACGCCAGAGGGCGAAATAGATACTTATGATAAGCGTCATTTATTTAGAATGGCTAAAGAAAATGATGTTTATGCCGATGGCAAGAAGCGACTTATCAAGTCAATCAAAGGCTGGAAGATTTGTCCGCTTATTTGCTATGATTTACGTTTTCCAGTTTGGAGCAGAAATATTAATCTTGACTATGATTTATTGATTTACGTAGCTAACTGGCCTCAAGTGCGTATGTACCCGTGGGATTCGCTTTTGGTGGCTCGGGCTATCGAAAACCAAAGTTATGTGGTTGGAGTCAATCGTGTGGGCGAAGATGGCAACGGTTTTCCGCATTCGGGTAATTCGGCGGTCATTGATTTTACTGGAAAAGTGCTTTTCCGTGAAATAGACAACGAAATTATTTACCACCACACACTCGATCGCTCTTCTCTCGATGAATTTCGTCAACGTTTTCCGGCTTATTTAGATGCAGATAGGTTTGTGATTAATCTATAATTGGCCAGCTTTTGTAAGAATATCATTTATAAAAGCTCTCGCTTCAACTTCTTTTAGTGCTGCATATTGCTTTTTATCTTGATTGACAGCAGCAGCAATTTGATACTTTAGTTTTTGATATTCAGCTCTGGCAGTTTCATTAGCAATCAGATAATTTCTGAATCTAATATGCCTTTGTAATTCTTCGCTATCAACTGGGCAAACATATAAATGATGTGTAATTGTGTCGAGTACTTGGTGTTTACTTCTCCACATTCCTCTTTTAAATACCTCTCGATTTATAATTCCCTGATTTCCGTTATGATAATACCCTATTTTTTCCAATCTCTTTGTTAGGATTTCAAAAGACACATCTTTTCCGTAAACAATATCAACATCAATGATTGGTTTGGCTGCCAACTTCGGAACGGCGGTACTTCCAACGTGTTCAACAGATATATTTAGCCTTATCAAAGCATCAGTAATAACACTTTTGATAGCCTTGAAATCTTCAATCCAACTTTCTCTATATTCTTGAATCAGCATCGTTTTTCTTATCCCAATCAAACAACTTTGATAGAAACGCTTCCTACTTTCATTCCTTTTTCGACGTAGTGGTGTGCTTCGGCAACTTCATGCAAGGTATAAGTTCTATCAATTATGGCACGAAGATGCCCTTTTTCGGCTAAATCTTTGAAAAACTCTACTTGTTCTTTCGTGTCTCTCGGAATCGGGAAAATGATTTTCTTGGTGAAAAGCGGTAGATAGACATTCTGAGATAAATACCCTAATTCGGTTGAGAAATAAGTGCCATTTTCTTTCAGTAGTTTTTTACATTTGAAGAATGAACTTTTGCCGACGGCATCAAAAACCAAATCGAACTTTTTATTAGTGGCCGTAAAATCTTCTTTGGTATAATCAACTACAAAATCAGCCCCGAGAGTCTTGGCCAAAGCGAGGTTTTTAGTATCGGTTACGGCCGTTACTTCCGCACCAAAATATTTGGCTAGTTGCAAGCCCGAACTTCCAATTGAACCAGAAGTACCGTTGATAAGTATTTGGGTGTTTTTATCAATCTTGAATTTTGCTAAATAATTCAAAGCAAGGTATGGGCCTTCACAAATACAAGCGGCTTCGTAGAAAGTGAAGTTTTTGGGTTTAAGAGCAATCGAAGCACTTTCGGGTATGGCGAGGTATTCGGCATGTGTGCCAAAGTTTGAAGTGCTGAGTCCAAATATTTCATCTCCGACTTTGAATGACTTTACATTTTCACCGATTTGCTCAATAATTCCTGCAAATTCGCTACCGAGTGTATGAAACCTTGGCTTGAAAAGTCCGGTGAATAATCTTGATATAAAATATTCGGCCGAACGCAAACCCGTATCGGTTCGATTGACTGTTGTTGCATAAATTTTCACCAAAACTTCGTTGGGTTTTGGCGTTGGTTTTTCAATTTCTTGTATTTTAAGTACATCAGCCGAGCCGTATTCAGTATTTATAATTGCTTTCATATTCTTGTTTTTGATTCAAAACAAAAACTAAGCAGCAAATTAAACCACCAAATATTGACAAAAGGCAATAAAAGACTTTATTAGGGAAAAATTTGTGGAAAACCTTCAAGCCGCCGCAAAAAAATCTTGTACTTCGTGAGGTTCTACTTTAATCACATTGGCAAGGACCATCAGAACGAGTGTGCGTGAAGCAATTTTACGAGGAATCTTGGCAATTTCTGCATAAGTTTCAACCGTTATGGTTGGGTGCTCGGCCAAATATTGCATCAAAACACGTTCTTTATCTCCGTATTTAATACAAATATTCAAAGATTTTCGCTCTCCCTTCAGTATTTCACGCATTTCTTTGCTGGCCTGTACTGAGCGGTCGGCTACACGTACATAAGCTTTGCGATTTTCAAGATTGCCATCTAAATCTACATAATGAGGTTTAAATGGACTTTTCTGAATATTATAGACCAAAACTTCTCGCTCACCCTCTACAATCAAGCGTTCGATGTCATAATCAATGGCGGGATAGATATATTTTTCAATAGCTTTTTGCAAAATGTATTCATCTTCATCGGGAAATTTCAAGCCTTTTATACTCTTGTCATCGCCGATACCTACAATTAGTCTTCCTCCATCTGTATTGGCGAAAGCAACCATTTCCCTGACAATTTTTTCAGGGTGGTTTGTTTTTAGTTTAAATTCTACGAACTTATTTTCGCCATGGCGAACAAGTTCTTTGAGTGCTCGCAAATCAAGCTTTGAATGCGGAGCCATTGTGTAATCTACCATCATTTCCCGAATGAATGGTTCGGTTCTTTTCAACGAATAGGTGTGGAAAGAACGTAAAAACCTTTTCTAAAAATATATTTTTTGTAGGGCTTATCAAAGTAGCTCAACAAAATTTTCAAAATCTTAACACTTATTATCATAACTTAGTTTAATTTCGTTTGTTTAGTTTTCAACTCAATCAAACTATGAAAAAAATTCTACTCTTACCTTTATTTTTTATGATAACTCATATTATTACAGCTCAGTCGAAGACCATTGGTAAAATTGAACGTTATGATGCAGCGTTGGATAAGATTTTAGATAAAGACACAAAAATTGAAGTCTTGGGAGAGGGTTTTGTTTGGTCAGAAGGCCCCGCATGGGTAAAAGATGGCGAGTACTTGCTTTTCTCAGATGTACCAGCTAATACTATTTATCGTTGGAAAAAAGGCGAGGGGGTTAGTGTATTTCTAAAACCATCGGGCTATACGGGTATCGAACCTTATAGCGATGAGCCGGGCAGTAATGGTCTGATTATTAATAAAATGGGGAATTTGGTTTCGTGTGAGCACGGAGACCGCCGATTGGCAGAGATGCCTCTAAAAGTAGGTGGAAAACGAACATTAGCTGATAATTATATGGGTAAAAGGTTTAATAGCCCTAATGATGTTGTTCAGAAATCAAATGGAGATTATTATTTTACTGACCCACCTTATGGTTTACGTCTAAAAGAAAATGACCCAAGTAGAGAAACCACACTTTTTGGTGTATATAGAGTTGATAAAGCAGGAAAGGTTACGCTGATTATTGAAGATTTAACTCGTCCTAATGGTTTGGCTTTCTCACCAGATGAAAAAACTTTATACGTAGCACAGTCAGACCCCGACCGAGCCTATTTAATGGCATACCCTGTTTTAAAGGATGGAAAAGTTGGTAAGGGAAAAATATTTTATGATATGACTCCAATGGTAAAGCAAGGCCTAAAAGGCTTGCCAGATGGCTTAAAAATTGATAAAAAAGGTAATATTTTTACAACTGGCCCAGGTGGAGTTTTGATTTTATCGCCAGATGCCAAACTTTTAGGAAGAATAGATACTGGAGAAGCAACTGCCAATTGTGCTTTTGGAAATGATGGTTCGATGCTTTACATCACAGCCGATATGTATTTACTTCGTGTACAAACACTTACTGTTGGTAATGGATTTTGATGAATTGGTGAGATAAAAAAGCCACATCTGTTATTAACGGATGTGGCTTTTTTATGAAATGATATGCCTTATTCTTCCCAAGCCCAGTCGATGCGATGTTTCATATCTTTGATACTCATACCGTTTGACTTGAAGTAACCTCTAATCTCGTCAACTTTGTCGTACTGCTGGTTGGCTTTGTATTCACGATAAAGATTTAGCATACCGTTCAGCACCGCCTCTGAGTTTTCTGGTTTTTCTTCTTTCAAACCTAAAATTCCTTCAATAAAAAGTACAAAATTATCTTTGAGTGCATTGAAAGTTTCTTCACCCAAAGCGGCAGGTTGAAGCTGATTCATGTAAATCATGTTTACATACTTCAAGAGATTGAACAACTGAGCAATCGCTACAGCCGTATTCAAATCATCATTCATGGCATCGTAGAATGCTGAAATAGATTTTTCGATGTCTTGTTTTTTCTTTTCATCAATAGCTACCTCAACTGCTTCATAATTTAGCGTCTTTACGATTCTAAGGCCATTTATCATTCTTCGGAAAGCCTTTTGTGAGGCTCTCAGTGCATCATTAGAAAAGTCGAGTGTACTACGATACTGTGATTGCAACATAAAGAAGCGAACCGTCATTGGACTATACGGCTGCTCAAGTAGTGGGTGGCTACCAGCAAAAAGCTCCGCTGGCAAGAATGAATTACCCAAAGATTTCGACATTTTTTGGCCATTCACTGTAAGCATATTTGAATGCATCCAGTATTTTACAGGGTCTTTGCCCGTAATTCCAACTCCTTGAGCAATTTCGCACTCGTGGTGTGGAAACTTGAGGTCCATACCGCCTCCGTGTATATCAAATTGTGCTCCTAAATATTTGGTACTCATACAAGTACATTCTAAATGCCAACCTGGGAAACCCATTCCCCAAGGGCTCGGCCACTGCATGATATGTTCGGGATTAGCTTTTTTCCAAATAGCAAAATCTAAAGGATTTCGTTTTTCAGCTTGGCCATCTAATTCACGGGTTTCATTCAAAAGGTCTTCCAAGATTCTTCCCGAAAGTTTTCCGTAATCATTCCCTCCTTGGTTATATTTATTAATATCGAAATAAACTGAACCATTCGATTCGTAGGCTAAACCTTTGTCGATTAAGGTTTTAACTGCTTCAATTTGTTCAATTAAATGACCCGTAGCAGTTGGTTCGATACTTGGTGGTAAAAAGTTAAATTTTTCTAAAACATTATGAAAATCATTGGTGTAGCGTTGTACTACCTCCATTGGCTCAAGTTTTTCGAGTTTAGCCATTTTCCCGATTTTGTCTTCTCCCTCATCTCCATCCCCTACTAAGTGTCCAACATCGGTGATATTTCTGACATAACGCACTTTATAACCCAAGTGCAATAAATAACGATAAAGCACATCGAAGGTCATGAATGTACGCACATTACCGAGGTGAACATTGTTGTAAACCGTAGGCCCACAAACATACATACCTACGTGATTGGGTACAATTGGTTGGAATTCTTCTTTTTGACGTGTAAGCGTATTGTAAATTTTTAAAACTTGCATAGAAACAATGTTGAATGAAAAGTATGATTCGGTGAGTTAATAACGTATTTACTCACCAATCTTAGTTATTATCAATGTAAAAAAAGAATATATCTACTATTGTTGGGAGAATAGTTAGCAGCAACAACAACATCGAAAAGTAGATTTGAAAAGCATTCTTTAGAAGATTTTTTACAAAATTACAGAACGTTTATTAAAACCCACTACACCTAAGGCATTTATTATGTTAAAAAATTGATGAGCGGGATAAGTTTTGTAAAATGAAAGTATTAGTTGCTTGATTTTTAGAGAATTATGGATTTACTTTAAAAAAATGAAACCCTAATTTTAAAGTTAATGACAAACACAAACGAACAAAAATTGCAAAAAAGCCTTACACCAACGCTGCTATGGGGTTTAGGTGTTGGATACGTAATTTCAGGAATGTATTTTGGCTGGAACCTTGGCCTTGAAAAAGGTGGTACTCTTGGAATGGCAGTAGCTACATTTGTGGTAATTGTGCTTTATGTGACTTTTTCGTTGAGTTATGCCGAATTAGCTTGTGCCATACCCAAAGCTGGAGGTGCATTTGACTATGCTAATAGAGCTTTGGGGAAAAAATGGGGTTTTGTAGCAGGAATGGCCCAGAATATTGAATTTTTGTTTGCTCCTCCAGCAATTGCCGTGGGTATTGGGGCATATTTCAATGCGGTTTTTCCACAACTGTCAATTACAGTTGTAGCCATTGGGGCATATTTTTGCTTTACTTTGCTTAATATTTTAGGTACAAAACTCGCTTCTTCATTCGAACTTATCATTACGATTTTGGCCGTATTGGGCCTAATAATATTTTGGTATTTTACATTTCCGTATTTTAAAACCGAAAATCTCTCAATCAAAAATTTGCCGAATGGATGGAGTGGTGCTTTCGCAGCATTACCTTTTGCGATTTGGTTTTTTTTAGGAATTGAAGGGTTGGCAAATGTAGCGGAAGAATCGAATAACCCGCAGAAAGATATAACTTGGGGATTTAGCTCTGCGATGGCAACTTTGGTAGTTTTATGCGTGCTTACATTCATTACTGCCGTTGGTATTGGAGGTTGGGAAACAATCGTTTATAAAGCTGATGGCTTAGCATCAGATTCTCCTTTACCTTTGGGAATGAGCAATATCATGAGCGATACGAGTGGAGTTTATCAACTAATTGTTGGCATTGGTACTTGCGGACTTATTGCTTCTTTTCATGGTTTAGTATTGGCCGCTGGTAGAGCCACTTTCGAATTTGGCAGAGTTGGAAATGCTCCCAAATTTATGGGTAAGGTCAATGAAAAGTTCAAGACACCAGCCAATGCACTTTTATTAAACATGTTTTTTGGGATTATTGCATTATTGAGCAATTCAACGGCTGATATTATTATTCTTTCGGCCTTTGGTGCTCTGACAATGTATATCTTTTCAATGGTTTCTCTTTTAGTTTTGCGGAAAAACGAGCCTTCACTCAAACGACCATTCCATGTGCCGTTTTACCCACTTTCACCAATTTTAGCTTTAATTATTGCGGTTATTGCTTTGGTTGCGATGATTATTTACAATTTTAACCTTTCCCTTATTTTCTTTGGTCTTTTAGGCGGAAGTTTCTTATTGGCCTTGTTAATCAAGAAGGATTGGTAAAATTTAAAGGTTTTTCTGGTAAATTTTCATCGGAGCATTATTGAGTCCGAATAGTAATTTATTTCCTGCCCAAGCCATATTTTTTACATCACCACGTAAATTTAAGCCAGATTTGTGTTGAGGAATATACTCGAAATTGGCTCCACCTTTGTTGATAAATACTTGACCGTGATTAGCATCAATATTTCCGATTCTCGCCCTCATTTTGGTATTATTTCCTGCCAGTAATAAGTCAGGAAGTTTATCGCCATTCAGGTCTTTTATACTAATTGTATTAACCATTGAAAACTGAGCGGCAATTGGCAATTTATTGAAAATGAAGTTTTCGCCTTGATTGATGATAATGCCAGATGATAATTCGAAAATTTTATTCGTAAATGAGTCATTATCGCCTAAAAACTTCAATACATCAGTAGTCTGGGCTTCAGAATAAGATTGATAATTGGTGTATTGTTTACGTAGATTCGGTACTTGTGTAGCCAATTCGTCTAAACTATAAGCTGGGTGGCTTTTTCCTTGAATATAATAAGATAAGATGGGGTCAATCTTTCCATTTCCATCGAAGTCTTTTACGGTGAGGGTAAAAGGTTCGTTTAGAGAGGCTTTATATTGTGTATTTTGCCCCATATTTCCCACAACAATATCTTGGTCGCCATCATTATCTAAATCAGCAGCTTCGATACTTTGCCAGAAACCATTCGTTCCTGGAATTTCTTGCTTCGTGAATTGCCCTTTCTGATTTTTCAAAATTGTTACAGGCATCCATTCTCCTACAAATACAAGGTCTTTTTGGCCGTCTTTGTTCACATCAACTGCGGCAGCATCGGTTATCAAACCAAGCTTTGTGAAAATTTCGTTTTGACTTTCTTTAAAAACACCTTTATCGTTGATTAGAAGAGCTGAAGGGTTGAAGGCTGGATAGTTTTGAGGAACTACATAACCACTTAGAAATAAATCCAAATCACCGTCATTATCGGCATCAAAAGGCACTACTTTACTTTTTGAGTTTCGGAATACAGGCAGACGGTCTTCCGATTTAGAGAAATTTCCTCTACCATCATTCAAATAGAGGCGGTCTTGTAGCAGAAAATCATCAACCAAATATTCATAGCCTCCACTTACAACATATAAATCAAGGTCGCCATCATTATCGGCATCGAAGAAAGCAGCATCTGCATCTGTACAAAGTTCATCTTGCTTGAATACCATTTGATTAGTTTCACGAAAATTACCCATTTTGTCTTGAATGATAATCTTGCCCTGAGAGCCTTTGCCTCCACCCAGATATACATCTTCCAGTTTATCTCCGTTAATGTCTCCTACGGCCAAAGCAGGACCTTGATAAGAGTACATTTGTGGTAGAAGTACTTGGCGAGCAAAGTCGTTGAGAGGCATTTGTGCGTGGCTGAAAGCTTGGTCTGACACTTGTACAAAAAATGGATTGTCATTTTCGAATGGTTGATACTCAATTCCTCTTTGGTAGCTGATGGTATGGTTTTTATTGGCAGCTAAGTTGCGAATAACTTGAGTGGTATTATCATTCCATACAATTCGAAGGCTATCAATTTGCTGATTTTTGCCTAAACCAAAATGTAAAGGTGCTGCAATACTACTCTGAAAACCATGCAGGCTGCTTACTTCTTGATATTGTTTTAAGCCACCTGAATAGGCATATATTTTTGTTCCTTCAAGGCTTTTGTTGGCATTTTTAAGCGAAAGTTCCACGTAGTTTTGTGGCTCATTTTCTTGCTGTAAGTTTTTATAAATGCTTGCTTCTGCATTTACGTTATTGACAATCAGTTCGAGGTCTCCATCATTATCTAAATCGGCATAAATCGCACCGTTTGAGTTAATTGGTAATTCAATTCCCCATTCTTTAGTTAAATTAGAAAAAGTAAGGTCGCCATTATTCTTAAATATATAATTTGAATTGAGAGTTGCGGGCATTTGCTTGATGATTTCCAAGAGCGTTACTTCGCCACTATTTTTCTTATCGGCGTAGTATTTCATGAAATCCATATTGGTATAATCACGGAGATAACCATTCGTCACGAATAAATCTTTATATCCATCATTATCATAATCGGCAAAAAGAGCTGCCCAACTCCAGTCGGTATTTGAAATACCCGCTACTTGCCCTATTTCACTAAAAGTACCATCACCATTATTCAAGTGAAGCATATTTCTCATGGTTTCTGGGTGAAAACCATTTTTAAGCATAGAAAGATAAGCTTCATAATTATCAGGTCCGAAAAGCAATTTCTGACGTTTATTATCTTCAGGAAGCATATCAAGCGTGATAATATCGGGAAGCAAGTCATTATTAAAATCAGCAATATCATTGCCCATTGAAAAATAACTTGTGTGGTCGGTCATTAGAGCGATATTATCACTGAAAGTGCCATTTTTATTGTTGATATAGAGATAGTCAGATTCAATGTAGTCGTTTGAAACATAAATATCTGGCCAATTATCATTATTTAAGTCGGCAATATGGAGGCCTAAGCCAAAGCCAATTGGATTACCTTTGATGCCTGCTTCAACCGAAACATCAACAAATTTTCCGTTGTCATTTTTAAGAAGTTTATCGCCCGCTAAAGAATCCCTCATGGCATGAATGGCCTGCACATCGAAGCGATTAAAATCTTTCACATTATGATTCATGACATAAGCGTCTAAATCGCCATCTTTGTCATAATCAAAAAATGCAGTTTGTGTGGTATAGCCATCACTGTCGAGTCCATACTCGGCAGCTTTATCAGTAAAAGTTAGATTTTTATTATTGATATAAAGCTTATTTTTTCGAAGAGAGGGATTGTCAATATTTCCCGAAACCGAAACATAAATGTCATTCCAGCCATCATTATTGATATCAACTACCGAAACACCTGTTTTCCATTCACCATTATAAGTAATGCCTGCTTTTTCGGTAATATCTTCAAATTTAATTGATTTATCTCCTTTGTTGATATACAGTTTATCGCTCGAAAGATTAGCTGTAAAATAAAGGTCAAGAAGGCCATCATTATTAAAGTCGGCGGCAGCAACACCTCCACCATTATAGAAATACTCATAGTTGAGTACGTTTTGAGTGTCGTTTTCTTCTACTTTATTAATAAAATCTATGCCTGTTTTTTGAGCACTGAGTTTTTCGAATTTAGTATTTTTTGATGAACACGAAATAATACCCAATACGGCAATAGTGGAAAAAGAAACTATCGAAAGAAAAAAATAACGACGTATCATGGTTTTGACGTATGAAAAAATCATGGTTTGATGAAAAACAAAAGAAACGGAGCAAATATAGCTCCGTTTCTATCAACTTTTATATGAAACAAATCTACTATTTATCCCACCATACACGAGCAGTGAATGTATCTCCACCCGAAATAGCAGCCACAGCTACTTTATAGTTTTCTGGATTGTACGAAGCTTCTGTTGATTTGTAAGGAATTCTTCTTGGAATTGAACCATTAGAGAATCCGTTTGGATAAACAACAGGAGTAAGGGAAGGATATCCCGAACGACGCCAGTTTGACCAGCTTTCTATAAAATTAAATGTGATACCAGTAGCAACCCAAATTTGTTCGTTGATTTGTTTCAACGAAGCTTCTGTACTGCTTGTATTCAATGGATTTTTAGTTAAATAATCATCCATTGCCGCTACAGCTTTAGCAACTGAAGCATCTCCAGCAGCAGTACTGTTAAACTGTGCTAAAGAAGCAGCCGCAGCTTTTACACCATTTTTGTAGTGGTCAGCAGCGGTTGTAGCACCTACGTTCCAGCCTTTTACTTTTGCCTCAGCTAAAAGCAATTCTGTCTCTGCATAAGTCATGATAAAGTTTACGCCGCTTCTGTCTAAGAAGATAGACGTACGTGGACGTGAATATTTACCAACACGAGCCACATCTGCACCTGAGCCAGATGCACCAGGGTACTGAGGGTGTTTGGCAATATCAGTAGCACCACCGTTAAGGTCATAACCATTTGGAAGACCAATTTGAACGCTTTCTGAGTTATCCCCAGCTAAGCTTTGATTAGTGTTGTTGGCATAACCAGCTTGTGCTACCTCAGCAATAGCACTGATACGTGGGTCAGAAGTTGCTTTCATATAATCGATGAAAGTTTTGCTCCAACGAACCTCACGGTAATCATCAGGTACTCTCAAAGCACCACTTGTGTTGTTTCCGTTTGTAGCATTATCAGTTAATACTTTTGCATTATCATCAACGCTTGTAAATACGCCACCAGCGTAAGCTTTTTCTGCCCAAGTTTTAGCGGCAGCAGCATCAACTTTCGAAAGACGCATCGCTAAACGCAACATCAAAGAATATCCGAATTTTTTCCATTTAGCAACATCACCACCATAGATTAAATCTGCCGTTGGTTTTGTTTTTGCAGTACTAAGGGCAGTGATTGCACCATCAAGCTCTGTAAGCATTGCTGGATAAATGCTCGATTGAGTATCATATTTTGGTGAAGTGATACCTTCTTTTGCTTTTAATGCTTGTGAGTAAGGTACATCGCCATAACAATCAGTGATACGAGCCAAGCAAAGAACTTTCATGATTGTTCCTACATTGTAAAGGTTCGACATCTCTGGTTTGTCTTTCACCAAATTCATCATTTCGTAAGATAATGATGCTGCACGGTATGTTTCTTCGTGAACACGTCCTTGATAAGCTACAAAACTACCAGAAGCTACGTATTTATCGCCATTGCCATAATACGAGAAGGTAGAAGCTAAAGTTTGCGTCCACATACTTTGGAATAGTAACTGAGAATAACCAGTGTTACCATACTCAAACTGCGACTGCGATAAAAGATAGTTGGGGTTGAAAACCGCCGCACTTGTCTTGTTTGGGTCAGTATTTATTTCGTCGAACTTATCAGTACACGAAGTGAAAAATACTGTCAGAATTGTAAATATATATCCGAGTTTTTTCATGAGTAAAGCCAAAATTAGAATTTAACATTTAGGTTCAAACCGTAAGTACGAGTAGATGGTAAGCTATTACCTTCGATACCTGCGTAGCTAAGAATTGGAGAGAAACCAGCTTCTGGGTCGATGTTTTCTGTACGTTTCAATAATGTCAAGAGGTTTCTTGCTACGATTGAAAGTTCAACTCCTTTGATAGGTGTTTTGCCTAAAATCTTAGGATTTAAAGAGTAACCCAAAGTAACCTGACGAAGCTTAATAAAGCTACCATCCATTACGTTCAATGCTGAAATTCTGCGAGCTAAGTTTTGGTAGTAAGTTTGTGCTGGTACATTTACTGTATTAGTAGCACCATCTTTAGTTACACCAGCCGCAACTACACCAGTTTCACGACCATCAAGAGTCATTTGGTGTAAACCACGGAAGATTGTGTAATAATTAGTTGCCGATAATACTTTATTTCCAAAACGGTAGTCAATCAAGAAAGCAAGATTGAAGTTTTTGTAGCTGAATTCGTTATTGAAACCACCATATACTTTAGGTAAAACCGAACCCATTGGTGTACGTGAAGGAGCTTGCACCGGAATACCTGTCGCATCAATCACTACTCTTCCTTGTGCGTCATAAACAAAGTCATTAGCCATGATTTGTGGGCCAGGAAGACCTTTAATCAATGCAGTATTAGCGTTTAATGGACGATAAGTGCCTAAACCTAATTGTTGGTCAGCTGTGCCAGAACCATTGATTTCAACGATTTTGTTTTTAATCCAAGTGAAGTTAAAAGAGGTTGTCCATCTAAAACCACCTGTTTCAACCGGAACACCAGTAACTAAAGCTTCTAAACCAGAGTTTTGCGTAGAACCAGTACCAATTTGTTGGTTGCTGAAACCCGTTGCTTCTGATAACGAACCGTTGATAATCTCGTTATGAGTTTTGCGGTTGAAGTAAGCTAAATCAAATCCTAAGCGATTTTTGTAAAGTTTCAATTCTGTACCAACTTCAAATTCTGAAAGTGTATATGGTTTCAAGAATAAGTTTGGTAATGTACTACTGAATGAACCAGTTGTGATACCTTGAATAGCACCACCCACGCTATAATATTGTGAGGTGCTATAAGGGTTTGCTGGCTCACCACTCACCACTGCATAAGATGCTCTGAATTTACCATAGCTTAATTTCGAAGAATTCAATAATTCGGTGAAATCATAGCTCAAAGAAGCAGATGGTGTGAAGATACCATAATTTCCTTGTGGTAAAGTAGAGAAGGCATCATAACGACCCGTCGTTGAAAGAATCAATTGGTTTTTATAATTGAAATCTAAAGAGTAGAAGGCCGAATTTGTTTGTTTTTCGCTATAACCATAGTCACGGTTGAATGACAATACGTTATAAGGGCTATAGAAGAATGGGATTACGAATGGACCACCACCTACGCGTAACATATCGTATTTGTTTTTACGAGCTGCAGCACCCACAATAGCATCAAGCGAAATGTCTTTTACTAAATTGAAATTTCCGCCTAAAATTGCTTCAGCGTTTAACTCTGTTGTGGTTGATTTTGATAAATCATCTAAACCACCTTTTTGTCCATTAGAATAAGCAGTACCCGTTGGTGTTACTTTAAAAGTACCATCATTCAATAAGTCATATCCTAAACGTGCTTGAGCATAGATATTTTTTGTAAGGTCATACTTAGCTGTTAGAGCCGAAAGCATACGCTTACGTTTTACATCATTTCTATAACGATTCACCACAAACCAAGGGTTAGTTACGTAAATATCATCGTTATATTGAATCTCGTTGCCATTATCCGTACTAGCGTCATAGCCAGGTGCCAAGACTGATTGGTTAACATTCGTAGCCAAGAAGTTGATGTTGTTGGCATTCATTGGGCCATCACTCAACTGTGGCTTGTTTTTGTTGAGTTCATCAACATAATTCACCATTAAGTCAACTTTTAATTTTTGACCGAATTTTTGAGAACCAGTGAAGTTGAATGTTTTACGGTCAAGGCCACTATTACGAAGAATAGAGTTATTATCAAGATTAGCTAATGAAAGACGGAAATTACCAGTTTCGTTACCGCTTGCAATGGCCAATGAGTTTGTAATTGATGAGCCTGTACGGTAGAAATTGTTGATATTATTTTTTACAGCTGAGTAAGGGTAGCTTTTACCATCAAATTGGATAGTTGAAGCACCATCAAGTTTTTCACCCCAGCTTAGCATACCACTGTTTAATGCACTCACAGTGTTCGTAGGGCGTTTGCCGTTTAAGCCTTGGCCATAAACATATTGGTAATCAGTGAAGTTGATAGCTTGTTCAGCAACTGTGTTGAGGTTATAATCAACCGACATTTTACCTTTTTTACCAGATTTTGTGGTAATTAAGATTACACCATTCGCTGCACGTGCACCATAAAGAGCTGATGCAGAAGCACCTTTTAATACCGACATACTCTCGATATCATCTGGATTAAGGTTTGAGATACCATCGCCGTTATCTGCACCACCCCATTCTCCGGCACTACCTCTTTGAGTGTTATCAATTGGCACACCGTTTAATACAATAAGTGGAGAACTCGCCGTAAAACTTGCCATACCTCTCAACAAGATTCTTGCCGAAGAACCTGAGCCACCGTTCGTACCAGAGATATTCAAACCCGCTACACGGCCAGCCATTGAGTAGGCAACATTTGTTTCACGAGCTTTAGTCATTTGGTCGCCATTAACGGTTGTTACTGCATAACCAACTTTACGAGCTTCTTTTGAGATACCTAAGGCAGTTACCACAACCTCATTCAATGCACCTGCTTCTGGTGTTAAACTTATGTTGATGACACTTGAAGAACCCACAGTAACATTTGTAGCAGCAAAGCCAATATAGCTAAATGTAAGCACATTCCCTTTAGAAGCTTCGATTGAGTACATTCCTTTGTCATCAGAAATTGTACCTTTGGTAGAACCTTTAATTGCCACGTTTACTCCATAGAGAGGAGCTCCTGAGTCGTCTGTTACTTTCCCCGTGATTTTCATGTTTTGAGCAAAACTCTGAAACATAAAAAGAGAAAGTATGAAGGCAGTAAAAAACTGTCGTAATGTTTTCTTCATACTCGAAAATAATTGTTAGGTTAATGATTAAATAATTATAATTTTATCGGTAATAAAACTATTAATGTCCGAATAATTTTTTATTAATTTTCAATTAACATCTTTAGAATGGATATTTGGTTTTTTAACGCAAAATGCTCTAAAGACCAGCAAAAAAGCCCTTCAAATGGGCTTTGAAGGGCTTTTTAATTTTTTTTAATAAATAAGCAAAATTTTGATATTAACTTAATATGAATTGTTCAAACTAGTCTTCTAATACTTTTTTATACGAAACTTTATATTCTTCAGAATAAAGCCGTTTATAGTCTTTGGCAAATTTTTCGTAGGATGTTTTCGCTAATGAATGCTTTCCTAGTTGTACCAATGCACGGCACTTCATCATCATTGCAGTTTCATCAACCGAATCGAATTTAAAAATATTATCAGCAATCTCCACCATTTCTTCGGCATGAATATCGACATCTAACTGCTTCGAATAAGCCAAGTAAGTATCAATGACTTTATTTGAAATTTCGCCTTTAAAATCATCAAGCCATTCATATTCTAAATTTGTAAGAAAACCTCCACGATTGATGATTTCAGTAAGCTGATTGATTTGTTTATGATTGATTGTCTTTTTTGAATTAGTCAATTTCAAGAACTCAAAATAATCTAAACAAACCTTCTCTGGTTCAAAGCTAATCATCCAGTTACCAGTATCCTTATTAATTTGTATTGAAGGCATTTGTTCGAAAATAGTCTTTAATTTTGTAATATTCACTGAGCGATTATTACGTGCACTATCAACTGATTTATCAAACCACAAAAGTTCATTTAGCTGTTGGGAATTAACGCCTTTATTCCATCTAACCGAATGTAATAAAATGTATAGGAACATTTCTCTCAATAAAGGAGTAAACATATTGGTAAGGTCTGTTTCTTTATCATTAATAAACTGAAATCCGCCAAATAATAAGATTTTACCTTTGGGGGCCTTACTTGCTTCAAAGGACTCCTCTTCAACTTGTTTTTCAAGAGCATGATTCGGCTTCACTATTTGATAATTCAAATCGGAGACTTTTGAAGATAGTGTTCGGTGTTTATTTTGTCTGTTTTTTTGAAATAAATAGTAGCTAATAATAGCCAATAAAAGAAAAACACTTGTTCCCGAAATTATTTTCATCCAATTCCCAGCTTTGAGCGACTGCGTGTTTTGGTTTGAAATGGGTAAATTAGATGGTGGGAAATCAAGTGAATAAATGACTAATTCTGTAGAATCAACGGGCGGACGATTATGGAAGCTTGTAACGCAATAGAGCTTCTTGTTAGTCTTGTCGAAATACAGGTCGCTATAACTTGCGACATCAATAAAT
The DNA here is from genome assembly GCF_000263195.1 of Emticicia oligotrophica DSM 17448. Classification (GTDB taxonomy): domain Bacteria; phylum Bacteroidota; class Bacteroidia; order Cytophagales; family Spirosomataceae; genus Emticicia; species Emticicia oligotrophica. The sequence continues at coordinate 2,073,211 of NC_018748.1, forward strand.
TGATATGGGATTGATTTTGATATGGGTTTTAACTCTGGTTTTGTGAGTGAACCCTCTACTAATTGTAAGTTTGAATTGAACTTTAGTTGATTATAAATTAAGCCATAAAACTTATCGCTTTTTTCATCTAAAATCAAAGAAGAAGCTACAGAAAATGGTGTTTCAGGTTTTCTTAATTCATAAATTTTTTTGCTACTTCCATTTTTCCAGTCAATCTCAAAGAGATCATAATAATTCTGTGGACTCAGGCCTTGGTCGCCAGTTTTTGAGCCAAATCCACCTAGTAAATAGGATGTAGTTTTATTTTTAGAACCTAACCCAAACATATAACGTGGCGAAATTGTATCGCCTTTTAGTCTAAGTTCGGTCCAAGTATTATTTTGAAAAGAGTACTTTTTGAATGTATTTTTATATTTATATTGGCCATATCCACCAATAAAAACTACTGCAGTATCATTGGGATATAAAAATTTATTATGATGCCAATATTCGGTTAATTCATACTTTTCATTTGGAGAGATATCCCAACTATTATTTAGTGCGTTGTAATTAAATATTTTTTTTTCGTTGAGCCTTACATTGATGAGTTTATTAGATGTTGGTAAAAAAATACCTAAGTCACCAAATGTGAATTTCTTGTGATTTTGCGTAAAAGGTTTGCTAGTTAAGGAATCATTCCGTGTGTTAAAAAGAAAAGTACGTAGGTCGGTATTGATAATAATTCTTCTATTTTTGTTATCAAAAGCAAAACTTAAATTTCCCTTCACCTTTAGCTTCGCCAATTGCTTCCATTCATGGTGTTTTTTTAGTAACCATTGTGCATTTTTAGTAAATGCTTTTTGGTTAACATTAAATGTATCATTGGTTGAGTTTCCAGAAATCTCTCTTAGAGGCCAATGATGTATGATTTTTGAATCAACGCCCAGCGTTATATTTCGCAGATACATCGGTAGGGCATCGCTTGTAAGATACTTTGAATCGGAGCATTCTCCGAAATATACCTTAAAACAGTTATTTAATGTATTAGAAATAGAGCCTTTGCCTAATAATTGATTATTGACAAATATTTGTATGCCTTTATTTCGAACAACTACCTTAAATTTGTGCCAATGGCTATAAAATAGGTCGGAATTGGGCGTTAGAAGTCTGATATCTTTATCGCCTGAAATTACTCTGAAGGTTTGTTGTTTTCCACGGGGGTCAGATTGAAACAAGAGGTCAAGATTCTTACCATCGGTTGTGATGAGTCGAAAGACGTACCCAAAGTACGATTTTACATCAGGCTTAAATTTAAGTTCAAACCCTAGCTCAAAATTACCTTTCAGACAAAGTGGTTTTTCTTGACCAAGAACTAAAGAAGTACGTTTATCAGTTATAACTTCGTGCCCTAAAAACTCAAGTCCATACTCTTGGCTGAAGGCCTTTCCATGAGTAAGACATATCAGAATGAATACGAATAATACTGAATTGGTGTTTCTAAGTGCTTTGAGCATCGTTGGAAGTACATTATAGAGCATGCAATTTAGCTACAAAAATATAACCCTTCTGTTTAATTTAAGAAAAAAAACATTGATTTCTGATTTTATTCTAATAGTATTTTTTACTTTAAGTATTCTTTTTGTACAACTCATACACCCTAAAGCGAATGAATTTACGCGATATTATTCTTCATTTACGAATTCCGTTTTCGTTTTTCCTAATGCCTGTTTATTGGTTTGCTATTAGCCAAACGACAAATCTTGATAAAACTAAAGCTATTTGGATTTTTATCATTTTACATTTGTTTATCTATCCTGCAAGTAACGCCTACAACAGCTACTTCGATAAAGATGAGGGAAGTATTGGCGGGCTAGAAAATCCACCAGCTGTTGATAAAAAGTTATTTTGGGTTTCGTGGATAATTGATATCATAGCTGTTTTACTGGCTATTTCGTTGGTTGACAATATGTTTGGGTTAATGATATTTGTTTATGGATTAGTGTCGAAAGCTTACAGCAACGATAAAATTCGATTGAAAAAATACCCAATTTTAAGTTGGATTGTTGTAGGAGTTTTTCAAGGTGCATTTACTTATTTCTCGATAATAATGGTATTTGAAAAGAATTCACATGATTTACAAAACCATCTCCTACCTGCTGCCATCAGTACACTTATGCTTTGGGCGGTGTACCCAATGTCGCAGATTTATCAGCATGAAGAAGATACTCGACGTGGTGACACAACCATTAGTATTCTTTTGGGGGTTAAGGGTACTTTCTTATTTACTGCTCTTGTGTTTTCAGTTGCATTTTGGGGCTTCTATATTTATTTTAGTCCAATAGATTTTATGGCACTTTTGATATTTAATTTACCAACTTTACTATTTTTTGTTGTATGGTTTATTAAAACATTAAACAATGTTTCTCAAGCCAATTTCAAAAATACGATGTGGCTCAATTTACTTGCATCAGTATGTCTAAACGCTTTCTATATATGGTTATGTATTCATTAAATAAAAAAGGCTATTCGCAACGCAAATAACCTTTTCGAACCTTCCTCTTTTTTAACCAAAAACTACAAGTACGGTTGAGCCGTCACTTATTTATGTCAGAAAGAATATGCATACATATATAGCTTATCCTTTAATTCTTTTCTTGCAATGTGTATTCTGTTTTTAACTGTACCGATTGGAATACCTAATTTCTGAGCAATTTCGTGGTATTTAAAACCTTTGAAATGCATGATAAATGGTTGGCGGTAAGCTTCATCAAGAGTTTCAACGGCATTATTGATATCTTCCATTGCAAATGATGAATAAGCATCATTGTCAATCACACTCTCCATGCTATTGATATAGTGGAGATTATCAGTTGTATCAATAAATGTATTTTTTCTTACCATTCTCTGATAGTTCGTAATGAACGTATTCTTCATAATGGTATAAAGCCATGCTTTCAAATTAGTGCCATCCGAATATTTATCACGATTCAAGAAGGCTTTCATAAGCGTGTCCTGTAATAAATCATTGGCATCTTCATTATCTTTTGTCAATCGCATAGCGAAAGGCTTCAATGATTTTGATGTTTTTGATATAGCGTAGTTGAATTCGAGGGCTGTCATAGCTTGTTGAAATTTTGTTGAAACAAAGTTAAACAAAATAAATATTTAAATGCAAGAGTTTGTATAGTTTTTTTTATTTAATGTTAAACATAATTTCTTTTTATAAATAAAAAATGCTCTTATTTAGTAAATATAGCAACTTTTAATTATTAATCATACTTTTATGTGTTTAACTATATGTCATTAAATAATAAACAAAATCATTTTTGCCTAAATAATATATACGATAGTAAATGGAAATAAGATTTCAACAAATATGTTTTTTTTTTAATTTTGATTAAACAACCTTATATAAGACACAGAACTATGTTAAAACTTGGATTTGTAAGTGCGATTTTAGCCGATTTTGGCTTTGAACATGTGGTAGATTTTGCCTCAAAACATGATTTTTCTTGCCTCGAAATGATGTGCTGGCCAACCGAAGGGGGCGAAACTCGAAGATATGCTGGGGTTACGCATATTAATGTAGATAAGTTACATGACCCACAACAGGTGAAATACATCAAATCTTATCTTCTTGAAAAAAGAATTAGTATTTCAGGTTTGGGATATTACCCTAATCCGCTCGATGCCGATAAGAATAAATCGGAATTTTATGTAGAACACATAAAGAAAGTTATCAGAGCTTGTAATACATTAGGTGTGCCTGTGATGAATACATTTATTGGTCGAGACCCTAAAAAGAATATTCAAGATAATTTGAAGATATTTAAAAAGGTTTGGAAGCCAATTATCGAAACAGCAGAGCAAGAGGGAATAAAAATTGGTATTGAAAATTGTCCGATGTTCTTCACGAATGATGAATGGCCGGGTGGAAAAAACTTAGCAATTAGTCCAGCAGTTTGGGATAGAATGTTTGAAACATTCAAAACACCACTTTTCGGTTTAAATTATGACCCATCACACATGATTTTTCAGATGATGGATGAAATCAGACCAATATATGATTACAAAGACCGTCTGCATCATATTCACTTGAAAGATGTAAAGATTTACCGTGAAAAGCTCGATAAAGTAGGTATTTTAGCTAATCCACTCGAATATCACTCTCCGAAATTGCCAGGTTTAGGTGATGTGCGTTGGGGTAAATTCTTTGCAGCTCTAACAGACATACGCTATCGTGGACCAGTTGTGATTGAAGTAGAGGATAAAGCTTACGAAGGTAGTTTAGATGATGTTACAAAGGCAATTTTGCAGAGTAGAAACTATATTCGCCAATATTTGCCATAATTTGTAGAATAAGTTTCCAACTTGCTCCATTTAAAAAGCCTTCAAAATTGTAAATTTTGAAGGCTTTTTAAATTTATTATCAATCTTTTATCTTACTATCAATGCCCGCCGCCCATAGGCATATTTACTTCACCTTCTACCTTTTTCGCCTTTATCAAGGCAGTGGCAAGGGCAGCTACTAAAAGTAATCCGCCCGCAAAAGTAATAGCATTACGAGGGTCATTATTAAGAAAATGCTTTAGTATATAGCCAAAAGTAAGTGTTTGTATCAACATCGGAATTACAATCATCATATTGATTATTCCCATATAAACGCCATAACGCTCTTTTGGAATTTCGCCTACAACAATCAAATACGGAATTCCCATCATACTTGCCCAACCAATACCAAAGCCAGTGATGGCAGGAAATAATAAGAATTTATTCTGAATCATAGAAAATGCTATAAAACCGATTCCTGCTAAAATTAAGCAAGTGAGGTGTACCATTTTAGGTGAATATTTTTTGGCAAATCGAGCTAAACTGAAAGCAACTAAAAACATCACAACATTATACCAACCATTAACCCAGCCAGTCCAACTTACAGCTTCAGAATATAAGTCAGGATTATCTTTGGGTGTTGCATTCCAAACCGATAAAGCCACACTTTTTGAAGAATTTTGCCAGTAACAAAATAAGGCATACCATTGAAATAAATAAACCAAAGCTAACTGCCACATAACTTTTGGCATATCCCTAATAGCTGAAATAATATCTACAAATGGCGAAAATACATTGAGTGGGTGCTTTTGGATTTCTTCTAATTCTTCGGCAGAGGGCGGAATTTCGGCTGTTCGACTAGTACTCCATAGAATTGAACCAATTGAACAAATGGCTCCTAAGAAAAATGATGCGTAAACCCAAGTAGGCAAAGAGCCAGATGTGCCAACAAATATAGCAGGAAAAATGGCAATAGAAAGATTCGAAAGTGTTTGGCCTAAACCCGTAAAGAAACTCTGAGCTTGAAAACCAGTTGGTTGCTGAGAAGAATCAAGTTTATCGGCAATAAATGCACGATAAGGCTCCATGGCAGTATTATTTCCTACATCAAGAATCCACAAGAGACCTGCTGCCATCCACAAGGAACTACTAAAAGGATAAGCAAAGAGTGCTAAACTACACATGATTGCCCCGATTAGGAAGTAAGGCTTTCGACGACCAAAGCGAGGAGACCACGTTTTGTCAGACATCGCTCCGATGATAGGTTGAATCAGCAAGCCTGTCATTGGGCCTGCTAAATTTAGTAAAGGTATTTCGTCGGGGCTTGCTCCAAGAAAATCGTAAATCGGATTAACGGCACTTTGTTGAAGACCAAAACTATATTGAATTCCGAAGAACCCAACATTCATGTTAATAATCTGTGAGAATGTCAGCTTGGGTTTTGAAAACTGCATCAGAAATAGGTTTTAGGTTAAGTATTAATTGCACAAAGTAAAGAAAAAATTTAATTTTTCGAAAGAAATATGTGCAATCAGTATGGCTCGTAATCTTTATTGATAAATAGTAGAGAAAGTAATAGTTTAAACCACCCTAACTTACTTTTTAATGGTAGGATATTCGTCAATTCCTAAGGTTGTCAATAATGGGTTAAGGGTTTTAGTTGTGATGATAACTTGAAAAAACTTAACTTTCATAGCGTCAAAATCGCAGACAAATTTATTCTTTACTTTTAATGTTCGGTAAACGGCTGTGTAATTTACCCTTTTTTGCTCCCAGCCATTAACGGCTAAGTTCGTTTGTACACATTCAATGGCACGTTTGAGGTTCGAGAAATAAACAACAAAAGGCTCTCGTTTCCTTACTTCGCTCAGAGAGCCAATGTAGTTAATAGTTACTTCATATATAATAGATTGCCGCATAGTTAAGTATTTAAATTATGGACTTCGATAGATGTATTTGCTCTATGAAATACAGTTTTCAACCAAAATTTTCTTTGACAAGTAAAAGTAAATCTTTTTTGAAAAATAATTGAATAATTTTTCAAGTATGAAACAAAATAAACACTTACGGCGTTTTTATATCATGTAACACAAAAAAGCCCCGCAAATCTATTGCGAGGCTTTTTTTATTCTCGTTTTGGCAGTAACTACTTATCGTTTAAAATTACAGGTGTATTTCCTTTACTACCCATAATAATTACCTTAGCATTTGGCGAAATAGCAATTTCTTTTTGAGCTTTAATCATTTCATATTGAAGCTGCTTATCTGTAAGAGTAGTTGTAATAATTCTTTGATAATCAGAAATACCTTGTGCTTCTACACGTTTACGTTCGGCTTCTTGCTTTTCTTTTTGTAAAACAAATTGCATTTTTTGTGCTTCTTGTTCGGCATTTATTTTTGATTCAATAGTTTTCTTGACCGATTCGGGCAAATTGATATTCCTCACTAAAAGTTGTTCAAGAACTAATCCACGAGTTTTAAAGTCGGCTTCAATTGCTTTAAAAATTCTACCCTGAAATTCATCTCTTTTGGTTGAATAAAGAGCAACTGCTTCATAATAGGCCGAAATATCTCGAATACGTGTGCGGGTAATTGGTCGAACAATTACATCTTCGTAGTTGACACCAATTTTTTTCAAGATTGTAGGAGCTTGCTCTGGTTGAACTCGGTAAAGCACCGTTAGGTCAATCACGACTTCTAAGCCATCTGAAGAAAGTACTCGAATGGCATCATCTCCATTTTTGCTACCCTCATCATGCACTCCCGACATGGTGTAATTTTGTGTACGGGTATCAAATTCGGCTACATCAACAAGCGGGTTTATGAAGTTCAGACCACTCGTCAGTGTACCGTCTTGTACTTTACCAAAAAGTGTTTGAACACCAACTTTACCAGCATCTATTTGCTTAATACTAGCCGATGTGAGCCCTAAAAGGATTAAGAAAATGCCGATGAATTTAAGTGGACGTGCAAAACGAGAAAATTGTAGTGAGGGAGTATTGATAGCAAAGCCCGCTAGCAAAATAACGACTCCGATAGTTAAGAAAAACATCTTTATAATAGTTTAGTTAATAGTTTTGCTAAATGCTTGGTTATTAGGAGCAAAAGCGAAGCAAACGTACGTGAAGCGGTAAGAAATTATTCAATATTTACATGAATGGTTATTTTATATGGGCTATAATGATTCTTTTAATGATGAAGATAAAAGTTTATGATTCGCTTCTGAGGAAACGCGTAGAAGAAATTTGCGATTTGCGATTTGTGAATAAGTTAAAGGTTTTGCTTGGAAGATTGAAAAAATCCGCTGCCTGAGCGAAGTCGAAGGCAGCGGATTTTTCAATTAAAAAATCTTCATCCACTTTCCTTGCTCTTTCATCACTAACTCAATGACTTCACGAACGGCACAATCTCCGCCTTTGCGAGTAGCATTATAATTAGCTACCTCTATGATTTCTTCCACCGCATCGGCTGGACAAGCTGAAAGTACCCCACGATGTTTCATAATTTCCCAATCGGGTAAATCATCGCCCATAAATACAACTTCTTCGGCAGAAAGATTATTATCAGCAATATATTTATCAAAAACACCAAGTTTTTGGTCGGTTCCTACGCCAAGAAAAATATCTTTTACACCTAGAGGGGAAAGTCTTTCTCTAATACTTTCTTCTTTTCCGCCCGAAATAATGGCAATTCTAAAACCAGAACGAACAGCTTTCCCAATCGCATAGCCATCTTTAACATTGAAAACACGAGCCAATTCGCCTCCTCGGAGTGCAATTACGGTGGCATCAGTTAAAACACCATCTACATCAAAAATGAACGTTGTGATTTTTCTTAATTGCGATTTTAATTTAATATCCATGAAATACGGTTTAGGTCTTGTAAATTATTCTGCATAAAATTCGTATAATTTCGTTTAATTCGTGTTATATGCGTAGCAATATTTTTATGTCTCTTAGAATACCGCCTAAATTACTGCAAATAATTAAGTATCGCTCAGTGAAAGTTCCCCTATTTCTTTTAGGGCTAATCTTAATATTGAATATACTATTTCCACCCAAAATAGAGGTAAACTTTTCTACCATCATCACTGACCGAAATGGACAAATACTACATACATTTTTGAGTAAAGATGAAAAATGGCGAATGTTTGTAACGCTTGAAGAAATTACGCCCGTACTTCGAAAAGCCATTTTGGCCAAAGAGGATAAATACTTTTATTATCATTTTGGTGTGAATCCTGTGGCAATTATACGTGCAACGGTAAACAATGTTTTGAAAAAACGTAGAACTTCAGGGGCAAGTACCATTACGATGCAAGTAGTGAGAATGTTACGACCAAACAAACGAACGTATCTCAATAAAATAACAGAAATTTTGAGGGCAATTCAATTGGAGATTTTTTATTCTAAAGATGAAATTCTACAAATGTATCTCAATTTGGTGCCTTATGGCTCAAATATCGAAGGAATTAAATCTGCTTCTTATTTATATTTTCAAAAATCACCCGATAGATTAAGCTTAGCAGAGGTGACAACACTGGCTATTATTCCAAACCGACCCACAAGCTTACGATTAGGTACAAGAAATCCACTAATTACTGAAGAACGCAATAAATGGCTGAAACGTTTTGAACGTGAAAAGGTATTCGACTCCATACTAATCAATGATGCTATCAGAGAACCACTCAATGCATTTAGGCACGAGGCCCCCAAAGAAGCTCCTCATCTTTCTATTAGATTACAGAAGAATTTTCCTACAGAAGCTATTATCAAGGCCAGTGTAAGTAAAGCCATTCAAACTAAGGTAGAACAAATGGTGGCTAACTATGTGAACCGAACACGTGCCATGAATATTAATAATGCAGCAGTATTAGTGCTCAATAATGAAACAATGCAAATAGAAGCTTATGTGGGTTCGGCAGGCTTTGGAGATAAAATTGATGCTGGACAAGTTGATGGTATTCAGGCTATTCGTTCGCCGGGGAGTGCCCTCAAACCATTGCTTTATGCAACGGCTTTCGATAAAGGAATCCTTACACCTAAGAATATTATTAATGATGTACCAACCAATTTTAATGGTTTTGAGCCTGAAAATTTCGATAAGAAATTCAATGGAAAAGTTACTGTTGAGTTTGCATTGGCCAATTCGTTGAATATTCCAGCAGTGAAAGCAATAAGAGATTTAGGAAAAGTAGAATTGATTGAGAAGCTTAAAAAAGCTGATTTTCAGACAATTAGAAAGCAAGAAAAAGACTTGGGGCTTTCAATTGTATTAGGAGGCTGCGGGGTGACTCTTGAAGAGATGACCCAATTATATGCTTCATTTGCTAACGAAGGAAATTGGCAAAAAGCTAATTATTTATTTACTGAGAATCCCCAAAACTCAAAAGTGGAATTACTCAGTTCATCAGCGACTTATCTAATTACTGAAATCTTGGCTCAAATCAAACGCCCCGATTTACCCAATAATTTTGACTATACGTATCGTTTGCCCAAAATTTCTTGGAAAACAGGCACATCCTTTGGGCGAAGAGATGCGTGGAGTATTGGCTACAATAAAAAATATACGGTTGGTGTATGGGTTGGAAATTTCTCGGGAGAAGGTGTGCCAGAGCTAAGTGGTGCAGAAATAGCCACCCCACTCTTATTTCAGATTTTTAATACAATTGATTATAATAGTTCAAGCCAGTGGTTTCGACAACCCCAAGATGTCGTTTCTCGACAAGTGTGTGCAGAGTCGGGCGATTTACCTAGTGAGTATTGCAGCAATAAAATATTAGATTATTCAATAAAAAATATTTCGCACACGCACAAGTGTTCGCATTTGAAAAAAGTATATGTAAACCTTTCAGAATCAATGAGTTATTGTGTGCAATGTTTGCCCTCAGATGCTTACAAAGAAAAATTATACGCAAACCTTGCTCCAGAATTAATAAGTTTTTACGAACAGAAGCATATTCTGTATGATAAAATACCAGCACATAACCCTAATTGTACGCGTTTTTTCAGCGGAAGTACGAACGCACCTTTAATTACAAACCCTAACAATGGTAGTGAATATTATTTAAGCGAAAATGATTTGCAACAAATGCAATTGGCTTGTCAACCAGCCAATGATGTAAAGGAAGTTTATTGGTATGTAAATGATAAATTATTGCAGAAAACACCTGCCAATAAGGCTATTTTCTTTACAGCAACACAAGGTAAGGTAAAAATATCGTGCACAGATGATAAAGGAAGAAGTAGTAGTATAAGTATAATGGTGAAATAGGAGGTTAAAACTAATAAAGAAAAGAGGCTGCTTCATTTGAAGCAGCCTCTTTTCTTTATATTAAGATTCAGATTTATTCAGATTACTTTTATTTCTACTATAAAGGAAATAGACAGTTATACCAATTGCACTCCAAATTAAGAATGCATGCCATGTTTCTTTACGAACTTGTGTCATTAAGAATACATTGAATAACACACCCATTGGAGCTACAAACCACACTGCAGGGGCTTTATATGGGCGTTCTATATCTGGTTTTTGGTAGCGAAGTAATAGTACCGCACCCGAAATCATTGCAAAAGCTAAGAGTGTACCCATCGAACACATTTCAGAAACTTTATCAATAGGTGTTAAGGCTGATACAACTGACACGACCAATCCTACTAATAATGTGCTTTTCCAAGGTGTTTTGAAGCTTGGGTGAATTTCCTTAAAGAAATTCGGTAAAAGACCATCTTTTGCCATTCCTAAGAATACACGTGTTTGGCCTAACATCATCACGAGCATTACGGAAGTTAAACCAGCTACGGCAGCTAAAGTAATGATAAATACCGCCCACGGAAGGCCAGCATCTGCAAATGCAGAAGCAACTGGTGCTTTGAGGTCAAGCGTATCGTATTTTACCATACCTGTCAATACCAAAGAGACCAAAATGTAAAGTACTGTACAAATAACTAATGAGGCAATAATAGCAAACGGCACATCTTTTCTAGGATTAATAGCTTCACCTGCTTGCGTGGAAACGGCATCGAAACCAATATAGGCAAAGAATACAATTGTTGCGGCAGTAATTACTCCACTCCATCCGAAATGGCCTGTACCATCAGCATCAATTACTCTTTCCGGAATGAATGGTTGCCAGTTATCAACTTTAACGAAGAAGGCTCCAACTAAAATCACGAAAATCACAACGCTAAGTTTAACAATTACGATGATATTATTTGTTTTAGCTGATTCTTGGATACCTCTGACAAGAATAGTAGTAACAATCCAGGTAATGAAAAATGCCGCTATATTGAAAGCTGGAGTTGGGCCGTTTAGTCCAAGTTTTTCACCAGCAGTATAAGGGTCATTCATTAATACAGTAGGAAGCTCGATTCCGAATAAGTGTAAGAATTTTTCAAAATAGCCAGACCAAGCCACCGCTACCGTAGTAGCTCCCATCATATATTCCAATATTAGGTTCCAACCGATAATCCAAGCAAAAAACTCTCCAATTGTGCCATAAGAGTAGGCATAAGCAGAGCCTTCTACAGGTAGGATTGAGGCAAATTCACTGTAGCATAGTGAGGCAAATGTACAACCGATAGCGGCAATAATAAATGCGATTGCAAGAGCCGGCCCCGCATGGTCGTGGGCTGCAATACCTGTAAGCGTAAAAATACCACCACCAATGATTGCCCCAATACCAAGAGAGGTAAGACCCCATTTGGTTAGGACTCTTTTCAATTCTGATTTCTTCATATCAGCCTCAAACGCTGACATTGGCTTTTTACGCCAAATACTTCTTTCCATAAGGTTTTAGAGTTGGTTTTTATATTGTTTACGAAAATATAACGCAATATAAAACAAAAAAGGCTTGGTAAACCAAACCTTTTTCTTAAAATACGAAATATTCCTCCTCAAAATTAAAATTTGGGGCAAGAAAGTTCTTTTTTATTTCTTCTTTTTCTTATGTTATCTCTTTCGAAAGGGTCGAACTGATAAGCAATAGAAATCTCATGTGAGCCACCAGTTGCAAAGCCTAAACTGGATATGGTTATGTCATAGCTGTATCCGATGGAAAAGTTATCTTGCCTATAACCAAGTAGAAAAACAATGGCATCATGGTTAGTACGAGTAATATTAGGTTTTTTTATTGGAATACCTCTGTACCATAAACCCGCAGTAAGGGCTGAATAGGTTGCATAAAAACCCAAATCGAGTTGGTCAAACTTTCCTTGACGTTTGTATAAAAAGGCTGGCGATAATGAAAACTCTTTATCTACGTTTGCCGCATTAGTATAAGGATTCTCTAGCGGAATCTTTAAACCACCACTCACGCTCAATTTACGGGGGAGACAATCTCCTGTTGGACAACCTATGATTGGGCTATTAGCTGCTGTAGTAGAAAATGAATATGTCGGACGATTAATGTGGTGCATAGATACTCCTATCCATGAGCGACTATTGTAAAACAAAGCCCCACCACTGAAATCAACAAAATTGATAGGAGTGATATTGTTTGCACTTGCAAAAGGGTCTGTCGATGCATTTCCCGAAAACCCTTTATTGGTATATTGATCTCCAAAAGTTAACCCTAAGTAATCTAAGCTTTTATTCGAATACGTAGCTTGTGCTCCTAAGCGTAAAAAATTTTCTTCACTTACTTGAATTTGGTATGAATAAAGACCACTAACTTCTGTACTTTTTAATCTACCAGGCCCTTGAGAGTCATTCACAACCATCATTCCAATGCCACTATTTACTTTCTCAAGGTAGTGGTCAACAGAGAAAGCAGATGTCACAAAGTTAGCATTGATTGATGGCCATTGGTTACGATAATTGGCAATCAGACGCGGTGCATAGGCACTACCCGCAAATGCAGGGTTCTGATACATCGGTGCTGCATAAAACTGTGAAAACTGAGCGTCTTGAGCAATACAATTCCAGTACACAAAAGACAGAAGGATAATTCCCCAATAGAGTTTTTTCATTGCCTAAATTAAAATCATAACAATGTGAAAATTTTTAGCAAAATTCATTCCAAATAGATAATAAGTGATTATTAAACGGATTTAATGGTGTTTAACGTATTTTTTGTAACGAATGTTTGTAAAAATACGTCTTTATAGCATAATTGGTAATATAATTAATAAAGTATCAATATTTTGAATGAGGTTTAGATTGGAGCTATTCAAATAAAATAACAAAAAAAGTCGTTTAATTATTTAAACCACCTTGATTATTTGTGTGTTTATTAAATTAGCCCAACAATTAACGAATTATGAAAGGTCGTATCAGTGTTTCACTTCGGATTTTTTTGCTGATTGCCACATTTACATACATATCTTTCGATTCAATCGCACAGTTTTATGTAGGAGGCAAGTTGTGTATCGGTTCTGCCGCTCCGACAACTCCGCCCGCGTCATCGGGTTCTTCTTCTTCAAATACTACCACAGATTGTACAGGCGAACCTACCATATTTTTTGATGAAGATAAAGATGCAACTGCTTGGCAGTGGAATTTTGGAGACCCTAACTCTACTACTGATGTATCGAATCTTCGTAATCCCCAGTATTTTTATTCAATACCTGGCAAATATACCGTAACACTTATTCGAACGGTAAATGGAACAGTTCAGCCACCCGTTACTAAAGAAATTACAATAAGCGAACCTCCAGAACAACCCTTACTTTTAGGAAAAGCAAAGGGGGAGACAACGGTTTGTGATGGAAAAACATTAACGCTCGACCCATACAGTCAGAAGACACCACCGCCGGGAGTAAAGTTCTTGTGGTTTCCTGGTGGAGAAACTACTCAGACCATCAATGTAACAAAAACAGGGTGTTATTCGGTTGAGGTTTTTGACGCAGCTGGGGGGTGTTCAAGAATAGCACAAATAAATGTTAAGTTTTGTCTGCAAGAATCTAATGGTGGCGGTACTGAAAAATGGTATTTTGGTGATGGAGCAACATTAGATTTTCAGGCTATTACTGGAAGCCCGATTCCGAGAGACCCCTTAGCAAGTAGCGGAGCTTTATTTGGAGATCCACAGCAAAATCAACCAGTGTTTGTACCCACACCAGCTACTGCTAGTAATCCAGTAAAATCGCCTGAAGGTGTAGCAATGGTTTATGACCCAAAAGGCTCTTTAGTTTTTTACACTGACGGAATCGATGTCTATGACGCTGATAATAACCTCGTGCCAGCAATTCCGTCATTAACCGATGGAAAGCTAGATGGCACTAACACCGCCACTCAATCGGCAGTAATCATTCCTAAAAATACATGTAATGAGTGTCCTCATCACTTATATTATATCTACACTATTAATAAAAACACAGGGTTATTGTCTTATAGTGTAGTAGATATTCGTAGAAATAATGGTAAAGGTGCAATAATTGAGAAAAATGTTCCTGTTAATTTACAGACTAGTCAAAGAATTACAGCAATTAAGACTCAAGATGAAACAGGTTTTTATGTTTATTCACATGATGCCGGAACAAATACATTTAGAATTTTGAAGGTAGAGTCAACTGGAACAACAGAATTTACGCAAAATTTGGGTTTAGTTCACGATGATGCTACTAGCCAGCAAGGGTATATGAAAATTTCAGGTACTGGAGCGAAACTAGCGATTGCTGTGGTAAAAGGGGGTAAAAATTATGTTGAAGTTTTCGATATTAACCCTGCGACTGGGCGTTTGGGAAGTTCTCCACTTACGATAGACTTGGGCATACCAGCCCCGCCCAATGTATATGGAGTAGAGTTTTCAGATGATGAAAAAAAACTATATGTAACTCTAAAAGGAGACCCAACTAAAGGAGAAACATCATACTTGTATCAGCTTAACTTAATTCTGAATGACCCCAAAGAAATAACCAATAAAAAAATAAAAATAGATGAATCTGCTATTCTATCATTCGGGGCTTTGCAAAGTGGGCCTGTAAATGGGCCAGGTAATAAATCTATCTACATGGCTATAGAAGGTAGTAGGTATATACCTTACATTCAACTTCCAAACGAATTAGGTAATGCAAGTGTTGTTGGATATCAACCTATTACTGGTGGTTCTGGTGCCGACTTGTTAGGTACAAGTGGCTGGGGGTTCCCGAATGTTATTCAAGCAAAACAAAATCAAGAAGGAGAAGGTTTAGGGGCAACTTATGAAGGGAATTGCCAGAATCAACCAACTATATTTAAAACCGAGGGTGTGTGTAGTCCAATGAAGGCCGAGGCAACTTGGGATTTTGGCGATGGAACTACAGGCACTGGTTTAACAACTTCACATATTTATACCAAGCCTGGAAAATATAAAATCAAACTGATGTTAACTGTTTATTCTGAGACAGTAGTAAGTCAGAATATAAATATCCCCTTGTTAAACAATTTATTGGGAAATGCATTAAAAGAGAAATGTAAGGATTTTATAGTAAATGATGAAATTTATATCAAGCCTACACCAGAACTAAACCTACCAGATGAAACTTTTGTCTGTATTCCTGATGGAGAAAAAATAACACTTGACCCCAAGGGGCAAAACTTAGATAATCCTAAGTATCTATGGAACTATGAAAGCCGTACAACACCAACAATTGAAGTTAATGCTGCAGGAATTGTTAGCGTAAAAGTTACTAATGTTTTTGCAAATGCAACCACCTGTTTAGCCACAGATAATGTTGAGGTAAAAGAAGGATGTGAGCCCCGATTATTTGTTCCTGAAATATTTACTGTAAATAATGATTATATTAATGATGTCCTTGATATACCTCATGCTTACATTAAAGACTTTGATTTACGGATTTATAATCGTTGGGGGGAAATAATATTTGAGTCTAGTGACCCTGATAATAGATGGGATGGCAGCTATAAAGGCGAAGTTATGGCTCCAATGATGTATGCCTACGTGGTAAGTTATAAGAGCTCTTACTTTCCCAATCGTGAAAAGATAACCAAAAGAGGGGGAATCTTTTTGGTGAATTAATCGCCCAAAGTTTTTATATTTGGGCATTATTTGAAAAATCTTTCCTCAATTTCATGCGACAAGACTACATAAAAGGCGACGGCGATGGACTCTCTCCCGTAGAAAAGGAGATAGAAAAGGCTTTAAGACCTCTTTCTTTTGATGATTTTACGGGACAAGATAAAATTCTTGAAAATCTAAAAGTTTTCGTTTTGGCTGCAAAGCAACGAAAAGAAGCACTCGACCATGTGTTACTTCATGGCCCCCCAGGACTTGGAAAAACTACGCTATCAAATATTATTGCCAACGAATTAGGCACAAACATCAAAATTACATCGGGGCCAGTTTTAGATAAGCCAAGTGATTTGGCAGGTTTACTTACTAATTTAGAGCCTTTTGATGTATTATTTATTGATGAGATACATCGCTTAAACCCCATTGTGGAAGAATATTTATACTCTGCAATGGAGGATTACAGAATAGATATCATGCTCGATTCTGGCCCCAATGCTCGGAGTGTACAAATAGGCCTCAATCCATTTACTTTAATAGGAGCTACAACCCGTTCTGGGCTTCTTACCTCGCCACTTCGGGCAAGGTTTGGCATTAACTCACGCTTGGAGTATTATGATGCAGAATTATTAACTAAAATCGTTAAGCGTTCGGCTTTTATACTCAACACACCTATTAATGATGATGGAGCTTACGAAATAGCTCGTAGAAGCCGCGGAACACCCCGTATTGCGAATAATCTCCTTCGTCGTACAAGAGATTTTGCCCAAGTAAAAGGTAATGGTAAAATAACCGTTGAAATTGCACAAATGGCATTGACTGCCCTCGATGTAGACCAAGATGGGCTCGACGAAATGGATAACAGAATTTTGCAAACAATCATAGAAAAGTTTAAAGGCGGCCCAGTGGGTTTATCAACTATTGCAACGGCAGTAGGGGAAGAAGCCGAAACCATTGAAGAAGTTTACGAACCATTCTTAATACAAGAGGGCTATTTAAAACGCACAGCTCGTGGTCGAGAGGCTACAGAAAAGGCCTACAAACACCTGAATATCTTGCCTAAATACCGTCTCGGAGAATTATTTTAATTTAAACAGTGACTAAATCCTGTTTGAACCGTATACATTATATGTATATGTAAAATTTGGTTTAATGATATGAGTGGTTATTTCCAGAAACTAAATACTCTATTATTAGATTTATCTATCGGTGTTTATCAGTCTGTTTGGCATTCTAATACACATGCTTTTTATGAATTTATATATTTATTACATCAGTACCAGTAATTATGCATTTAAAAAATGAATTGAGGCTCAAAAGCCTTTTAAAAGGCATAAGTTGGAGGTTAGTAGGTACAGTTGACACTCTATTTATTGCTTATATTATTACAGGCGATACAATAAAATCATTATCTATTGGAGGAGTAGAAGTATTTACCAAAATACTTCTATTTTATATACACGAAAGAGCTTGGAGTAAAGTTTCAGAAAAATATTGGAATAAGGCAAAAAAAATTTTTTCATTTGCCCAGCCTAAAAATAATATCATAAATAGTGACGAATGGTTGGTTAATCGTTCGATGAGAGAGCAAAAAAACAATCATAGCGGGTGTGTTATTTGGTTGACGGGGTTATCAGGTGCAGGTAAAACAACTATTGCAAGATATTTAGAACAAAAGCTTTTTGGTGATGGATATGCTGTGAAAATTCTTGATGGTGATAATTTACGAAGTGGTTTAAATGCTGATTTAGGATTTTCAGAGGAAGATAGGAAAGAAAATATTCGTAGAACAGCCGAACTTGCAAAGGCCTTTGTTGATACAGGTTTTATTACAATTGTCTCGTTAATAACTCCCAAAGAGTCTTTCAGAGAGTTAGCAAAGCAAATAATCGGGGAGAAGGATTTTCATTTAATTTATATTGATGCTTCCTTAGAAGAATGTGAAAGAAGAGATGTGAAAGGCTTGTACGCAAAGGCAAGAAGAGGCGAAATTAAGGATTTTACTGGGATTTCTGCACGAAATACATTTGAAAAGCCAATAGATAGTAAACTTATTTTAAATACTCAAGAAACAAATGTAAATGCTTGTGTTTTTGAGCTTTACTCTTTCATAAATACAGTTAGTACTTTTTCAGGTTTACCAGATAGTAATTTTCACAAATAAGGAAAGCCCTTTAAAATAGAATATATAATAAAAGAAAAAAACTTTTCCATAAGAAAATAACCCTAAAAAGATAAGTTAAAACAATTTGCTAGACCTTCAAAGGTGACTTGTAGAATTACTTTTAATTTAAGTAAATATATAACTAAAACCTTACTTTTGTAAAATTTGGAGAATTAATAATTTAATATTGGCAAGCTTTTAAAAGCCTGTGTAGCTGAAAAATTTCACCAAATGGCAAAGTGTCTTTTTAATTTTAAGAAATAAGTAAGATCGAAAGACTTTGATATTAAGTATTATGAATATATGAAGCAGTAAGATATTACAAAAATAACAATTTTCTCTCCAATATTGAAAAACAAAAGTGTGTAAGCTAATATTTAATTATGGAACAAAATTAAAAGTAATAATAAAATATGGTGGAGATAAAAGGCTTTATTAATAACAAAATTTGCGAATATTTAAGATAACCAAGTTGCTTCTTTACTAATGGGGATTTTGAAGAAATTCTTGAATATTGTTTTAAAGTATCAAGGCGTTTCGGTAAGCAATGCAAATATTTGGTTATTTGTCTACAATTATGCTAAGGAACAAATAAGCCAAATAAAACTTTTAAGTCAAAAGTACATAAAAGATATACTAATTTATAATCTTTTACATGTTTAGGTAATAAAGGGAAATTCAATAAATTATGAATTTTAATAGAAAGAAGATAAAAGTTAATAGAACCCTAACCCTAAAACATTTTTGATAATGTCTGAATCCATAAAAAATATACTTTAAAATAAAGTATCAGTAATTTTACTTTTAAAGATAGATTGTTAATGTTATTGGGTAAATTTATTAAAATACTATTATTGGTTTGAGTTAATATAAGAGATTGAGAAGGCTTAATCTAATTATTAATTTTGTGTTTTTATATAAAAAAATGGTTTCATTGAAAAAAAAGAAAATAATTATAATATTGGGAATGGCCAGGTCGGGTACTTCATTTTTAGCAAGCTGGCTATATAAATGTGGTTTATCTTTAGGGCAAGATTTGCTTGAGGCAGATGATATTTGGAATGAAAAGGGCTTTTTTGAAGATAAATCAATAATAAAACTCAACAACAAAGTTTTCAAGAGAACTTTCAATATCATAGATAAATTTTTTGTGAAATTTAATATCGCATCAAAGGTTATACCCAATGATAAGGAAGAAGCAAAAAAGATAATAGTTTTAAGAAATAGTCAAAACGATCAGTGGGGTTGGAAGGTACCAAGTACCACCATGCTTTGGGAAAAACTTTGGTTTCAAGCTTTGAAAGAGCTTAATTTGACTGAAGATATCTTTATTTTTGTTTGCTTCAGAGAATATCAAAAAGTTGTAGATTCTTTGATGAGGGTAAAATATTTGAAATGCCAAAAAAATCACGTTTTCAAACTGCATTTTAATTTATTTAAAAATAGATATGCCAATAATTATTTAAGAGAGTGGATTGTAAATAACCAAGAAATACTGAAGTTGTATAATACAAAACAACTCACTGATTCGATAATTCCCGTTAATACACAAATGGTTTTAGATAACAGTGAAAGTATTTACAAAAAACTAAAAGACGTTGGAGTTGAAATCAATTATGTAGACCCTAAAAGTATATATGAAAAAACTTTGATGGATAGAAAGGTAGAGCTTAGTTATTTATTAGAATCAAAGATAGTCAATGAAGCTAAACTTGTAGAAAAGCAGATGCTAGAACTTTTGAGTAATAGTAAATTTTAAATAGAGGTAATTTAAAGCTAATAGAAAGTTACTATAGTATTAAGGGATTTATAATAGAAATGCTTATAATCATAGTTGAGTTAAATTATATTAATTTGATTTAAGATTTTTTAACTAACGAATATCAATTAATTTTAAGTTTGTTTTATTTGGTAATATGTATATTTGGTTTCATGTGAAGAATTTAGCATTCTAAATCTTTTATCTTATGGTATTAAAAAACTACTTATTTTGGGTGAACTATATTTTCGCAAACAAATTTGGTCAAAAAATACTTCATTTACTGTTAAAAATAACTACATATTTAATGGGTGTTGGCTCAGGTACTGGGGTTCAAGATAGTGGAGAAAAGGATATATTTAATAAATTGAAGAAGATAAAACATGATAATTTTATAATTTTTGATATTGGGGCAAATAGGGGGCAATTTTTAGAGTTAACTTGTAAGTCATTAGATGACTCTTCTTTTACAGTTCATTGCTTTGAGCCCTCTGTACATACCTTTAGAGAATTAAAAAAAAATGCTCCTAAAAATAAAAGTATTATTCTCAATAATTTTGGGTTAGGTGAAAAAACAGGTGTTTTAACACTTTATTATGATGATTATTTATCAGGCTTAGCTTCTCTAACCAAGAGAGATTTAGATTTTATTGGCATTGATTATAGTAAAAAAGAATCAGTAGAAATAAAAACCCTAGATGAGTATTGTGAAAATAATAAAATAGAAGTAATAGATTTATTAAAAGTAGATGTAGAGGGCCACGAAATGGACGTTTTTAAAGGCGGGATTAATATGATTCAAAATCAAAATGTGAAGATGATAAGTTTTGAGTTTGGTGGCTGTAATGTGGATACCCACACTCACTTTAAAGATTTTTTTATATTTATGAATAAAAACCACTATGATGTTTACAGAATAACACCAACTGGATATTGTTATAAAATAGAGAAATATAAAGAAATATTTGAGCAGTTTAGAACAACTAATTTTTTGGCAATACTGAATAAATCGTGAACATGACTGTTAAACTTAACGATAAAGTTATTTTCATTAGGAGTGCATTTTTGGGAGATTTCCTAGTCTGCTTACCAGTAATAAATCAAATAATTCGTGACAATAACTTAACTAAAAATAATATTTACTTTCTAATTATAAATAATAGTGGAGCAAACCCAATAAATGCTATTTTTGGTGACGACCACATATTTTCGAAAAATTCGATCGTATTCAATACCCATAAATACTTAGAAAGTTTATGGAAGTGCTTTAAATTTTTCAAAATGGTGTCACATGAGAGGAAGTTAATCTATCTTCCAATGTGGTATGATTCATTTAAAGGACAGATATTGAAATATGTAACATTCAAATTCATCTTTGGACTAAATAAGCATATATATGGTATATTCAAACAAAATAGTGAAAATAGAAAAGTGGTATCCCAATACCTCAATCCTTTTGTAGTTTTGGGTTTAGAATTTAATACTTCATATAATTGTTTGGATTTATTCGGAATGCCAGCAATCTCAATAAATAATAAAAATAGGCCATTTTTAATATATCCATATTCTAAATTAAAAATGAAGATTTGGCCTTCAGAGAAATATGTTAATTTGATAAACAAAATTATTGAAACATACAACCCAGATATATTTTTAATTGGAGGAAAAGATGATTACGAATACAATCAAACTATTAAAAACCATTTTTTGAAGAACGACAAAATACAAAACATTGCTGGAACATTGTCAGTGAAACAGACAATTGAGCTAATGTTAAGGTCAGAAGTTTTTATAGGTAATGATGGTTTTCCTATGCATTTAGCTGCTATAGCCAACCTTCCAATTATAGGTATTTTTACGTATAAAAATCCTCTAGGATGTTGGGATCCAATAATAGTAGATAAAATGATAACTGTAAGGACCGATACAAAATGCAAACTTTGTTATTTAGCGGAATGTGATAATCCAATTTGTATATTAAAAACAAGTGAAGAAATAATATTTAACAAATTACAGAAACTATTGATCTCAAATGTCCCAATAAAAGAAATAAATGTAAACTTTTGTAATCAATAGTTAATTGAGTTGAAACTCAAAACTAAATGTTAATTGTGTTTTAGAGTTGCTTGAGAAATTATATGGATTCAAAAGTAGTTTTCAAGTTCTTCTTTACAATTGCTATTACTGTTAAGGATTCACACTTCGGTTTAATAAGTATTTAATAAATACGCATTTAGAGTACACTATTGGCCATATTATCATAATAAGATTCTAATAATAAAAAGGTATCATTAGGTTTTAAGTGTTTGAACAATTTATTGAGCTGAAAGAAAAGATAAGATATAAAATTAATAATATGAGTAATTTAAGTATTTTAATCGAACAATTAAAACCCTTTAATTGTCATGATAAATTAAGAATCGGAAGTGTGTATGATGGGGGGTATATTATGCCTGAAAAAACTCTTAGAGATGCAGATTGTTTGTTATCGTTTGGTGTGTCTACAAATATTGATTTTGAAGAGCATTTTTTAAAACTAAATCAATCGGTTGAAATATACATGTATGACCCATTTATTGGTTTTAGGGAAGATTTTGTCCGACTTATCAAAAGGGTGTTCAAAAAAGATGAGACGATAATCAAAAGAGAAATTAAATTAGCGGATAACCCATTCTATTTTGTAAAGGATAAAGGTCTTTTACGACAGTCAGTAGAACGTGCTTTTCATTGGATAAAATTTTATAAATTTATTGCACAAAATAAAGTTTTTTTTAGAAAGATAGGCTTAAGGAATTATTGTGATTCAAAATTCACAAATTTTCAATCAATTTTTTCAAATGATATCATTTTAAGTAAAAAGTCAATTGTATTGAAAATAGATATTGAAGGAGATGAGTATATCGTATTTGATGATTTAATAAATTTTGTTACTAATATTAGTGTAATTCTATTCGAGTTTCATGATGTAAAAAATAATTATATAGAATTAACAAATATCATCAAAAAACTAAAAGAGATTGGTTTATATTTAGTACATATACATGGGAATAACTCAGATGTTTTAGTGGAGGGTTCCACAATTCCTAATACTTTAGAATTAACATTTTGTAAGGCAGAATATTGCAATTATCCCGAAATAGACGAATCAAAATATCCAGTAAATAATTTAGATGCACCATGTAATCCTAAAAAAGTAGATTATATGCTTGATTTCCTCAATTAAATTCTTTTTACATGTTTGAAAATACACAATTACCTTTTTCAATACTTATAAATACCTCTGATAATTTCGAAGACTGTTGGTCTCCATTTTTTTTATTATTCTCGAAAAACTGGAAAGAGTGTCAGTATCCGATATATCTAAACACTGAGTTCAAAGAATTTAATTATCCATCACTCAATATTATTTCGACTAAAGTTCATGAGAAAATCACTAACCGTAAATTGACATGGAGTGAATGCCTAATAAGGGCTGTAGAGAAAATAGAGACACCATTAATATTATATTTTCAAGAAGATTACTTTTTAGACCAAGAAGTGAATACATCATTTATTCAAAATATAGCGTCAAAAATGCTTGAAAATGAAGATGTTAAACGAATAGGCTTAATAGAAACCGATAGTTTTGGGAAACTGTATCCTACAGAAGACCCAAATATTTGGGAGGTTTCGCATACGGCTCGTTATATTACTTCCACACAGGTTTCACTATGGAGAAAAGAAGCTTTATTGAAATATTTGAAACCCGAGGAAAATGGATGGATGTTTGAAATTTTTGGTACTTGGAGGGCAAGAAAAAATATAAAAGATAAATTTTTAACAATTAATAGAGATAAGTTTTCTGGAAAAAACAGGATAGTCTCATATATACACACAGGTATAATAAAAGGTAAGTGGCATCCAGCAATCCCAGAACTATTTAGTCAAAATTCTATTCAAATTGACTTTTCCAAAAGAGGGTTTTATAATTTGAATATATCTACCATCAAACGTAAGATAGAAACATTTAATAAATTAACCTCATCTACCAGTTTATTATTAAAAGCCGTGAAAGAACGCCTTTTCTAAATCCATGTAGAACTTCATTTATGTTTAAATCATCTTTTTTCTTAAGTGTTTTGTCATTAATAATTAGTTTATTAAGTCTAATTAATCAATTATTGATAGCACATAAATTTGGTTCATCTACTGATTTAGATGCTTATATTGTTGCATCAAGTATTCCAACGTTTATTTCAGGTACAATTACAGCTGGTTTCAGCTACTCATTAGTTCCTTTTTTGTTACAACAAAGCAAAGAGAAGTATGACGAAATTGTGGTTGCTTTATTGTTTTTTTTATTGTTTGGTACGATTATAATTGTATTGTTGGGTTATTTTGGTTCGAAATATTATTTACTAACTGTTTATCCACAATATAATGAAATAATACTTTTGACAGTTTCAAAGTTTTCTTGGATTTATTGTTTTTGTACTATCTTAATAAGCTTTTTAGGAAGTATTTTTATTGCAATTAAGAAATTTTATATTCCAATGATTCTTGGTAGTTTCCCTTATTTAGGTATAATTTTTGGAGTTTTGCTTTTTGATAGCCAAAATAGTACAATTAATATTGCTTCTGGAGTTTTATTAGGAACAATTGGTTCATTAATAATTAACTTTATTTTGCTTAGAAAGCGAATAGTACTTACAAAACTAAAGAGTTTTAATTGGGAGGTTGTTTTGGATTTCTTTAAACATTTACCATTGGTAGTTGTAGGTATGCTTTGTTTTACAATTTATCAATCAGTAGATTCATATTGGGCTTCAATATTAGGAGTATCAAATTTATCATATTTGAGCTATTGTCAGAGAATAATTATTGCAATTGGTGGGATTGTTATCGTGGGGCCATCAGTAATTTTGATACCCTATTTATCAGAAACTTTAACAAATAAAGGTTATAAAGCCTTTTTATTGATACTTTTGAAAACAATCAAATTGACTATTTTTATCGCCACATTTGTTTGTATTATACTATCAAGTTTCTCTGAAATAATCATAAAAATATTATTTCAAAGGGGTAGTTTTGATAATTTCTCTGTAATTGGGGTTTCTACTGTTCTCCCGTATTTTGCAATAGGAATGATACCAATGATTTGTGTCGTAGTACTTTTTAGGGCAATAATGCTTGTAGATAATGGTAAAAAAGTTGCTATTTTAGGTCTAATTTCATTAGTAATGTATGTATTGTTTTCGTGGATATTCAGTATTTACTGGGGGCTTAAAGGTATAGGGTTAGCCTATATATGCACTTGGTTTACTACATTATTTGCATCACTCAGAATTTTATTCAAGACTAATTCGAGTTTATTTTTTAGTCATGAGAATCTAATTGATTTATTTAAATACACAATCTTAATAGGTCTTGTTAGTATTTTTACAAGCTTTATTAGAGTTTACTTTTTCTTTGAATACAACATTATATTGCAACTGATGCTTTCAAGTCTGTTGGTATTAATTTTATATATTTGTTTAAGTTTTTTGTTAAAAATACAAGAAAATATGTTGTTAATTGATAAAATAAAGCATCAAATAAGTAGAAAATTTTAATCTAAGGCTATCATAGCAAATTTAAATAGTTGTATTTTAATGGATAACATATATTATATTGTTACATTATCAGGCTTATTCCTTCTTACCTTCGTGTATATCTTGAAAAAAGATATTTTATTTGGCGGTATCTATTTTTTTCTTTTTGTATATGTTATTTTTACAGCTATTGGGTATAATTACTTCCCTGAAATATCTGCTTTTATCAAAGCAGATTTTGGACCTGAGATATTCCCCAAGTTTATGATTTTTGTGATTTTGTCTTTTTTTACCTTATTTTTAGTTTTTTTCTTTTTTTTCGATAAAGTTAATAGGAGTAGTAAATATAGGGTTATTAATAACTCTACAAATAAAAAGAGGTTTTTCTTTTTACTAATTTTAATTTTCCATCTTTTAATTCAAATACTCTTCTTTTCAATTAATTATGATGAGTTAAACTATAGTAACTTTTCAGATGAAGATTTTCAGAGTGAAAAAGGAATATCCATTACAATCTTTGGGATATGTTTTAAGCAATCAGTTTCAATTATTATAATTTCTTACATTTACTTGAGATTAAGTAAGTTGGAAGATTTCTCTAAATATAAAAAATTCAATAAAATATTGATGTTTTTTGCAATATCAGAAGTTGTTCTTTTTCTACTTATTGCAACAAAAGTTGGAAACCGTACAGATATATTGGCTGTAATGATTTCGATTTTTATTTTCGAATATCAGTACATAAAAATAGAATCCCAAAAAATAGATTTTAACAAAATAATAAAACTTATACTATTTGTATTTTTTGTATTGTATGGACTTAGCCTGTTGTCTGAGGCTAGGACAGAACAACCAGATAGACTTTTGTATGAAAAGTTTTTATTACAGGATTATTATGCACCCGCACATATTTTGCTTGGAGCGATTGCCTATGACTTTATAAGCCCATTGGAGGTAATCTATTCAAATACAGCCAATGCGTTAATTAAGATTGGATACCCTTATTTACAAACTACAGTAGCCGATTTATTTAACCCAGGTGCTTCAACCAGAAGTGCTAGCTACGCCTTTTATTTGTTTAGCGAAGGATATTTATTTATGGGCTTTTTCGGATTTATTTATAATGGTATTACAGTATTTTTAGGCATTAGTTTATGGAAAAAATTAACTTTGAGTCAAAATGTATATTATAATCTATTTATGATTTCAATAGTAGCCCAGAGAATGGTTACATGTTGTAGGTCACAATCATCTTATTTTGTAAAGGATTTGTACTACTTTTTTATACCCGCAATTTTCTTTATATATCTTATTTCTGGTTTACGACCCAAATTATGAATAAAACTATCTGGATAATTGACCCATATTCTGAATTACCTAATAAAAATTGGAGGAAAGGTCGCTATTTTAGTATGGCAGAGCATTTATCGAATGCAGGTTATAATATTTTGATATGGATTTCTAATTTTTCACATAAAGACAAAAAGAATATTATTGAACTAGAAGGAGATGAAAAATTTCGGATTGTACCTACTTCATACAAAAAGATTAGCTACGTAGTGATAGTAGCATCAGAATACAATGAACATATTTCATTAAAAAGAATATTATATGAATACTATTTTTCTAAGAATTTAAAGCTTGCTGCTGAAAATTTTATAATACCGGATTTAGTTATTTTAAAAGACCCCTCTTTATTTATATTTCCATTTATTAAAAGTAAAATTATAAACAAAGACACTAAAATAATATTTGATATCATTGATTTGTGGCCAGAACTATTTGAACTATTTGTTCCAAGCTTTTTTCGCTCTTTTTCAAAACTAATTTTTGCTCCGCTTTATAAAGTTCGTTCAAACTATCATAAAATAGCCAATGGATTTGTTGCCGTTGCTCCTGATTATTTGCAGATAAATAAAAATAATAAAAAGGCTCCATCAGAAGTAATTTTTTGGGGGGTAGATTATGATGAGATTGAAAAGATAAGAAAACAACCTGATAACCGAATTGTTAGTAAGTACTTAAATGTTAAAGAAGAGACAAGATTATGGGGTATTTATGCGGGAACTTTGGGCAGTAATTATGATATTAATTGTTTGATTGAAGCGGCCAATATTTTAAAAATTAAAACACCAAATCTTGATATTATTATTGCAGGAAGTGGACCATTGCAAGGATACATTTTAAATAAAATAGATGAATATGAATTGTATAATGTTAAATTTATAGGAAGTGTACCTACATTAGATTTGTATCATATTTTAGCATATTGCGATTTTGGATTTTCAACATATTTGAGTAAATCTACTGTTTCTATGCCAATAAAAGTGTATGATTATTTTGCTTTTGGTCTCCCTATCATCAATTCACTTCAAAGGCATTTAGGAGAAATTGTAAAAAAAGAAAAGGTTGGTGTTCAATATTTGGCAGGTGACCCAAGTTCGATGAGTGAAGCAGTATTTGTATTAATTGCGGACATTCAAAGTTTGGAAAAAATGAAAGAAAATGCACTTTTACTAGGGCGTTTATTTGATGAGAATGTTCAATATCGAAAAATAGTGAGTTTTACTAATAAATTATTAGCTTGATGTATTTTTTTCTAAAGAATGTTGTTGATTTTATTATTGCTTTTTTTCTTATCATTATTCTTTCTCCATTGTTTTTCGTCATTATTGCTTTGATTTTTGTTAATGGAGAATTTCCATTCTATTTTCAAAAACGAGTAGGGTTAAACGAAAAGGTATTTACAATTTGGAAATTCAAGACTATGAACGATAAACGAGATGAAAGTGGTGAATTGTTGTCAGATGAAAAAAGATTAACACCTGTAGGAAGATTTATTCGTAAAAGCTCGTTAGATGAGATCCCTCAATTATTTAATGTATTAAAGGGAGAAATGAGTTTAATAGGTCCTCGACCTTTACTAGTTGAATATTTGCCATTATATGATAATTTTCAAAAAAAACGGCACAATGTTAAGCCAGGAATTACAGGTTGGGCACAAGTAAATGGGAGAAATACCCTAACGTGGCAGCAAAAATTTCAATTGGATGTGTGGTATGTAGAAAATATATCTCTATTATTAGATGTTAAAATATTATTATACACAATTATTAAAGTTGTAAAGTCTGAAGGTATTTCTTCTGATGGTTCAGTAACAATGGAAAAATTTAAAGGTAATTTATAAGTTATGTTACTTTATGGAGCTAGTGGACATGCCAAGGTGATACTGGAGGCACTTAATGCCACACATACAAAGGTAAGTGGAATTTTTGATGATAATATTTCAATAAAAAAAATACTTGATTTTGAAGTGATTGGAACTTATGAAAGCCATTTATTTATGAATGATAGTATCATAGTTGCTATTGGAGATAATATGATTAGAAGGGCGATTGTAAAAAAAATAACTCATAAATTTGGGGTTTGTTTCCATCCATCTGCACTTATTTCAAAGTATACTGAAATTGGAGAAGGGACTGTCATATTTCAAAATGCAATTTTGCAACCCTCTGTAAAGATAGGCAAACACGTAATTATCAATACTAAATCAAGTGTTGATCATGATTGTATTGTAGGAGACTTTGTACATATTGCCCCAAATGCTACTTTATGCGGAGGAGTTAAGGTTGGAGACGGGACATTAATAGGTGCAGGTGCAGTAATATTACCAAATGTAGAAATAGGTGAGAATTGTATAATTGGTGCAGGCTCAGTAGTAGTTAGAAATATAAGTAATAATTTAACAGTAAAAGGAAATCCATCGAAGTAAATGAAGAAAATTTGGCTATCGTCACCTCATATGGGTGGAAATGAGCAAAAATATGTTCAAGAGGCATTTGATACAAACTGGATTGCTCCTTTAGGCCCTAACGTTGATGGTTTTGAAAGAGAAATGGCTAAATACCTGTCTATATCAAGTGTTGCAGCATTGAGTAGCGGTACTGCGGCAATACATCTTGCTTTGATATTAGCTGGTGTACAGCAGAATGATTATGTTTTATGTCAATCTTTTACATTTTCAGCTTCAGCTAACCCAGTATTATATCAAGGTGCTATACCTATTTTTATAGATAGTGAAAGAGAAACATGGAATATTTGTCCAGTATTATTGAGGGATGCAATTGCTGATTGTCATAAAAAGAAAATTTACCCTAAAGCATTAATTGCCGTTCATCTTTACGGAATGCCATCACAAATTATAGAAATAAAAAGGATTTGTGATGAATTTGGTATTGTCCTGATTGAAGATGCAGCCGAAGCATTAGGTTCATCGATAAATGATAAAAAATTAGGTACCTATGGGCATTTTGGCGTTTTTTCCTTCAATGGAAATAAAATCATTACTACATCCGGAGGAGGGGCATTGGTATCAGATTCGAAAGAGTATGTTGATTATGCAAAATTTTTAGCAACCCAAGCCAGAGATGATGCTCCACATTATCAACACTCACAAATTGGATATAATTATAGGATGAGTAACCTATGTGCGGGTGTAGGAAGGGGTCAATTAGAAGTGCTTCAAGAAAGAATTGCACAGAGAAGACGTAATTATTATTATTATCAAGAAAGTTTGAAAGAATATAAAATTTTCTTTTTGCAAGAACCGAAAGGTTTTTTCTCTAATCGATGGTTGAGTTGTGTACTATTTGAAAGTTTTGAAGTAAGGGAGCAAGTAAGAATGGGTTTGATAAAGGAGAATATTGAGTCTCGACCATTATGGAAACCAATGCATTTACAACCCGTTTTTTATCAAACCCCAAATTACGTAAATGGTGTTTCAGAGAACCTTTTTAATACAGGTTTATGCTTACCTTCAGGGTCAAATTTAATAGTGGAAGAATTAGAGAGAATAGTAGAAGTAATAAAAAAAATAATTTACCATTAAATAAAATTTATGGAAAGGGTTTTGTATCTATAAAAGTTCCATTTAACTTTAAAATATAATTATGTATCAAAAGGAAATGTATAAAATGATGAAGAAAAATTTTATTTTATTGGCTTCGACTATTGGAATAATAGCAACGAGTCAGGTCTTTGCTCAGAAAGATAATATAGGGATTGGTACTACAAAGCCAGACCAGTCTGCAGTGTTAGATATAAGCTCAACAAATAAAGGATTGTTGATGCCAAGAATGACATTACAACAGAGAAATTCAATTCAAAATCCTGCCAAAGGTTTGATAGTATATCAAACAGATTTTGTTTCAGGGTTTTATTATAACGATGGTAATGAATGGAAGTCGTTAGGAAATAATTTATCTGAAAAATCAGTAGCAGCTGACCCAAATGACTGGAGCATGCTCGGAAATACAGGTACAAATCCAGCAACTAACTGGTTAGGTACTAATGATGCTACTCCGTTGGCTTTTAAAGCAGGGGGTAGTTATGCTGGTTTCCTAGATGCGGGGAAGTTTAATACTGCTTTTGGGCCTGGTGCTGGTGCTGCTTTTAGTAATACAAGTACTACTGTCAACCATAACTTAGCGTTAGGTTATGCCGCATTACAAAACAATAATGCATTAAATCCAACAGTAGGTATTACCGGATACAATATAGGCATCGGTAGTTTAGCATTGACTAATGCAACTACCGCGACTGCAAACGTTGGACTTGGTTTTCAAGCATTAAGAGATTGCCAATCATGTTATTATAACTTAGCAATCGGAACATCAGCTTTAGCTGGTTTAACAACAGGAAACTCGAATGTTGCAATTGGAACAACGGCAATGGCTAGCAACAATGGTACAAATAATGTTGCAATTGGATTCCAAGCTGGTTTCAGTAATACTGGTACTGCATCTGGAAATACTTTTATAGGTTATCAAGCCGGTTACAGTGAAACTGCATCAAACAAGCTGTATATTTCCAACTCAAATACAGCTACCCCTCTTGTTTATGGAGACTTTGCGACAAAATATCTTGCTGTAGGTGAAGTAGCTGCAGCAGACCGTGCCGCTGCAAATTCTGGGGGCTATCGACTTTTAGTAAAAGGAGGTATGATTACTGAGAAAATTAAAGTAGCTGTGGCTGGTACTGCAGATTGGGCAGATTACGTATTTGAACCAACTTATAAATTGATGTCACTCGACAAGGTGGAGTCCTTCATTAAGGAAAACAAGCATCTCCCTAATGTACCATCTGCCGAGGATATGTCTAAAAATGGTTTAGATGTAACACAAACATCTGCTAAATTGATGGAGAAAATAGAGGAACTTACCTTGTATATAATTGAAATGAACAAAGAAATTAAGGCTTTAAAAGAAGAAAGTGCAAAATTAAAAAATAAATAATAATTAAGTTTTGAAAAAGTCCTGTTATGTTTTATCACAACAGGACTTTTTTGTTTGTCAAAAAATAAAATAATTCAAAATATAACTATTAATACTTGAAATAGCTATCTAATAGAGTATTTTTGTTGGCAAAATTCCACCTTCGATATAATAAATAAATATGGTAAAACAAGTACTACATAAATATGCAAATCAGTTTGCCTCAAAACAGTTAATCCTTTTTATTGACTGCGTGATTTGTCTCGTAGCATTTAGTATAGCAGTTTTTTTAAGGTTTAATTTAGAATTTGTATATATCTCTCCTGTTATATATAAGTATCATTTATTTTTAGTGGTGATAGTAAGGATATTATCATTTTATTTATTTAAATCATATCAAGGAATAATTAGACATTCAAGCTCAGAAGACGCAACTTTACTATTTAAAGCAATTTCACTTGGTACTGGTATTTTAACAGGGTTGTCATTGATTTCAAGAAATGATGACAAACTTATTTATTTTGAAATACCAGTATCAATTTTAGCCATTGACTATTTTATTTGTTTGTTCATGTTGATTTCAAGTAGGTTTGTTGTGAAAATAACCTATGAGAATTTGCTTCACGGGTTTGTTAGAGAAAAGCCTGTAATAATTTATGGCTCTGGTGAGCTGGGGCTTCTTGTTAAAAATACGCTACAAAGTGATAAAAAATTTAAGTATCAAATTTTATGCTTTATAGATGATAATAAAAGTAAAGTTCATAAGATGATACAAGGAATAAGGGTACTCAATAAAGAAGAGACCTTAAAAAGGTACTTTACAGATGGACTTGTCTTTCCTGAGGTTATTTTAGCAATCCAAAATCTAAGTATTCAACAAAGGTTGTCAATTACAGAGGATTTCTTAGATATGGGTGTCATCATCAAGTCAGTACCTACTGCAAATAAATGGCTTAATGGGGAACTAAATATTAGACAAATTCAAAATGTAAAAATTGAGGATTTATTAGAAAGAGAGCCAATTAAAATAAACAACAAATTTGTATCTCAATTTTTGACAAATAAGAAAATATTAGTTACAGGTGCTGCAGGATCAATTGGAAGTGAAATAGTTCGTCAACTTTTAAATCATAATCCAAAAGAACTTTTACTTCTTGATCATGCAGAATCAGCCTTGTACGATTTGGAAACAGAGTTATTCAGACTTAAAAAAAAATCAGTTGAAGGTTATTTAAGTCAAATTAAGACGGAGGTAGTTGATATTACTGATGAAAAAGCTCTAAGAAGTGTTGTCAAAGATTTTATGCCTCAAGTGGTATTCCATGCTGCCGCTTATAAACATGTACCATTAATGGAAAAAAATCCATATAATGCAGTCAAAGTCAATGTATTTGGAACAAGAAATATAGCTAATCTTTCAACTGAGTTAGGTGTGGAAAAGTTTGTATTTATTTCAACAGACAAAGCAGTAAATCCTACAAATGTAATGGGAGCCACCAAAAGACTCGCTGAAATGTATGTACATAGTTTAAATGCACAACACTCAAATGATACAAGATTTATCATTACAAGATTTGGTAATGTATTAGGGTCCAACGGTTCTGTGATTCCAGTCTTCAAAAAGCAAATTGAAGCTGGTGGCCCTATAACGGTTACGGATAAAAATGTAATAAGATATTTTATGACAATTCCTGAGGCATGCCAATTAGTATTGGAAGCCGGAACAATGGGAAAAGGAGGAGAAATTTTTGTTTTTGATATGGGTGAGCCAGTGAAGATTATTGATCTTGCAAAAAAAATGATTCAGTTATCAGGATTAGAGATAAATAAAGATATCGAGATTCAGTTTACAGGATTACGACCAGGAGAAAAACTGTATGAGGAGTTACTAAATACTAATGAAAATACATTACCTACCTATCACCCAAAAATTATGATAGCTAAAGTAATTTCATCTAATTATGAAGCATTAAATTCTAATATTCTTCATTTACAAGCAATTTTAAATACAGTTGATAATAATGAGATAGTTGTAAAATTAAAGGAGATTGTTCCAGAATTTATTAGTAATAATTCAGAGTATGAAAAATTAGATGCTTTAAAAGAATCTGCTTAAGCTTAGTTGTGTGCCTAAAGAACCATTTAAAACTGTATTAGAGTCATAACTAATGTTGAATGTGAAAAAGTATTTTTGATACATAAATTGTGAGGATTGAAGTATTGAAAATTGTTTAGTTTTAAGGAGGGGAGTGCCAAAGATTCCATAATTTTTTGTAAAACTTGCTTTTGTAGTTAGAGAATATCTACTTATGTTATATTTAACACCTGTAATTACTCCTCGGACTTTATTATTTAGAATAAATGATGGTAAGTAGAATTTTGTTAAGTCAGAGTAATTAGCAAAATTATTAACAGGGATTGTATAAAATGGTAACATAAAGGGAGTCCCAATTGTATTGTTTTTATATGTCCAATTATAAAGGGTATTATTAAAGTAGTTGTCTCTTCCTCTAAGTTCAGGGATTGTGCTTTCACTTGATAAATCTCCCCCCTGATTGGTAGTATTTAAATATTCTATATTTAGTCCAATTAACCCAGTTTTATTTTTTGTTTTTATGGAAAGACCAAGAATACCATCATTAATATTGCTTAAATAATATAGACTACCGTCATCATATATGCTCTGTCTATAAATAAAGATTGTACTTTGGGGTAATTCTATTTCCATTCCAATATCAATACTCCCTAAATGATTTCCTGTTCTATTCCATGCATCATTAATAGGTACACCTTTTATATCGGTTCCTCCTTCGTTATTTAAACTGATACCAGTAATTACATTTAAATAAGTATTAAAATCATTTCCATAACTGGTAATTAACTTTTCTGTTTGAGGTTCAATATATGGCTTATTGGGTTTTCCCCCCCACTGGACTTGATGATTGAAGCCACCATATAGTTTTATTCTCCAATTTGGTTTGCCGATTCTCCCATAAAGAGTTTTTTGATGTAAAAAAAAATCATTGGTTTCTCCCTGGTTTCCAAACCAACCATGTGCAAAGCTCCCCTTTATTGAGATTAAACCATGACCAACTATAGAGGTATAGTTAGGTATTGAAATTTGAATTTTTGGAATAGGGAGTGCATTCCCAGACCAGACATAAGGCCCAGATGAAAGCATGGTATCTGCTAAACCTACAAGCTCTTTCCTTCTACCTGCATAGAATTCAAATGCTCCAAAACGCACTTTTAAGTATGCTTCTTGCAATAAAAAATTACTTTTTTTACCAGCATTAATGACTGCCCCTAAGCCATACCCATAATCAAATTTTTTAAGTTTATTTTTTTTGAGAATCGTTGTGGAATCATACTCTTTATGTGTACTACTTCTTACAGTGAAAAAAT
Source organism: Emticicia oligotrophica DSM 17448 (assembly GCF_000263195.1). Classification (GTDB taxonomy): domain Bacteria; phylum Bacteroidota; class Bacteroidia; order Cytophagales; family Spirosomataceae; genus Emticicia; species Emticicia oligotrophica. The sequence goes on from NC_018748.1 coordinate 2,108,639, forward strand.
TGCTTTCAAATGGTACAATGCCATATTGCTTGGAGCGAAGCCAAAAAGGGGTGGTTCCAGATGTAGATAAATATGTGCCAACTTCTAAATGATACTTATTTCTCGAGAAGAAGTTTTGTGCAAAAGAATTAATCGCACTAATATTTATTATTAGTACGTAGATATGGAACTTTCTAATCATATTAAATTACCTTATTAGCAAAAATTGTCCGGACTTTATTAGCTCTTTTCCATCATCAAGTTTTGCGTAGATTTTAAAGGAATAGTTATCAATGGGAGCGTTTACATTCTGATATTTACCATCCCAACTTTCTGTAGCATTACTTGTTGTAAAAACAGGGTTACCCCATCGATTAAAAATTTGAAATTCAAAGTTAATGATTCTTCTTGTATTTCCTTTAACTAATAACTCATCATTTTTACCATCTCCATTGGGTGTGAATGCATCAGGTAAAAATATACTAACATTGATTGGGATTGAAAAAATATTTGAAAAACTTTCTTTCCCATTTGACGAAGTGGCTTTGATTCTATATTTGGCCACTACTTCGAAGTTATCTAAATTAGGAGAAAAAGTTGTTTCATTCGCATTCTTAATGGTTTCGGTATTAAGAATATTTGTTTGTTCGTCAAAAAACTGAACATAAAATTTATCAATTGCGGTCGCACCAAACGGAGAATTATTAGTCCATTCTAAATCCCTGCCAATAGTTTGCTTAAGATTAATTGTACATAAACTTGGTGAAGGGGTAGAGGTACTACCACATTCGTCTTTAAAGCCAACCTTATAACAAAAAGATTGAGTTGAAGCGTCAATAGTAGCGTCAATAAATTGCTTATTTAAAGTACCACTATTAATAGAAGTAAGACCGCCATTTTCGACTCTGTAGAAAATATACTCCTTACGTTGCAAGGTCCAAGGGCTATTATCATTGATATTAATCTCAACTTGATTATTTTCTTTTACTGTAACTAAAGATTCCGTGATAGGGGTAGCTGCTATTTCTTTTCTATCTACACAAACCTGTTTTGAAACGCTTTTTCCAGTAAAAGCATTATAATAAATCTGACCTTGTGTATCGGAAATAACCTGATAACAATATTTTTTTGAACAATTAACAGTTTCCTGAAAGGTTCCTCCTAGTCCATTCGCATTAATTAGTGGAAGTAGAGTGCCATTTTCTTTTTTTTGAATTTTTTGAGAGGAATTTAAATATCTTCCAAATGATGTATTATTAGAAATTCCTGTCATTTCAGTAGGATACTCTTTCCAGGTGATTATATTAGCACTTTCTTGAGGAATGACATTATTGAGCACAACAGTACATATTTCAGCAGATTGCTCTATACCACAGGAAATAGAACGTTTTATATAAAAGCAATATGATTTTGTTGTATCTGGAATGGTAATGTTCATAGTGCCTGGTTTAATATTGCTTTGTATAGGTGTTGTAGGGTAAGGTGTACCCTGCGGAGTCATGAATAAATCATATCCATTTTCTTGAAAACTACCCTTTATTTCTAACTTTGCAGTTTTTGCTGTTAATAATTCAAGCCTATTTATGTTAGGATAGAATGCTTGTGTGTAGCCTGAAGGAAAAGCACTTGGAGTTAAAATCGGTAAGGTTATTGAACCAGGGGAGGGGCAATTAGTACCACCATTAAAAAAGCCTTCAATTTTAATATCTCGCGGTAAATTTAGCGTTCTCACCTTTCTATAAGGAAGCTGATTTTTTGCAATTACTTCAGGGACACCTCCGTCTCCCCATGAGATATTATAGTAATCATAATCATTGATTTTATCATCCTTGGGAATAATTACCTCAACGTTTTGATTATTACAAGTTGAATATGATGCTTTCGGTTGAGTATTATCTCTCACATAAACCACATCACAATAGTACATATCTCTCCCACCCTTTTTGCCAAATTGGAGAACTGTATATTGCCCTGCAGCAAGGAAGGTATATTTAGTGTCAGTTTGAGAAGGAGTTGAGTTAATATCCAACCCAGGAGTATAACCAAAAATATACTTTACCCCTGTTCCTCCTGAATTATCTCTTAATTTTATTTCTTGTCCAATGCAAGCGGTTGATGGGCCATCAAAAGTAAATCCACCTCTTTCAACGCCAGCCTTAGTACACAAGTCATCTTGTGCAAACAAGGTTGTTGAAAACAATAAAAGTAGAAATATCCTCGAACGCGTATTCATAAATGGGTAATTCGCCTATATTAATTACAAAAATGCATATAATTAACGTATTACAGATGGATTAAATCTTGATTTATTTTGTTTTTTATTTAATGGCTGAAAATTATAACTTTTCAAATTCAACTTTTAGCATAATATTCATTTAAGTATAAAAAATCGTATCTTTGCACCCTCAAACTAAACAGAATTACATAAGGATTATAAGATAGCTGCATTTTTGTGAAAATGTCAATCGAGAGTCATCTTATAATATTTAATAAATGCTTAATTCTGTCTATCTCTTATTATCATGCAATACAAAGAATATAAATCAGTCAACTATGCGGCAATTGCCGATGAAATTTTAGCTTTCTGGAAAGAAAACAAAATCTTCGAGCAATCAATTGAAGTACGTGAGGGTTCGCCAACTTTTACATTTTTCGAAGGCCCACCATCTGCAAATGGTACTCCGGGTATTCACCACGTAATGGCTCGTTCGATTAAAGATATTTTTTGTCGCTACAAAACTCTTCGAGGTTTCCAAGTAAAACGTAAAGGTGGCTGGGATACCCACGGCCTTCCAGTAGAACTTCAAGTAGAGAAAGAATTAGGCATTACAAAAGAAGATATTGGTAAAAAGATAAGTGTTGAAGAGTATAACCAGAAATGTCGTGAAACGGTAATGCGTTTTACTGACCAATGGGATGAATTGACTGAAAAAATGGGTTATTGGGTTGACCTAGAAAATCCTTATATTACCTATAAAAACGAATATATTGAAAGTATTTGGTACTTACTTAAAGAGTTTTATAATAAAGGATTACTCTATAAAGGATATACCATTCAACCCTATTCTCCAGCAGCGGGAACTGGCTTGAGTTCGCACGAATTGAATATGCCGGGTACCTACAAAGATGTGAAAGATACATCTTTGACAGCCCAATTCAAGGCAAAGAAAAGTTCAAAATCAGATTTTTTGTTTGAATCTGCTCAAGGAGGTGATGTATATATTCTTGCATGGACAACCACTCCGTGGACACTTCCTGCAAACTCTGCTCTTACAGTAGGGAAAAATATTGATTATGTGTTGGTGAAAACTTTCAATCCATATACCTATTTACCTGTAAATGTAGTTTTGGCAAAAGACCTAATCGGCAAGTATTTTTCTGAGAAAGGTAAAGATGGAGATTTCGATGGCTTTGCTGATTCTGATAAAAAGCTTATTCCTTGGACAATCATCGCTGAATGTAAAGGCTCTGATTTAGATGGAATCGAATACGAACAATTATTGCCTTATGTACAGCCAGAAGTTCCTGCGTTCCGCGTAATTATTGGCGATTTTGTAACTACCGAAGATGGTACGGGTGTTGTTCATACTTCTCCAACTTTTGGTGCTGATGACTTTAGAGTTTCTCAACAACACGGTATTCCTTCAATCATGGTTAAAGATGAGAATGGAAAAGATGTGCCTGTGGTTGACCGTCAGGGACGCTTTGTGAAAGAAATTACCGATTTTGCCTTAGAATATGTGAAGGAAGCTTATTTGTCTGATGAAGAAAAGGAAGCAGAACGTATCAAACAAGGGCGTGATAAATATCTTTCGGTCGATGAGCGAATTGCCATTAAACTGAAAACTGAAAATAAAGCATTCAACGTACAAAGATACGAGCATACTTACCCGCATTGCTGGCGTACTGACAAACCAGTACTTTATTACCCACTTGATAGCTGGTTTATTCGCACAACTGCCATGAAAGAAAAATTGGTAGAGCTAAATAAAACCATCAACTGGAATCCAGAAAGTACAGGTACTGGGCGTTTTGGCAATTGGCTTGAAAATTTGGTTGACTGGAACTTAAGCCGTAGCCGTTATTGGGGAACTCCATTGCCAATTTGGCGTTCGGAAGATGGCGAAGAGGTATGTATTGGTTCGGTACAAGAATTAATCAATGGCTTGAAACACGCATTGAATGATGATGTTTTAAGTGAAGAACAAAAAGAGAAAAATGCTTCTTTTATTAGTTCGTACGAAGCTAATAACTTCGATTTACACCGCCCATTTGTTGATGAAGTTTTCTTGGTTTCGGCAAGTGGAAAATTAATGAAGCGTGAAACTGATTTAATTGACGTTTGGTTTGATTCTGGAGCGATGCCATTCGCACAATGGCATTATCCGTTTGAAAATAAAGAAATTTTTGATGCAAATTATCCTGCCGATTTCATTTCAGAAGGTGTTGACCAAACTCGTGGTTGGTTTTTTACACTACATGCTATTTCTGGAATGTTATACGATTCGGTAGCATTTAAAAATGTAGTTTCTACTGGTTTGGTTTTAGATAAAAATGGCAATAAAATGTCAAAACGTTTGGGTAATGCCATTGACCCATTCGATACTTTATCTAAATACGGTGCTGACCCAACCCGTTGGTACATGATTACGAATGCCGAACCTTGGGATAACCTTCGTTTCAACCTTGATGGTATCACTGAAGTTCGTAATAAGTTCTTCGGTACGCTTACCAACACTTATAATTTCTTTGCACTTTATGCAAATCTTGATAATTATAAGATGTCTGAAACTGACAGAGTTCCTTACGAGAGTCTCCCAGAAATGGATCGCTGGATTCTTTCAAAACTCTATACATTAATTAAAGAAGTTGGCGAGCAATTTGATCAATATAATCCTACTAAAGCAGGTCGTTTGGTGCAAGATTTTGTTTGCGACCAACTTTCAAACTGGTATGTGCGTTTGTGTCGTCGTCGTTTCTGGCAAGGAGAAATGACTGAAAATAAGAAAGCGGCTTACGAAACGCTTCATAAGTGTTTGGTTACAGTTGCTCAGTTGATGTCGCCAATTGCTCCATTTTATGGCGAATGGCTCTATAAAAACATGACAGATTCAGTGCGTGAAGAAGCCAAAGCGAATAATTCTCCGCTTCGCCATTATTCTGTAAACTTTACCGAATGGCCAGTGTATGATGCCGCTTGGGTAGATGCAAATCTTGAAACTTCGATGGAACTATCGCAAACGGTTTCTTCGTTAGTTCACTCATTGCGTAAAACACATAAAATTAAAGTTCGTCAACCATTACAAAGAATCTTAATTCCGGTATTGTCTGAAAGTACTCGTGAGCAAATTCGTCACGTAGAAGATATTATCAAATCGGAGGTGAATATCAAAGCCATTGAATATATCGATGATGATTCTGGTGTATTGAAAAAGAAAGTAAAACCAAACTTCAAAGCCCTTGGCCCGAAATATGGTAAGGATATGAAAGAGGTTGGTAATGGCATTACCTCAATGACCAATGAAGATTTGAAGCTTTTAGAGAAAACAGGTGAGTTTTTAATCAAAACGGCTACTTCTCAATTCTTAATTACTTTAGCTGATGTCGAAATCCAAACTGAAGATGTACCAGGTTGGTTAGTAGCTTCAGATAAAGGTATTACTGTTGCCTTAGATATTAATATTTCAGAAGAATTACGCCAAGAAGGTATCGCTCGTGATTTTGTCAATCGTGTACAAAACTACCGTAAAGATACTGGCTTCGAGGTGACAGATAAAATCAGCATTCAGTTGCAAAATAATAATGATATTTTGGCTACTGCTGTAGAAACAAATCGTGATTACATAAGCCAAGAAGTACAGGCTCTTTCTTTAGAAATTCTGAATGAAAAGCCAAATAATGCAGTTGAAATAGAAATGGACGAATTTATTCTGGTGGTAAATATCAGTGTAGTTGCCTAATATTGGTTCTTCATAAAGTCTAAAATTTAAAATCCCTTGCTGAGCAATCGGTAAGGGATTTTTGTTGAATTGTCATTTTGGTGTAAACAAAAAAACCTGATAATCAGTTGATTATCAGGTTTTTAATTTCAGTGGTGATGGACGGGATCGAACCGCCGACACAAGGATTTTCAGTCCTTTGCTCTACCAACTGAGCTACATCACCATTTGTTTAGTGATTTCACCACTGTGTTCCCGTTGTTTGGGACTGCAAAATTAGACAAAAGTTTTTTAATACCAAATTTATCTCATGAAAAAATTAAATATTTTTTTTCATGCTTGACATGAGCATCTTTTTTACGATATTTGTAATGTTATGCAAGCATACTAATTTGGTTCGATTATCAAACCAAAATCTAAATTAGAAAAACATTTGTTCGTCAGAGGTTTTTACTGACCAATAGCACATTCAACCAATTAAAGACTATGCAAATCATCTCGCAAATCTTGTTCTTAGTTGCTTTAGGGGTGGCAGCCTATTTTATTAGTCGCCGAGTAATGCTCATTAAAAGCACCATTCAGTTAGGTAGAGCCGAAGACCGTTCTGATAACCCTTCAGAGCGTTTACGTACAATGTTGCTCATTGCTTTTGGGCAAAAAAAGATGTTTACAAGGCCAATTGTTGGTTTAATGCACTTTATCATTTATGCGGGTTTTGTAATTATCAATATTGAAGTGCTGGAAATCATGATTGATGGTATCTTTGGAACGCACCGTATTTTTGCTGAACCGCTCGGAAGTTTCTATGATTTCTTGATAAATTTCTTCGAAGTTTTAGCTCTTGGGGTTGTACTTGTCTGTGTGGCATTCTTGGTTAGGAGAAATATTACAAAAGTTGAGCGACTACAAGATAGCCGTCACCGAGAATTGAAAGGCTGGGCTACAAAAGATGCTAATATCATTCTTATTACTGAGATTTTATTGATGTGGGCTTTTTTGAGCATGAACGCCGTAGATACAATTCTTCAGGAAAGAGCCGTTGGACATTATGCTGAAGTAATTACAGGAGATTTCTGGGTAAGTCAGTTTTTGAAACCAATATTTATGAGTTGGTCCGACTCGGGTTTGGCCATTTATGAGCGAACTGCATGGTGGTTTCATATTTTAGGTATTATGGCGTTTGCAACTTATGTAACTTACTCTAAGCACTTGCATATCTTTTTGGCGTTTCCGAATACTTATTTCTCAAACCTTAAAGCCAAAGGTGAAATGACCAATATGCCAACTGTTACGAAAGAAGTAAAAATAATGCTTGGCTTAGCCGAAGCAGATGCTGAACCAGCCGAGGTTGGTAGATTTGGTGCAAAGGATGTAAAAGACCTTTCTTGGAAAAACCTTATGGATGCTTATAGCTGCACCGAGTGTGGCCGTTGTACTTCTTCTTGTCCTGCGAATATGACAGGGAAGCAGCTTTCTCCACGTAAGATTATGATGGATACCCGTGACCGCCTCGAAGATATTCAAAAGGGTTGGTTAGCCAGCGATAGAAAAGCTCCAATTGCTGAATTTGAAGATGGTAAAAGCCTCATGGGCGATTACATTTCTGAGGAAGAAATTTTGGCCTGTACTACGTGTAATGCTTGCGTACAAGAGTGTCCGATTAACATTAGTCCGCTTGATATTATCTTACAATTACGTCGCTATAAGGTAATGGAGGAGTCACAAGCACCTGCTTCTTGGAATGGAATGTTCTCAAATTTAGAAAATAATATGGCTCCGTGGAAATTTTCGCCGAGTGACCGTTTCAATTGGATTGAAAATTTAAAATAGTTAAAGTACAATAAAAAGGCAATTAAGCGGTGTAGTATATTAAAAAATTTAAATAAAAAATAGACTTTCTAATAAGGAGTCTATTTTTTATTTAAAAATTAAACATTTTATTTAAAAAATCGTTTTGTACTTAAAGGATATTTTTTTTAACTTTACAGAGATTCGTATAATAAATTACTGTAATATTTAAAGCTTTTAACTATTATATTAGTTACGATACTAAGCTCTAAAGTGCATTTTATAACCAACCACCTATGAAACGATTTAATTCTTCAATGTTTATGCAATGGGTTATTTTTATGCCCTTGTTATTACCAATTGCCGTAGTGAGCGGGGCTTTCGAAGGAATGAAAAAGGTATTTGAACGTGCTTCTGCTGATATTATTGAAAACGATTCTATAACTCCATTCGAGGCTTAAATAAAGTTTTCAACAGTTGATTTGAGTTGTGGTAACGACAAAGCTCCTGATTGTCGCCATTTGAGTTCGCTTTTTTGGAAAAGCATTAGGGTAGGTACACCCGAAACTCTATATTTGGCTGCTAACTTGGGGTTTTGATCAACATCTATTTTTACTATTCTTAATCTATCACCCATATCTTGGGCTAATTGCTGGAGTGTAGGCGTAAGTGCCTGACACGGGCCGCACCACGTAGCAAAGAAATCAATTAAGATTGGTTTCTCAGAAGCTATTAATTCTTCAAATGTTCCTGTCATAATATTGTTTTTATTTACTTAGAAAACATTTTATTTGCCTACCAAGTTTCATTTCTAACAATTAGCTTTTAGTTTGACTACGGTTCGCCCTACTCTACTAAAGGTCATAGGCAAAAATGTAATCAAAACATCAGGATTATCTTTGGAAGAAGCCTATTTGATTCTAAGCATAATTGGCAATCTGTAGCAAGCTTGATGCGGTATTGCCTTATTGAATCGAAATTATTTCGGACTTTAGGTAAGTAATTGATTCTAAATATCTTGCAAAAGATAAGTATTGTTAAATCTTTATAATTAAGAACATTAACCTAAAGAAATTCGAAATTTAAACACTAAATTATTAAAAGACTTTTACTTGAAACTGATAAAGTTCCATCATTCAACACTAAGTTTCTACTATATTTGCATATAATAATCTTCATTAATATTCAACCTAACAATGGAAAACATTTCAAGAAGAAATCTACTCAAAACTTTTGGTCTGACCGCTGGAGGTCTATCTTTATTTAATATTGAATCATTGGCGGAAGAATTAGATGCAAATGAATATGAGATTCCGCACGATGAACGTTATGTGGCACTTGATAAACCTGTAACGGCCATTGTTTTGGGGGCGGGAAATCGTGGGAATGTTTATGGACGTTTCTCATTGGCTTTCCCTAATGAGTTAGATATTGTTGGTGTAGCCGAGCCCATACCGTTTCGAAATGACCGTTATGCCAAAGCACATAATATAGAAGATAAGAATAGATTTAAAACTTGGGAAGATGTATTTAAAGTGCCTAAGTTTGCCGATGCAATAATTATTTCTACGCCAGATACACTTCATTATGGCCCAGCCATGAAGGCTCTCGAAATGGGATACGATGTTTTGCTCGAAAAACCCATTTCGCCATCTATGCAAGAATGCTTAGATATTCTGAAAATGGCTCAAAAAACCAAACGTGTGATAGCCGTTTGTCATGTTTTGCGTTATACGCCGTATTTCCGAAAACTGAAAGAAATTACAGATAGCGGACAGTTCGGTAAACTCATCAGCGTAAGTCACCTTGAAGGTATCGAGCATGTACACATGGCACACTCATACGTGCGAGGAAACTGGCATGTTTCAAAAGATACAAACCCAATAATTTTGGCAAAATCGTGCCATGATTTAGACATACTTCGTTGGCTAATTAATAAACCTTGTAAAAGTGTTTCTGCACATGGTTCGCTCACATGGTTTAAGCGAGAAAACGCACCCGAGGGAAGTACCGAACGCTGTACGGATGGGTGTAAGGTAGAAGCAACGTGCCCATTTTCAGCTATTAAGGTTTATCATAAAGAGCGTAAACGCATCAATGTTTTAGATGTAACCGATGATTTGAGCAAACAAGGGGATGAAATTTTAGAGAAATTGAAAACTTCTCAGTATGGTAGATGTGTTTATAGAATGGATAACGACCAACCAGACCATTACACCGCTACCATGGAATTTGAAGGTGGAACAACCGTGAGCTTTGCTATGGAAGCATTTACCTCATTTGAGCATCGCAAAACACGTTTGATGTTTTCGCACGGTGAAGTTTGGGGCGATATGGATTTAATACAAACTTATGATTTCCGAACGAAGCAAACAACCAGTTGGCGAGCTACCGACCAACCAGAATATAAAAATCAGGCTTCGGGGCATGGCGGAGGAGATTATGGTTTAGCTCGAAATTTTGTACAGGCAGTAGCTCAACAAAAACCAGAGTTACTTACATCAACAATCGAAGCTTCAATCGAAAGTCATGTGATGGGCTTTATGGCCGAGAAGAGTCGTTTAGGCAAGCAAATGGTAGAAGTAAAAATATAATAGCGAATAGGTGAAAAATTCGTTTTAAAGAACAAAAAAATGCGTAAACTAATAGTGTTATTGGTGTGTCTTAGTTTCTTTTCTTGTAAAAAGAAAGAAGCTAATTTTGGGAAGTTTGATTTACAAAGTTTCAAAACTGACCGTGGTGGTTGTGAAGGGAAAAGAGAAAAATTAGTAGAAGATTTAAAAACCCAAAAGAATAATATTCTAGGTTTGACTGAAAATCAAGTAGTTGACAACTTGGGTCGTTATGATTTTCAAATTCTTAGTCGCCGCAATGAAAAGGTTTTTGTCTATTATTTAGAAAAAGGCCCACAATGTGAAATGATTCAAAATCCAACGCAAGCACGTTCGATGATTCTTTATTTCAATGCTGCCAGCTTGGTGAAAGAAGTATCGTTTCAGTATGGAAGTCCAGTTGAGTAATAGAAAGCTTCTGTAATTATTCGAATTCTTTTCTGTCTGACATATTTTCTTTTGTTTTAAAAAATATTTCGATAAAAAATTTTGATTTCTAAAATCAACCGTTACTTTTGCATCACAAGAGCAACAAATGCAATTAATTTTATCAAGTAGAAATGACTCAATATTCGAACATAGTTAAATTCTGGTGGTGGCGTCCTGCAAAATAGGATGAACAGAATTGCTATGTGAATATACATATCAAATATTAAGCGAAGCGGCTTACTGTTCATCCAGTAAGCCGCTTTTTTTTGACCAAAATTTTTTAAAATATACTTATGCAGTCAGTTTTTAAAATCTCAACTCGCCATAAACGCTTACTTGCCGATACACTCACGCCAGTAGGTATTTTCCAGCGTTTGCGTGGGCAATACCCACATTCGGTGATTCTCGAAAGTGCCGATTACCACGCCATGCATAACAGCTTTAGCTATATAGCTTGCGATGAAGTAGCGAGTTTTCAGTTAGATAATGATATTGTTACGCAGAAGTTTCCTGATGGAACAGTTGAAACTTTTCCGCTCGAAAAACGCAAAGATGGGGTAAAGGTTTTGCAAGAATTTGCTTCAAAGTTTGAAAACCCATCGAGTGAGTTTTCATTTATTACCAATGGACTTTTCGGTCATATTACTTATGATTCAGTAGAATATTTCGAAGATATCGAGATTCAAGATAAAAGCTCTGAAACCGAAATTCCTCAAATTCTTTACAGAGTTTATCGCTACGTAATAGCTATCAACCACTTCAGAGATGAGCTTTATATTTTTGAGCATACATATACACCTGATGGACAAGAACCGCAAATTTCGGAAGATGGCTTAGAAACTTTGGAGTTTTTTGTGAAAAACCCTAAAGTTTCAACGAGTAATTTCAAAGCTGTTGGTGAGGAATCAACCAATATAGATGATGACTCAATGCGAGAAATTATTCATAAATGTATTGGTCATTGTTTACGTGGCGATGTTTTCCAGATTGTTCCTTCTCGTCGTTTTTCTCGTCAATTCGAAGGTGATGATTTTAATGTTTATCGTGCATTACGTTCAATCAATCCATCGCCGTACTTATTCTATTTTGATGGCGGCAACTATCATATTTTTGGTAGCTCTCCCGAAAAACAAATTTTTATCAAAGATGGCCAAGCAGAGATTCACCCAATTGCGGGAACTTTCAGACGAACAGGTGATGACGAACACGACCGAGAATTAGCTCGCCAGCTTCATGCCGACCCTAAAGAATCGGCTGAGCACGTGATGTTAGTAGATTTAGCTCGCAATGATTTATCTCGTAGTGCTGAAAATGTAAAAGTAGAGACTTTCAAAGAAGTACAGTTTTACAGCCACGTAATTCACTTAGTTTCGAAAGTAACGGGCAAAATGCACGAAGGAACAAATCCATTACAATTAGTGGCTGATACTTTTCCAGCGGGAACACTTTCGGGAGCACCGAAACATAACGCCATGACAATCATCAATCGTTTTGAACCAACTAATCGTAGTATTTATGGTGGAGCTATTGGTTTCATGGATTTCAAAGGAAATTTCAATCACGCCATTGCTATTCGAACGTTTTTGAGTAAAAACAATACTCTTTTTTATCAAGCAGGAATGGGTGTTGTGGCAAAATCAGATGTTGAACTCGAAATGAAAGAGATTCATCTAAAATTAGCAGCTCTAAGAAAAGCAATCGAAATGGCGGGTGAGATTTAAATAAATTAGCACTTTGTTAAAAATTAACACCTGACTATTCCCCCTTGTGCGTTGGTAAGTGCGGATATGCCGAAGGGGGTTAGGGGGATGTAAAACAAACACAAATGCCTAAACCCAAAAAAATAATTCCTTATGAACCACATCTAAAACTTTTGGCTAGGGAACTTAGGAAAAATAGTACCTTATCTGAGGTTTTACTTTAGAATAAAATAAAAAGTAAAGTTTTTGGAGTCGAGTTTCATCGACAAGTACCGATTCGTAGATACATTATTGATTTTTATTGTCACGAACTAATGTTGGCAATTGAAATAGATGGAGATTCGCATATTGGTAAAGAAGTAGATGATAAAATAAGACAGCATGAACTGGAAAATGATGGAGTGCAATTTTTGAGGTTTAGTGATTTGGAAATAAAAAAAGAGATGAACAAGGTTTTAAAGGAAATTGAAATTTGGATTACAGAGAATAAAGATTTTTAATTAAACATAACCAATAATACATCCCCCTGCCCCCTTCAAAGGGGGAATTATTCGACAAGAAAGGGAATGTAAAAAACAGCAAAGACATGAAATTTTTAGTTTTAGATAATTACGATTCATTTGTATATAACCTTGTCTATATCTTGAAAGATTTGGGTGGCGATGTAGATGTATTTAGAAATGACAAGATTGCCATTGAAGAAGTAAAAAAATACGACAAAATCTTGCTTTCACCGGGCCCCGGAATTCCAGAAGAAGCAGGCATCATGCTCGATTTGATTAAAGAATACGCCGCAACAAAATCAATTTTTGGCGTTTGTTTGGGGCACCAAGCAATCGGCGAAGCGTTTGGTGCAAAATTACATAACATGGGTGAAGTACTGCATGGTGTAACAACTAAGTGTATAATTACCGACCCCAATGAGGTGTTATTCCAAGGTGTTCCTTCTGAAATAGAAGTATGCCGTTATCACTCATGGACTGTTGTTCCTGAAACAATGCCAGCCGACTTAAAAATTACAGCTATTGATGAAAAAGGTTTTGTAATGGCCGAAGCCCATCAAAAGTATGATATTCGTGGCGTACAATTTCATCCAGAAGCCTATCTTACACAACACGGTGTAAAAATGGTTGAGAATTGGATGAAATGTTAGGCAAATTTTGAAATCTGTTGTCGGTTTTAATTCCAAGCAATATTTAAAGTAGATGAAAAAATATTTAAACTTACTGGTAGAAAAACAATCACTTACCAAAGAACAGGCTCAAGAAGCCCTTTTACAAATCGGACAAGGTGAAGCTAATCATTCTCAAATAGCGGCATTTTTGATGGGAATTCAACAAAAAGGCATTACTGTTGATGAACTTGAAGGTTTCCGAGAAGCCATGCTCTCTTTAGCTGTGCCGTTGAATTTAATAGAGTTTGATGCCATGGACATTGTCGGAACGGGTGGCGATGGTAAGGATACCTTCAATATTTCTACTACTTCGGCTTTTGTTTTGGCAGGAGCTGGCCAAAGAGTTGCTAAGCACGGAAACCATGGGGTTTCATCTTCAGTTGGGTCGAGTACTGTTTTAGAACATTTGGGCGTAAAGTTTACAAATGATGAAAGTTTCTTGAAACAAAAACTTGAAACAGCGGGTATCTGCTATATGCATGCTCCACTTTTTCATCCAGCCATGAAATACGTGGCCCCCATTCGTAAAGAACTGGGCATGAAAACGTTCTTTAACATTTTAGGCCCTTTGCTCAATCCAGCAAAAGTGCAAAAGCAGTTTTCTGGAGTCTATAACCAACCAGTATTTGAGCTTTATGCAGAGCTTTTTGGGCGTTCAGCAGCTAAATTTGCAATTATATATGATTTAGCTGGGTATGATGAAATTTCTTTAACCGATAATTTCCAAATTTCAACTCATACAAATAAAATAAAGCAAGTGCTTGACCCCCAAAGCTTCGGGTTTGGTCCTCAAAAACAATCGGATATTTATGGTGGAGGAACCATTGAAGAATCGGCAGAAATTCTATTGAATGTTTTAAATAATCAAGCAACTGCAGCTCAAACAAATGTAGTTTTGGCCAATGCAGGTTTTGCCTTATGTATTGCCCAAAATATAAGTGTAGAAGAAGGTATTGCCCGAGCGAAAGAATCAATCGAAAGCGGAAAAGCCTTAAACAGCATGAAAAAATTAATACAATAGATGAAAAGAATGTATTTCGTTCTTGATTCTACATTTTTCATTTTAATTGTGAGATAGCACCATGACTATTTTAGATAAAATTAATGCCCAAAAGATAATCGAAGTGGCCGAAGCCAAAGCAAGCGTTTCTATTGAAGATTTAAAAGCCAGTCAATTCTTCAGTAGAAAAACCAACTCGCTTGTGGCAAGTCTTTTGGCTGAAGGCTCTACTGGAATCATTTCGGAGCATAAACGTAAATCTCCTTCCAAAGGCGTAATTAATGACCAACTCTCTGTTGAAGAAGTTACACAGGGATACGCCCAAGCAGGAGCAGCAGGTTTATCGGTGCTAACAGATAAAGATTTTTTTGGTGGTTCGAAGGAAGATTTACAAAAAGCACGTTTAGCTAATCCGAGTACGCCAATTCTTCGCAAAGATTTCATGATTGATGCATATCAAGTATATGAAGCCAAGGCTTGGGGAGCAGATGTAATCTTATTAATTGCGGCAAGCCTATCGCCACAACAAATTCAAGATTTAAGTCAAAAAGCACATGAACTTGGTTTGGAGGTATTACTCGAAGTACATGACCAAGAAGAATTAGACCGTAGTCCGCTAGCTCATGTAGACCTCGTTGGCGTGAATAATCGAAACCTTAAAAACTTTGCTGAAAATAATGTCAATGCTTCTTTAGAATTGGCCGATAAAATTCCGGCAAACATTATTAAGATTTCAGAAAGTTGTATTAGCCAGCCCGAAACAATCAATCAACTTAAGGCTGTGGGGTATAAAGGCTTCCTGATTGGAGAAACTTTCATGAAAGATGCAAATCCGGGAACAAAACTGGCCGAATTTATAGCGAAAATCTAATAAAAAGCTTAATTTTGATAGTTTTTTATACCTTTTGCTAACCTCATACTATTACCCCGAGTATGATACAATAATAAAATATGCCTGTGGGGGCAGGTATTGCTATTATGAAGATAAAAGTCTGTGGAATGCGTGATGTCGAGAACATCAAAGCACTCGTTGAATTGAAACCCGATTTTATAGGTTTTATTTTCTATGACAAGTCGCCTCGTTTTGTCGGTAATGAAATGGGTGCTGATTATATCAACTCAATTCCGAGAGAAATTAAAAAGGTAGGTGTCTTTGTCAATGCAACAGTCGATTTCATCATACAAAACGTTAGAAAGTATGGCTTAAATTATGTGCAATTGCATGGCAATGAAATGCCAGAGTATTGCAGAAGCCTTCGCCAAAAAGGAATAAGCATCATCAAAGCCTTTCGTGTAGATAATGACTTTGTTTTTGGGCAAGTAAATAATTATAAGCCACATGTCGATTTCTTTTTGTTTGATGCGAAAGGCGATGGCTATGGAGGAAATGGGGTGGCTTTCGACTGGAGTATCTTGAAAAAATACGATAATCAAAAACCATACTTTTTAGCTGGGGGCATTTCACTAGATAACATAGAGGTGTTGGATACCATTATTCCAAAACCTTATGCGATTGATGTTAATAGTAAGTTCGAAACATCACCAGGTCAGAAAGACATCGCTAAAATCTCCGAACTCATAACAAAACTTAAACCAGAGAGAGTCGAAGCATAAACAATGACAGCAGTAAAACAATCATCCTATGCCGTAAATGCAAAAGGTTATTACGGCAAGTTCGGTGGAGCATATATTCCTGAAATGCTTTATCCGAATATTGAGGAACTCCAAAATAACTATCTTGAAATTATCTATCAACCAGAATTTCAGGCTGAGTTTCATGCACTTCTCAAAGATTACGTAGGTCGTCCAACTCCCTTATATTTTGCTAATCGTTTATCGGAAAAATATCAAACAAATGTTTATCTAAAACGTGAAGACCTTTGTCATACAGGTGCACACAAGGTAAATAATACGATTGGGCAAATTCTTCTAGCTAAAAGATTAGGTAAAAATAAAATCGTTGCCGAAACAGGTGCGGGGCAGCACGGAGTAGCTACTGCCACGGTTTGTGCCTTAATGGGCCTTGAATGTATTGTGTACATGGGCGAAATAGATATTCAACGCCAAGCACCCAATGTTGCACGTATGAAAATGCTTGGTGCAGAAGTACGTCCTGCCACAAGTGGTTCAAAAACGCTCAAAGATGCTACTAACGAAGCCATGCGTCACTGGATTAATAATCCTGTCGATACACATTATATTATAGGTTCGGTAGTAGGGCCGCATCCATACCCAGATATGGTTGCACGCTTTCAGTCGGTTATTTCGGAAGAAATCCGTAGCCAATTGCTTGAAAAAATAGGTTCAGAAACACCTGATTACGTAATTGCTTGCGTAGGTGGGGGTTCAAATGCTGCGGGTGCATTCTATCATTTTCTTGATGAACCTTCAGTAAAACTCATTGCTGCCGAAGCAGGTGGGCATGGTATTCATTCTGGAATGTCAGCCGCTACTACCTTTTTAGGTAAGGAAGGTGTCCTTCACGGAAGTAAAAGTATCTTGATGCAAACTGAAGATGGCCAAGTAGTAGAACCACATTCTATTTCAGCGGGTCTTGACTACCCCGGTATTGGCCCAATGCATGCTCACTTATGGGATTCTGGTAGGGCAAAGTTCTATGCTATTACCGATGATGAATCAATCAAAGCAGGTTTTGAGTTAGCCAAACTTGAAGGTATTATTCCTGCGATTGAGTCTTCTCATGCACTGGCAGTTTTACCATATTTAAAAGCAGGGGCTAACGAAACGGTTGTTATTAACCTTTCTGGACGAGGCGATAAAGACTTAGATACTTACATGAAGTATTTATAATTTCATTCGTATTATTTTAGAAGTAATTTTATTCAACCATCAAACCATCCAAACAATGAGAACTCTTTTTCTTGCACTTGCTATTCTTTCGGTTTCATTTATGGCAAATGCTCAAACCAAAAAACAACCAACAAAAATGTTACGTCACGCCGTTTTATTCAAATTTAAAGATACAAGTAGCCCAGAAGATATTAAGAAAGTAGAAGATGCTTTTCGTGCATTGCCTACTAAAATTAAAGAAATTGCAGATTTTGAGTGGGGAACAAATAATAGTCCAGAAAATCTAAACCAAGGATTTACGCATTTATTCTTTGTTTCATTCAAATCTGAGAAAGACCGCGAAGTGTATCTTCCGCATCCAGCCCACAAAGCTTTTGTTGAAGTACTCGGACCCCATCTTGATAAAGTATTAGTGCTCGACTATTGGGCAGGGAAATAATTTTATAAGCAAACACTTTAGTTTGCTCAGGTAAAATAATTTTCCAGTACAGTAGATTAAACAAAAATCATGAATAGAATTACCAAGCTTTTCCAAGAAAAGCCCAACAATGTATTAAACATATATTTTACTGCAGGATTTCCAAGTCTTAATAATACAGTAGCAGTACTCGAAGCTTTGCAAGAAGCAGGTGCCGATATTGCCGAAATCGGAATGCCTTACTCCGACCCTGTTGCCGATGGTGAAACTATTCAACAGTCAAACCAAGTGGCTCTCGAAAATGGCATGAGTTTGAAAGTGCTTTTCGAGCAACTTCAAGGAGCAAGAACGAAAGTCTCTTTACCTATTATATTAATGGGTTATATCAATCCTGTTCTCCAATTTGGTTTAGAAGCCTTTTGTCAAAAATGTCAAGAGGTTGGAGTCGATGGCCTAATCTTACCCGATTTGCCAATGGATGAGTATTACGAAGAATACAAACCTATTTTCGATAAGTATGGTTTGTTAAATATCTTCCTAATAACACCTCAAACTTCCGAGCAACGTATCAGAAGAATTGATGAAATTTCTAATGGCTTTATATATATGGTAAGTAGTGCCAGTGTAACGGGAGGAACTTCGGGTATTACCGATACAATGGAAGCTTATTTCAATCGAGTAAATGCTATGAATCTTCGTAACCCTCGCCTCATTGGCTTTGGTATCAAAGATAATGCGACTTTCACTAAGGCAAGCCAGTACGCTGCAGGTGCAATTATTGGAAGCCAGTTTATTAGAGTGTTACAAAATTCCTCGCAAGAGACCCTACACCAAGATATAGTTTCTTATATTAAGGCTGTGAAAGGCTAAGTCATGAAACCAAAGAATCTATGAAAACATTTATATTAATATTATGTGTCTTCATAAGTTCTTTGGTTTTTTCACAATCAGATACTTATCGCCCCAAACTTCGCATCTACCCTCACTTCGGTATTGGCTGGGCTTTTCCTCCAAGTATTGACCCTCAGAACAGTGGTTTAGTTTTAGAAAAAAAAATACTCCGGAATTACGTCATTGGTGATATCATCACTTCTTCGGGGCAAACTAAGAGTATTTACAAAATGACTAATTCCATTGGTTTGGATTTTAATTATCAAATTGCTAAGCGATGGTCAGTAAATTTAGGCCTTAATCGAGCTATGCAAGTAAATATATTGAATGACCCAGACCCAATCAGGTTGTCGAATAATACCGAATATACTATTTGGATTTATGCTTATAAGTATTCATCAATTGCTTTAGGGTTTCGATATAATCGTTTTGATAAGTTTTTTCAGCTAAATAGTCATGTGGCCAATATCGCACAAGAAGCCATTACGAATGATAATAGTTCAGGTAGTGGTGTAATAACTAATGGCAATGGTTTATCAAGTACTACACTGGCTCTAAAGAATAAGACTTTTATAATTGCTCCTGAATTTGGTGTTACTGGTGTTAGTTCGTTCGACCTCCCAATGGAACTGAGCGTTGGGGCTTACATACCTACTTCTTTCTTTCTTAAACAAGAAGCTACTTTTTTTCGGAATAATTCTCCAGCGGGTACGAATCTGCTAAAATTTAACCAAGGTGCACTATGGATAAAAGTTAAAGTACCTATTACTTTATGGACTAGAAGTGCAAGAAAACCAAAACTAGAGGTAGTATCTAAAGCAAATCTACCTAAGGTTATAGAATATGAAGGTAGAAAAGTAAGTACTGGAGAGAAAGTAGTACTAAGGAATATTCAGTTTGAACAAGGAAAATCAGCTCTTAGCACTACAGCAATGGCTGAACTTGACCGAATTGAGGATTTAATGAATCAATCTTCAAGTATGATAATTGAGATAATCGGACATACTTCCGATGAGGGAGACCGTAATAGTAATATCGAGTTATCGCTTATTCGTGCAAAAGCCTGTAAAGAGTATTTAGTTAAGAACGGAATTAAGGCAAATCGTATTCAAGTACGAGGAATGGGACCAGACCAGCCTATATCTAAAATTGATAAATCTCTCAATCGTCGCGTAGAAATGCAAATTATCCGTATGTAATAGTGTTTCTTTTCTGTTAATTCTCAATTTAAACCTAACGTTTAAGTCTCTTTTGTATTTATTTCAAAAAAAATATAGGATAATAAGAAGAAGTTGTTGTGTTATTTGTGTGGTAGAAATTGATAAGTAACTGAGGGTGAGGGTAGTAGGCAAAACTGCTTAAAAAATGTATTTGTGTAGGGTATTGCGTTATAAAATAAAGTTAGTACCTTTGCACTCCCAAACGACGGAGACGGAGAGCGGGGAGGAAGATAAACGTTACGTAGCAGGAGCATGGTAAACTAGTCTAGAAAAAAAATGCGAAATAATTTGGAGATAAGAAATTAAATTCAGAATTTTGCACCCCGATTAAGAGAGTAACGAAGAGAGAGTGGTTAAGGAGATTAAGAGGGTAAAAAAATAAGTGTAAAATAATTTGGAGATAAGAAATTAAATTCAGAATTTTGCACCCCGATTAAGAGAGTAACGAAGAGAGAGTGGTTAAGGAGATTAAGAGGGTAAAAAAATAAGTGTAAAATAATTTGGAAATAAGAAATTAAATTCAGAATTTTGCACCCCGATTAAGAGAGTAACGAAGGAAGAGTAGTGAAATTGAGATTAAGTTTAAAAAAAGTTGCAAAAATATTTGGTTTTAAAAATTGAATCTAGTAACTTTGCAATCCGTTTCGGAAAGTAGAAATGGAAATAGAGAGAAGAAAAACTGGAGTTAACAAATTGATTAACAAGGTTTTACAAGTTTAGCTGAAAGGGTTTCAGAGATGGAATTGGGAGTAAGTTGAATAAAGTTCCTTAACTTATTGGGAGAGCAAATGCAAGCTTTAAGATTTTAAGTAGTCAGGCAAACTTGATATTTACAATGGAGAGTTTGATCCTGGCTCAGGATGAACGCTAGCGGCGGGCTTAATACATGCAAGTCAAGGGGTAGCAATACACCGGCGTACGGGTGCGTAACGCGTATGGAACCTGCCCTTATCTGGGGGATAACTCGGGGAAACTCGAGCTAATACCGCATAAGATAGTAGAATGGCATCATTCAGCTATTAAAGATTTATCGGATAAGGATGGCCATGCGTAAGATTAGATAGTTGGTGGGGTAACGGCTCACCAAGTCTACGATCTTTAGGGGCTCTGAGAGGAGAATCCCCCACACTGGCACTGAGATACGGGCCAGACTCCTACGGGAGGCAGCAGTAGGGAATATTGGGCAATGGGCGGAAGCCTGACCCAGCCACGCCGCGTGCAGGAAGAAGGCCCTCTGGGTTGTAAACTGCTTTTGATTGGGAAGAAAGCATCTCATGCGTGAGATTTTGACGGTACCAATCGAATAAGCCACGGCTAACTACGTGCCAGCAGCCGCGGTAATACGTAGGTGGCGAGCGTTATCCGGATTTATTGGGTTTAAAGGGTGCGTAGGCGGCTGATTAAGTCAGCGGTGAAAGGTAGCAGCTTAACTGTTTTACATGCCGTTGATACTGGTTAGCTTGAGTTGACAGAAGGCAGATAGAATTCCTGGTGTAGCGGTGAAATGCTTAGATACCAGGAGGAATACCGATTGCGAAGGCAGTCTGCTGCAGTCACACTGACGCTGAGGCACGAAGGTGCGGGGATCAAACAGGATTAGATACCCTGGTAGTCCGCACAGTAAACGATGATTACTAGATGTTGGCGTAAGCCAGTGTCCAAGGGAAACCGATAAGTAATCCACCTGGGGAGTACGCCGGCAACGGTGAAACTCAAAGGAATTGACGGGGGTCCGCACAAGCGGTGGAGCATGTGGTTTAATTCGATGATACGCGAGGAACCTTACCTGGACTAGAATGTGAGGGAATTATTCAGAAATGGATAAGTCAGCAATGACCCAAAACAAGGTGCTGCATGGCTGTCGTCAGTTCGTGCCGTGAGGTGTTGGGTTAAGTCCCGCAACGAACGCAACCCCTGTTATCTGTTGCCAGCGAGTTAAGTCGGGGACTCAGATAAGACTGCCTACGCAAGTAGAGAGGAAGGAGGGGACGACGTCAAGTCATCATGGCCCTTACGTCCAGGGCAACACACGTGCTACAATGGACAATACAGAGTGTTGCGAGCTAGCAATAGTAAGCCAATCACAAAAAGTTGTTCACAGTTCGGATTGGGGTCTGCAACTCGACCCTATGAAGCTGGAATCGCTAGTAATCGAATATCAGCTATGATTCGGTGAATACGTTCCCGGACCTTGTACACACCGCCCGTCAAGCCATGGAAGTTGGGTAGACCTGAAGCGGAAGGTAAAAGATTTCGTTAGGGTAGAATCAGTAACTGGGGCTAAGTCGTAACAAGGTAGCCGTACCGGAAGGTGTGGCTGGAACACCTCCTTTTTAGAGAATTTCTAACAAAGAAAAAACGACTGACACTTAAAATTTTGCATTTGTTCTCTTAATTTAAGTTATTTAATTTGAGAAGAGAATCGGACGATTACGGAGTAGAGTAATAGTTCTGATACGAGGGCTTGTAGCTCAGGTGGTTAGAGCGTTACACTGATAATGTAAAGGTCCGTGGTTCGAGTCCACGCAGGCCCACCACTAAGTTGAGAGACATTTAATGGGGATTTAGCTCAGCTGGCTAGAGCACCTGCTTTGCAAGCAGGGGGTCAACGGTTCGAATCCGTTATTCTCCACAGAAAGTAAAAGTTATCGATAAAGGACTGATAACTTATAATTTAAGAGGGTATTTATACCACAATTTAATTGAACCAGCTAAAAGTTTGTTATTTAGCACAGCTTGGTAGATAGCAGGCGGTTGGTAGAGATTAAAAAGAGTTCATTGACATGTTGGCAGAGAGATAAAATTATAATGAGAAGAGTTATGAAAGGGCGTACGGAGGATGCCTAGGGTCTCAGAGGCGAAGAAGGACGTGATAAGCTGCGATAAGCTGCGGGGATTGGCACATACAAGTTAATCCGCAGATTTCCGAATGGGGCAACCCGGTGACTTGAAGAGTCATCACCATCCAAGATGGAGCTAACCCGGTGAACTGAAACATCTAAGTAACCGGAGGAACAAAAAACAACAGTGATTCCGCAAGTAGTGGCGAGCGAACGCGGAGAAGCCCAAACCTATTTTGTTACGGCAAAGTAGGGGTTATAGGACTGCATTTAGAATATTAGATTAAGCTGAACAGGTTGGGAAGCCTGGCGAAACAGTGTGATAGCCACGTAAGCGTAAGATTTAATGGACGAGCAGTATCCTGAGTAGGTGGGGACCAGTGGAATCCCCTCTGAATTCGGCAGTACCATCTGCCAAGGCTAAATACTCCTGAGACACCGATAGTGAACTAGTACTGTGAAGGAAAGGTGAAAAGCACCGAGAGTATCGGAGTGAAAAGAACCTGAAACCGTACGCTTACAAGCGGTCGGAGCTGGCAAGTCCAGTGACGGCGTGCCTTTTGCATAATGACCCTACGAGTTACCGTCCCCGGCAAGATTAAGCTATTAAGTAGTGTAGTCGAAGCGAAAGCAAGTCTGAATAGGGCGAATAGTCGGTGGCGGTAGACGCGAAACCTTGTGATCTACCCATGGTCAGGATGAAGTGTTGGTAACACAACATGGAGGTCCGAACCAGTTAACGTTGAAAAGTTTTTGGATGAACTGTGGGTAGGGGTGAAAGGCTAATCAAACTGGGAAATAGCTCGTACTCTCCGAAATGTATTTAGGTACAGCGTCAAGGTTGAGTTATATCGAGGTAGAGCTACTGATAGGATGCGGGGGAGTCAAATCCTACCAAATTCTGACAAACTCCGAATGCGGTATAATATACTTGGCAGTGAGGGCTTGGGTGCTAAGGTCCAAGTCCGAAAGGGAAAGAACCCAGAACTACAGCTAAGGTCTCTAAATCTATACTAAGTTGAACTAAGGAAGTCTGACTGCAGTGACAGCCAGGATGTTTGCTTGGAAGCAGCAATCATTTAAAGAGTGCGTAACAGCTCACTGGTCGAGCGGGGCGGGCATCGATAATAAACGGGCATCAAGTATAGTACCGAAGCTTAGTCAAGGCGTAAGTCTTGGGTAGGAGAGCATTCTATATGCGGCGAATGTGTACTGCGAGGTATGCTGGAGCGTATAGAAAAGCAAATGTAGGGATAAGTAGCGATAATGTATGTGAGAACCATACACACCGAAAGACTAAGGATTCCTCAGCTACGTCAATCAACTGAGGGTTAGTCGGGTCCTAAGGATAATGCGAAAGCAGAAGCCGATGGCAAGCAGGTTAATATTCCTGCACTGGTGATGGTGCGATGCGGGGACGGAGTGAGGAGATTTATACGTTCTGACGGAATAGAGCGTTGAGAGGAGGCTTAGGCTGAATCGAATGAGTCGAATTGCTTCCAAGAAAAGCCGCTAAGCTTCAGCCATTAACCACCCGTACCGTAAACCGACACAGGTAGTCGAGGCGAGAAGCCTAAGGTGCTCGAGTGAGTCACAGCTAAGGAACTCGGCAAATTAACCCTGTAACTTCGGGAGAAGGGGAGCCTACGCAAGTAGGCCGCAGAGAAATGGCCCAGGCGACTGTTTAACAAAAACACATGGCTTTGCTAAGTTTAATGACGAAGTATAAGGCCTGACACCTGCCCGGTGCTGGAAGGTTAAGAGGGGATGTCATCGCAAGAGAAGCATTGAATCGAAGCCCCAGTAAACGGCGGCCGTAACTATAACGGTCCTAAGGTAGCGAAATTCCTTGTCGGGTAAGTTCCGACCTGCACGAATGGTGTAACGATCTGGGCACTGTCTCAGCTGTGAGCTCGGCGAAATTGTAGTAGCGGTGAAGATGCCGCTTACCCGCCACGGGACGGAAAGACCCCGTGAACCTTTACTATAGCTTAGCGTTGAATTCGGGTAACTGATGTGTAGGATAGGTGGGAGGCTGTGAATGGGCGTCGCTAGGCGTTCAGGAGCCAACGTTGAAATACCACCCTTTGGTTATTTGGATTCTAACTTGTCAAAGACGAGGACACCGCTTGGTGGGTAGTTTGACTGGGGTGGTCGCCTCCAAAAGAGTAACGGAGGCTTCCAAAGGTGACCTCAGCACGCTTGGTAACCGTGCGTTGAGTGCAATAGCATAAGGTCGCTTGACAGTGAGACATACAAGTCGAGCTGGATGGAAACATGGGTATAGTGATCCGGCGGTTCTGTATGGAAGGGCCGTCGCTCAAAGGATAAAAGGTACTCCGGGGATAACAGGCTGATCTCCCCCAAGAGCTCACATCGACGGGGAGGTTTGGCACCTCGATGTCGGCTCGTCACATCCTGGGGCTGGAGAAGGTCCCAAGGGTTCGGCTGTTCGCCGATTAAAGTGGCACGCGAGCTGGGTTCAGAACGTCGTGAGACAGTTCGGTCCCTATCTGTGGTGGGCGTAGGAAGATTGAGAGGTTCTGACTTTAGTACGAGAGGACCGAGTTGGACGTACCGCTGGTGCATCTGTTGTCCTGCCAAGGGCACGGCAGAGTAGCCAAGTACGGACGGGATAAACGCTGAAAGCATCTAAGTGTGAAACCCACCTCAAGATGAGTCTTCCATTGAGATACGTTATAGACTATGACGTTGATAGGTTGCAGGTGTAGAAGTGGTAACACTAAGCCGAGCAATACTAATGAATCGAGGACTCTTTTATTTACATTATAATTTTATCTTTCTGTAACATAAGTCATGAATAATTAAAAGATATTGAGTTAAGGCTCAGACAATCTTCATGGTGTTAATAGGGCGGGTGTTCACCTCTTCCCATCTCGAACAGAGAAGTTAAGCCCCGCACCGCCGATGGTACTAATGTCAAAATTGGGAGAGTAGGTAGACGCCAGGATTTCATTAAACAAAAAGGCAGCTCACAAGGTTGCCTTTTTTAGTTGTTTATAGGCTTCAAAAAGACAATAATACCCCCCGAAGAATATCAGGAAATACTCAATATCTCTTGAGTTAAACCCCTGAATGTGAAGGAATAACCAGCTTCTTGACCATTAATTAGTTGGCCAACAGGTGCCTGAGCAGAGATAAGCATAATTTTTTTACCTTCAATTTCAATAATTCCGGCACCAACCGATACAAAAAAAAGACCCATAGTTGTTTCAACCAAAGCCCCGAAAGTTACTTTTGTAGGAGTAAAATCGGGGTCAATTTTATCTAGAGAAAGCCGTTCTTGGCGTGCTTGTTCATACATTCTTCCGTTCATTTCACGATCTATTTGTCCCATAGCACGAGCAGTTTCGTATTTATCTCCTGCCGAACTTTTCCCTTCTTCATTAGCAGAGTTTTTGGCTGCTTCCATCGCCTCAAATGAGGTTTTCATTCTATTTTCTAAAAGTTCTTTTACTTTTTCTAACAATACTTTCTTCATACAAATTCTAACAAATTATATAGCATTAATTCCTCCAGTTAGATTAAAGAGATTATTAAAACCAAAAGTTTCTTCTAATATTTTAATGGCTTTTTTACTTCTAATGCCACTTTGGCAATGAATAATTACGGTTTTTTCACGACTTATATTTGTAATATGTTTTTCAAGTTCGGAAAGTGGCATTAGTTCACCGCCAATATTTCGAACCTTATATTCATGCGTTTCTCGAACGTCAATCAACTGATAATTATCCAAAAACTTTAACTCTTCGAATGATATCTCATTAGCAGATTTTAAGCCGCAAAAGCTCTCATAATCAATTAGTTGTGTGATTTTGGGTGTTTCAGGTGATTTTGGAATTTTAATTATTCTACTCTGCATTGAAAGCGTGTCAAGAATAAAAAGTTTTCCAGCTAAAGTTTCCCCTATTTCTGTGATGACTTTTATTGCTTCTAAAGCTTGCATCGAACCAATTATTCCGGGTAGCACACCTAATACACCTGCTTCTGCACAGTTTGGTGCCTGTTCGGGAGGGGGTGGTGAAGGAAATAAATCTCGATATGTAACTGAATTTTTATAATTGAAGACAGCAACTTGACCTTCAAAGCGGTGAATAGCACCATAGACAAAAGGTTTGTTTAGCAGCACACAAGCATCATTTACAAGATAACGCGTTGGGAAATTATCGGTTCCATCAATGATTAGGTCATAATTGCTGAAAATCTCTAAAGCGTTTTGAGTGGTAAGTCGTGTTTGGTGTAATTCGATATCTACTAAAGGATTAAGTGCATGTAAACGATTGGCCGCCTGCTCAATTTTAGATTGCCCAACAGAGGAAGTGCTATATAAAATTTGCCTTTGAAGATTACTTTCATCAATGGTATCATTTTCGACTAAACCTAAAGTTCCAATTCCTGCAGCAGCTAAATATAGTAAAATAGGACTTCCGAGTCCACCACAACCAATCACTAAAACTTTTGAATTCTTTAGCTTTATTTGACCTTCTTCACCAAATTCTGGCATGAGCATTTGGCGGTTATAACGTTTGAATTCTTCAGGAATAAGCATATTTATGAGTAATACTTGAAGCGATTTTATTAAAATATGTTAAAATTATACACCATACATGAACTATTATCAAGAATCAGACGTAAATCTATCGTTATTACATAGTTTTTTTATATAAATACTAATTTTTAGACTAAAAGTACGTTTATTTGTTATTCATAAAAAATTTAATTCTAATAAGTACATCATTAAGAAATGAAAAAAACAATTATTGCTTTCGCTACAACTATTCTGATAACACAACTCTCGTTTGCACAAGGGAGCAAAGCACCAGCATCTAAACCTAAAGTACCAGTTACTAAACCAGCAGCACCAGTAAAATCGGTTGTGGTAGCTACTAATAATGGAATGAAAAATACTGTTGATTCATTAAGTTATGCGATTGGAATGAATATCGCTGGAAACTTAAAACAACAAAATTTGAAAGTTAATTCAGAAATGATGGCCAAAGCAATCGACCAAGTTTTAGCAGGACAAGCTACTTGGATGGAACCTAATGCTGCCAATGCCTATATTCAAGGATATTTTCAGAATGAATCTATGAAGAAAGGGGCTGCTAACAAAGCAGTTGGTGATAAATTCTTAGCTGCAAATAAAACTAAAACTGGCGTGGTTACATTACCAAGTGGCTTACAGTATCAAATTATGAAAGAGGGTAATGGAGCGAAACCAGCATCATCTGACAGAGTACGTGTACATTATCATGGAACATTGATTGATGGTTCTGTTTTTGATAGTTCAGTAGAGCGTGGTGAACCAGCAGAGTTTGGAGTAACTCAAGTAATTCAAGGTTGGGTTGAAGCTCTTCAACTAATGCCAGTAGGTTCTAAGTGGAAACTATTTATTCCTTCTGATTTAGCTTATGGTCCACAAGGTCCACCGAGTATCGGTCCGAATCAAGTGTTGATTTTTGAAGTAGAGTTATTAGATATTGTTAAATAAATAGAACTCCCCTAATGGGGCGGGCTGCATAATCCCGAGGGTGGTTATGATACAAATTATGAAAAGAATCATCGTTTTGCTGACCTTAACTGGTCTTTTTGGTTGCTTTGAAAATAAAGCACAAAATCAGAGTTCGTCGCCCACTTATGGCTATAACGACTTAAAACCAACTCGTACGCAGGAGCAAGTTGAGCAATTTGCTACGCAGTTTCTAAGCTACCATCATTACCAAAAGTTTAAGTTAGACGATGATTTTTCGGCAAAAGTATGGGATAATTTTTTAAAAGATGTTGATGGTGGACATTCGTATTTACTTGAAAGTGATATCAAATCATTTGAAAAATACAGATACAGCATTGATGAAAACTTACTTGAAGGAGATTTAACCGCACCGTTTGAGGTGTTTAACCTTTATCGTAAACGCTATAAAGAACGCCACGATTTTATCATGGGCTTATTAGATAAGCCATTCGATTTTACAGTTGATGAATCGTATGAAACTGATCGTGATAAAGCTACATGGGCAAAAAATACGGCAGAGTTAGACGATGTTTGGCGTAAGATTGTAAAAAGCCAAGTTCTTGATTTGAAGCTAAGTGGAAGTAAAGATAGTGCAACAATAGCTACACTAAAAGACCGCTACAAGCGTTGGGAAAGTAGAATAGCAAAGTGGAGAGCTGATGATGTGTTTCAGTCGTTTATGAACGCCTTTTCAGAGACAATAGACCCACATACAAATTACATGATTCCGAGTACAGCGGCTCAATTTAATATTGAAATGAGCCAGTCGGTTGAAGGAATTGGTGCTTCGTTACAAAATGAAGGTGACTATGTGAAAATTGCCGAGATTATTCCAGGAGGGCCATTGTTTAAAAGCGGTCAGGCTACAAAGAATGATAGAATTGTGGCAGTTGCACAAGGTGAAAATGGTCAATGGCAAGACATTGTTGGTTGGTTGACAGATGATGCGGTGAAACTAATTCGCGGTACAAAAGGAACAGTTGTGCGTGTTAGATTATTACCAGGTGATGCACCTGCGGGTTCGCCTACAAAAGAGCTTCGTTTAGTTCGTGAAAAGGTAAAACTTGAAGAAGCTGTTGCCAAGGGTAAAGTTGTACCGATGAAAAAAGACGGTAAAGATTATAAGCTTGGGGTAATTGATATTCCGATGTTTTATCGTGACTTTGAAGATGCCCGCCGTGGTGGAGATTTTCAAAGTACAACCAAAGATGTCAGACGTTTCTTGACAGAATTTAAAGCCAAAGGCGTAGATGGGGTAGTGATAGACTTACGCAACAATGGAGGCGGTTCATTAACGGAAGCGATTAACCTAACTGGATTATTCATTACGAAAGGACCAGTTGTACAACGACGTGATAATAACGGAAGTGTTGATGTAGAAAGCGATACTGACCCAGAAGTTGTTTATGGTGGCCCATTAGTTATTCTTCAAAATCGTTTTAGTGCATCGGCATCTGAAATTTTTGCAGGTGCAATTCAAGATTATAAACGTGGTGTAATTGTTGGAGAACAATCATTTGGTAAAGGAACCGTCCAGCAATTGGTTGATTTAGACCAATTCTTATTGTCTCCCCGCACAGCGTCAACAGATAAAAAAGCTACTGTTGGTTTTGACCAAAAAGAAAGATACGGGCAATTAAAACTGACCACTGAGAAGTTTTATCGTATAACTGGTAATAGTACGCAACGTAAAGGGGTATCAGCAGATATTCAATTACCTACGCCTTTTGACCCAGAAGAAATGGGAGAAAGTTCGCAGCCAAGTGCATTACCTTATGACCAAATCAAAACTTCAGACTACGAAAAAACAACAGTCATCAACGATAAGGTTATTGCTAAGCTACAAGAAAAATATCAAGCTCGATTGAAATCAGACCAAGAGTTGAAACAGTTAACAGATGATTTAGATGAGTACCGTAAGATTAAAGATATTACAGTAATTTCGCTCAATGAAGCCAAACGTAAACAAGAGCGTGACGAAAATGAAAAACGCAGAAAAGCCGTTAATAAATTGAGTGCTGGCGAGAAAGATGAAAAGGAGAAAGACCTTATTTTGACGGAAGCCGAAAGAATACTTTGTGATTTAATCACAAATCCAAAATAAGAGGAATGTATTTAGCTAATTATAGATAACTAGAGCTCACGAAATAAGCCCTACTTGACTAGTTCGAGTGGGGCTTTTAAATTTTTATTGATTAGAGTGCAATTTGTTGAGGGTATTTCATAATTTTGTATATAACCTATGATGAAATTCGATGACACCTGATACTTATACACAAGCTTCGATGTTTGATTTGTGGCGTCAGAATCATTATTTATATAAAGATAAATATACCTCACACCAGACGTCGTACATCGAAAACCTTTTACCCGAAATTGCTGTGCAACTTAATGTTTATGAAGTTTTAGATATACTTCAACGCCGTTTTGGCACAGACATTATTCAACGAGCAATTGACCCCGAAAAAGGTATTGAAAGTCCACTGCAAAATCACACAGATTCTACTTGGCTGAAAAAATCTAATATGGTTGGTATAAACGTACGTACTATTCATAACTTTTTTAACGTCATTAAATATGCGTTTACGCTTCCTAAAGCACAAGATTCGATACACTTATTACCCATTTGGGAGCCTGGTGTAGTAGGTAGCCTTTATGGTATGACTAGCTTTAATATCAATAAAGAATTTTATAGTTCAGAGCTAGCTATTGCAATACCAGCCTTAAATACTGTTGAGAAACAATTGAGGTTTGTGGTGAATATTTTACACGCCATGGGGAAAAGTGTTGGCATGGATGTGATTCCACATACTGACCGTTTTTCAGAAATGGTTATTGCCTATCCTAGATTTTTTGAATGGGTTAGAAGAGTTGGTTGTAGAATAACGAGTAATTCTGAAACCATTTATCGAGAAATTGAGGAAATTATTTGGCATTATTTGGGTAGAAATGGAACGGCCAACGGTACGCCAATTTCATACTCTAAAAACACATTGTTTTCGCCTGAAATTCCGATTTTGAATGATGCCCAACGACTTGAAATTATTTTTGGTCATAAAGATGACACAGAAAGACGTTTACGCCGTAGGGTTGAGCTTATGCACGAGTTGATATACCAAGGCTACGAGACTCTGCCAATGACCATGGCTCCACCTTACAGAGGCCTGCATATTAACTCGGAAGAGTTTGTCCTTGATGAAAATGGCAATCGTTGGTACACCTATGAATTTGATGAACCACAGGCAATGTCGAGGGTTTTTGGCCCTTTAACGCGTTATAAGTTCTATCACTCAAAAGATGATAATTCAAATTGGGAATTAGATTTTGAAAACCCTAATAAACAGGTTTGGGAGTATTTCTGTCAGAAAGTATATGATTGTCAACGTGAATATAACCTTGACTTTATGCGAGGAGATATGGCTCACGTGCAGCCACGCTCAACGGGTGTACCAGCAAATCCAGATAAGTATTATGACCCACTCATGGCAGTAAAGCATTATGTGCAAAATAAAGGCGTAAAATACTTTGGTTTTTTTGCTGAAACATTTTTAGTTGAACCAGACTTTATGGGGTATGGAGATGAAAATGACCACCTTGAGGCTATTGATGCAGATTCAACCTTAGGTGATTTGCAATCTTCAATAGTAGGTTCGCAAGAATTTATGCAGAAATTTGTAAAATACTACGATTTGCTCAGGACAAGAAGGTTTGCTCCTAATTTCACGGTGATGACCGCCGATAAGGATGACCCTCGCTTTGATGAGTTTTACCGTACAGCAAATTATACCCGTTTGTTTGTCTCCTTGTTCCTAACCGATATGCCAAGTTATGTAGGTTTAGGGTTTGAAACTCGCAATATGCATCTTGAACGAGGATTAAATGAAGAATATACGAAGTTATACGTATTTGCTATTCGTGATGATAATGACCGAGATAAAGTAACACATGGGCCATTTATTTGGGGAAAAAACCATTATCAGTTTGGTTTATTTCAGCAGATGCACCAATTGGCGGAGAGACTTTGGGATGAAATAAAGGGACGTGACGTAAATTGGCTTTTGTATCCTACACAAGAACAAAAATTGATGATTTGGACTCTGAAAGATAATCCGAAGTATATTTTTGTAGTCAATCTCGATCCACAATATGTAATAAACGAGGATTTATTACATGAAAAAACATTTAATCACCCATTAAATCTTATTTTTAGTACTGCTCATTACAGTTGGCAGCATGAATGTAGAGTTTATAGCCTAGGTGATTAAGAATATTTTTATCCGAAAAGTTTCGAGCGAGGAGAAGTTTGAGGCTCTTATAATTTTATAGAATTAATGGATTTTGGAAAACTCCAAGATATTTCGAAAGTAGATTTTACGCTTCCAGCCGATAACCCATTTACTGCCCAAACGCTTGCGGTAGCACCAAAAGTAAGTAAACCTGAGTTATATTTTGGCCCACCAATTTGGGCAAATAAAGATTGGATTGGAAAGATTTATCCTTCAAATGCAAAAGATAAAGATTTTTTGTATTACTATACTCGACAATTTAATACAATCGAGTTAAATGTGACCCATTATCAAATTCCAACGTCTAAAACAGTTGAACGGTGGAAAGAATCAGCTGCAGATGGATTTAAGTTTTGCCCGAAGTTTCCGCAAGCTATCAGCCATGATAGACAACTAATTGGTTGTGAGTTTCTGACTGAACAATTTTGTGAAGCTATTTTAGGGCTTGGAGACCACCTCGGAATGACTTTTTTGCAGCTTGCTCCAACCTTTGACCCTCGACGCTTGAAAAGTTTAGAAGCTTTCTTGAAACAGCTACCCAAAGGTTTTCCTGTTTCAGTAGAATTTCGGCACCAAGATTGGTTTAGTGATAAAAATATTTGGGCGAAAACTTGTGAAATGTTAGCAGAGTTGAACGTAGGAACTGTCATTTCAGATGTTTCTGGAAGAAGAGATGTACTGCATACAACGTTAACAATTCCGAAACTAACCTTAAGGTTTGTAGGGAACGAATTACACCCTACCGATTACACGAGAGTAGATGATTGGTGTGAAAGATTAAAAAAATGGCTTGATGCTGGACTAAATAGTGCATTTATTTTTGTGCATTGTGGAGAGAATGAATTTGCTCCAGAACTCACAAAATATTGGATAAATACAATTAATGCGAAATATAGACTTGCAATCAAAGAACCTAAAATAATGCCGCAAGCAGTGCAGGGAAGCCTGTTTTGAAAAAAATGTTGCATAATTATAGGCAAGTCTATAACTTGCACTTTATTAGAATAATATATCCACAGTACAACAAAGATTTTTTTTCCTGACAAATTTAGCGAACAAAATAAGCCCGACGTTTCGTTGGGTTTTATTTTTTAAGGTTTATCTCATATACTTTATAACAAATATAAAAGACAAACGATGGAAGCAATTTTAGTTTACTGCGGTGCTAATCCTGGCACCAAACCAATTTATAAAGAAACTGCTGAACAGCTTGGTAAAAAACTGGCTGAGAAAAATATTCGATTGATTTATGGTGGAGGAAGCTTAGGTTTAATGGGTATTGTAGCTGACTCGGTTTTAGCTAATAATGGGCATGTAACCGGTATTATTCCACATTTTCTAGATAGAATGGAGGTTGGGCATAAAAATCTACCTGAAATGTATAAAGTGGAAACCATGCATGAACGAAAAGCTTTGATGGAAAAGCTTTGTGATGGAATTATCACACTGCCCGGAGGCTATGGTAGTATGGATGAACTTTTTGAGATTTTGTCATGGTCGCAGTTGGGGCTACACCAAAAACCGATTGGAATTTTAAACGTAAATGGTTTCTATGACAATTTATTGAAGCAGTTGGATGTGATGGTAGAAGAAGGATTTTTGAAGCCCGAAAATCGAAAATTATTGCTTGTGGCTGATAATCTTGATGAATTATTTTCAAAAATGGAAGCATTTAAACCTAACTACCAAGAAAAATGGTTGAATAGAGAGCAAATCTAATTATTTGAATAATCAAAACCCCAATTACATTAATTGGGGTTTACTATATACTTGATTATTCTTTCGTGGCTTCCAACTCGGTTCCCTGAATTTCCATTTTGAAACCGTTGATTTTCTTGTCGGAGTTTCGCGTAAAAGTAATAATCGAACCATACGAACTCGTTGATTGAAACTTATCTGCTTCAGGCTTTTTAACCAACTTATTTGCCCCATAGTCATCGGCTTCCCCAGTAAGGTGACCATCTACCAATTTTACCTTATAAGTAGCAAACGGATTGCTATCTTTTACTTTATAAGTACCTACGTATTGTTGCAGGGAATCGCTGGGGCTTGTTTGTGCAGAAGCAAAATGAAAGCCCAAACAAATAATGAGAAAAGTGAAAATGAGTTTTTTCATGTCTTTAATAGGTTTTGAATAGAAATTACTAACAAATAAAAGTTATTTACTCATAAATACAAAACAATTTATTAGCAGTAAATTTGCCGTAATAAAATCGAAATATTCAAATAAAAATATGTCTATCGCCGAACTTTATCAAAAATTTAAAGCCAGTAATGGTGTCTCGACAGATACTCGTAAGATTGACGAAGGAGTAATGTTTTTTGCTCTAAAAGGAGAGAAATTTAATGCAAATACTTTTGCTCAAGAAGCCCTGAATAAAGGTGCGAGTTATGTTGTAATTGATGAGGCAGAATATGTCATTGATGAACGCTGTATCTTGGTTGGAGATGTGCTTTATACGCTTCAGAAATTAGCAAACTATCATCGTCAACAATTAAATATTCCTTTCGTTGGCATGACTGGTTCTAATGGCAAAACAACTTCAAAAGAGTTAGTCGCAGCAGTTTTATCAAAGAAATATAAAACGTATTCTACTAAAGGAAATTATAATAACCATATTGGGGTTCCATTGACGGTTTTAGGCATTGATGATAGTTATGAGATTGCGGTAATCGAAATGGGAGCTAATCATCAAGGAGAGATTAGAGATTTATGTACTATTTGCGAACCAACACATGGGTTTATCACCAATGTTGGGAAAGCACATTTAGAAGGTTTTGGAGGAGTTGAAGGGGTAAAGAAAGGTAAGGGCGAACTATACGACTTTTTGGCCAAATCGGGTGGAACAGTTTTCGTCAACAATAATAGTGAGTCTTTACTTACGATGGCTTCACAACGTAAATTCAAAGAACGAATAGATTATTTGAATAACGATGAAGTAAAACTCTTACAAGATTCACCTGTGGCAGTATTTTCAGTAAACGGAGTAAGTTATGATAGCCACTTGCCGGGTGCATATAATTTCGATAATATCGCTACTGCACTTGCAGTTGGTAAATATTTTGGTGTGCCAGCCGAATTGGCTAATCAAGCAGCAGCAGAATATAATCCAGATAATAATCGCTCTCAGATTGTAGAAAAAGGCAGTAATAGTATCTTATTAGATGCCTATAATGCTAATCCTTCGTCGATGTCGGCATCTATTCAGAATTTTATCAACTTGCAAACTTCTAAAAAGAAAGTAGTGATTTTGGGAGATATGTTTGAATTAGGAGAAGAAGGCCCTGCCGAACACCGAATGATTGGAGAATTGGTAGCTAAAGGTAATTTTGATTTGGTAGTTTTGTTTGGTGAATTAATGACCAACGCACTCGAATTTTTACCAAATGCCTTTTATTTCTCTGATAAATTTTCTCTGCATAACTGGCTCATTGATAAGCAACTAAAAGATTCTTATGTGTTGATTAAAGGCTCTCGAGGAGTTAGTTTAGAAACGGTTGTACAATTCTTATGAAAGATAAAAGAAAAAGTCTCGTAGAATACGAGACCTTTTCTTTTATCTTTTTTGAAAACTTACACACAAATGTTTGTGTAGAAGTAGAGTCAAGTTAGTATTTAATGCGTGCTGTTCTTTTAATATTTGCTTTTCCACCTCATTTTGAGTTTTTCTTAACATTCGCTTTAATGTAAGAAATGAACGAATCTTTAGGAAAACTCCAAATATTACGAACCAAACTAGAGAACTTCCACTCAATTTATTGGGATGTATTTCTTTGAGCTTTAAACCAGCTAAACCAGCTAAAGTACGAAGGCGTTGAGCAGTACACAAATATACACGTCCGTTATAAATATGGGTATCGTCGTACCCTATCACACTGGCTTCATTCGATAAAAACATATTTCCACGTTCTGCCTCTACCCATAAATTCCCTAAACGACCACTCAAACCACTGTTATTGGGTTTGGTGATGATAAGCGTACCATCGGGTTTGAGTATTCTTGATAATTCTTGTAAGAGAAAAGTCTGATTCGGGATATGCTCAATGGTTTCCATCAATAAAACATAATCAGCGGTTGCAGATGCAATATTTAGAGGCTGATTCAAATCGATGAATGAACAACTAATTGCCTCACTTTTGAAAACATCAGGATACATATCAAACGATTGTACACTTGCTCCTGCATTATGCCAAAGGTTGGCAACAAAACCCGAGCCAGCCGACACATCAATTACCGTTTTATCTTTTACGTCATGTTCAGAAAGAAATCTATGCATAAACTCAAGGGCATAGCCACGAGAATGAGGTACATGCTTGATAAGACTTTTGAAATTGGGCATGGCTAAGAAATATCAATTGGACGCGTTTTAAATTTAACTTTCCAGCGGTCGATTTGTTTCTTTAATTTAAGGGTAAAGTTTTCCTCAGGAGCTGGTAAGGTACCTAAAAACTTAGGGCCAATTTTTAGATAATTCTTGAAAAAAGTATTGCTACTCAATCCCCATTTTAAGATAAACTCTGTTCTCCCATCATTTCGTTTCACACGCCCAGTGCTGCGGCTAGCAAAATGATACACTCTGCTCTTTCCCAAACCTTTGTAGTATCTTACGCCATAATGCCATAGTTTTATCATAAAGTCAGGGTCACTGTACATTCCCGGGAAAAATTCAATACTTAAACCACCAACAGCACGGTACACAAAAGTAGGAAGCACCATCGGATACCATTGACTCCCATTCCAATCATCTTTTGGGTAGCTTGCATATTCGGCTAAGAACTTTTCCTCATTAAACTCTGATGGATGAGTACCATAGTTTTTATCTGCAATGACACATGGATTGCCTTTGTCGAACCCCTCAATCATGGTTCCACTGATACACCATTTGTCATCCTTTTGTAGTTTGATTTCTTCGTATAGGTAAAAATCCCAGTCAGGACAGAGGTACATATCATCATCAATAAAAACCAAATAATCAGCAGTGGCCAAATGCGAAGCAGCATTGAAACCATAGCAAACACCAGAGTTTTGAGAGCTTTTCGTATAACTAATGTCACCTTGTGCAATTACCCAGTCTTCTGAGCCATCATTGCCTTCATTAACGTGTACAATAATTTGATGCTGATATCGACTATTTTTTCTAATGCTATTAACCGCACATTTCAAGTAGTCGAGATTATTCCAAGAAGGAATTAATATAGAAAAAACAGGAGAGTAGTTTAGAGCTACTTTTTTATGAAAAAAATCCATGAGGAGGGGTTAAGGTAGGTTTTCCAGAAGGATGTGTCATGAAGAATCAAGCGTTCATTAGTATGAAATCTTGATTCTTCATTTTATGCGTAATTATTTTTACCAGCCTTTTTTCAAAATGTAGGCAATATAGGCAACATCTTCTTCAGTTACTTTAGCATGAAGAGGCAAAACCAAGTATCTATCTTCAATGGCGTCCATTTTAGGGAATTTCCCTGGAGTACGTCCTCCGAAAATACTATACTTATCATTACGATAATGTACTTGTCCTGATTCTATGCCATGCTCACGAAGATGCTTCATAAGGTTTTCACGATTATCCACTTCGGCAGTGAGTAGCCACGCAGCGTGTTCACGGTCAGTATATTCACTACCGATAACTCTAATTCCTTTCACATCTTTTAATAAATCGCAATATAAGCGATAAAGTTTTTGACGATGCTCAAGGTGGTCATCAAACTCTTCAAGAGCGGCCAAGCCAATACTTGCCGCGATATCGGTCATTTGATATTTATAACCAATTTCAGTGATATCATTTTCCCAAATGCCTTTTTGTTTACTGCTACGGTCAATACCGAACCAACGGAGGCGTTTGGCTTTTTCTACCAATGATTTATCTTTTACCACTAACATCCCACCATCACCAGTAGTAATGTGTTTGATTGCTTGGAATGAAAACATTGTAAAATCGCTTTGGCTACCAATATACTGCCCTTTGTATTTGGCTCCAACGGCATGAGCGGCATCTTCAATGATGGCTAAGTTGTGCTTACGGCCAAGCTCCCAAAGCTCGTCCATATCGCAAGGTAAACCACCGTAATGAACGCAAACAATTGCTTTTGTTTTTGGCGTGATTAGTTCAGCCACGTGCTTCACATCAATATTGAGATTCGCATCAACATCGGCAAAAACAATTTTTACCCCCATATAATGAAATGGGATATTGGTAGCTGTACAAGTAAATACCGGTGCAATCACTTCATCGCCTTCTTTGAGGCCAGCTAATAAATAGGCTAAATGAAGTGCATCAGTTCCTGAACCAACTGCAAGGCTTTTGCAAGGGTTAGTAAATTTTTGTTCGAACTTTTGCTCAAACTCATCGACTCTTGGTCCTTGGCCAATCCATCGAGTGTTTAGTACTTCAGCTACATTCAAAGCAGCTTTGGCAGGAATATTTGGATGAAATAGAACGATTCCATCATTGGTATCCATGACAGGGAACTCGTTCATAGGCTTTTCAGCGGTCATAAAAAAAATAGTATTTTTAGGTTAGATGGCCAGAAAACTCTGGGTAATTTTTTACACGTTTAAAACTGCCCCCAACTCAGCTGAGTATATAGATAGGGTGTTAAAGCAAAGATAATATTATTAATTTTATTATTCTATAAAAAAAAGACTTTTGTCATATTTTTTTAATATTTAATCTATATAAAGTTCGATTTGGTAGCTAAAATAGATATTGTAAAATGCACATTTTAAGCACTTTAGCTTATTCGAAGAAATAATTAAAAAGGAGGTTAAACAACTAAAAATTTAATCAAATTGAAGATAATGTTTAGTAAATTTGTATCATGAACGAACAAATAAAAAGTACATTAGACGCATTAGAGATAAAAAAAGTCAATCCGATGCAAGAGGCCGCTTTTGAAAATATAGTGGCTCAAAAAGAAGTGATGCTTCTTTCACCGACTGGCTCAGGAAAGACCTTGGCATTTCTACTGCCATTAATACAATTACTCAAAACAGATGAAAAGCAAGTTCAGGCTCTGATATTAGTTCCATCGAGAGAACTGGCTTTACAAATTGAGCAAGTTTGGAAAAAGATGTCAACGGGTTTTAAAGTAAATACTTGTTATGGAGGACATTCTATGCAAACTGAAATTCAGAATTTAAGTTCTCCACCTGCCTTATTGATAGGAACACCTGGAAGAATAGCCGACCACATCGAACGTAATACTTTTAGTTTAGATAATATTGAAACGTTGATTTTAGATGAATTTGATAAATCACTTGAACTAGGTTTTCATGAGCAAATGTTGTTTATCATAAATCATCTAAGACGCCTAAAAAAGAAAATTTTAGTATCGGCAACTGCGGGCATTGAAGTACCAGAGTTTGTAGATTTAAAATCGCCCAAAATTTTAGATTTTTTATCGAAAGATTCATCTGTAAATCAACAATTACACCTATGTGAAGTAATTTCACCTGAGAAAGATAAACTCAATACTTTGTTTGATTTATTGTGCATGCTCAACTCCGAAGCTGCACTGGTATTTTGTAATCACAGAGATGCAACCGAACGAACAAGTCAATATTTGAATAGTATGGGTTTGAAAGCAAGCTTTTATCATGGTGGAATGGAGCAAGATGATAGAGAGTTGGCTTTAGTAAAATTTAGAAATGGAAGTGTAAAGTACCTAATCACAACTGATTTGGGTGCAAGAGGGCTTGATATTCCTGAGATGAAGCACGTGATACATTATCATTTGCCATTACAAGAACATGAGTTTATTCACCGTAACGGCCGAACTGCACGTATGCACGCAACAGGTACGGCCTACGTAGTGCTTGCTGAGGAAGAAAATCGCCCGCATTATTTAGCAAAAGATATTGAGCAGATTAACCTTTTAGGTAAAAAAACATTGCCACAGTTGCCTGATTATGAGACACTTTATATCAGTGGTGGCAAGAAAAATAAAATTAATAAAATAGATATTGTTGGATTTTTATCACAAAAAGGGCAATTAGAAAAAGAAGATTTGGGCTTAATTGAAGTAAAAGATTTTACCTCCTTTGTTGCTGTAAAACGAGAAAAAGTAAAGGTTCTTTTGCAGTTAATTCGAAATGAAAAAATGAAAGGCAAGAAATACAAGATAGAGATTGCACGATAAGCCTAAACAACAATCGAGTTGGCATATAAAAGCCAACTCGATTGTTGTTTTTATAATTGATTAGTTTCTGCGTCCTCTTCCTTCTCCTCTGCCACCACCTTCATTGGAAGGTCTTTCACTGCGTTCACTACGGCCTCCTTCTGAGTTACGTTCTCCACGACCACGATTGCCTTCTGAAGTGTTTGGCACGTCACGTTCGCTACGACTATGCTCTACGCCACTGCCACGTCCGTAATTATCCGAACGGCTTTCGCCTGCATTTGGGCGATTATTTCTTGTTTCATTACCATAATCACGAGGGCTACGTTCGATAGGAGTTGAAGTAGTATTTTCAATTTCCCCTCTTGAACCACGCTCATTATTATTCCAACTTGGTCGGCTGCTACGGTTATTATCATTACCTCTTCCTCGCTCATTGTTATTCCAATCTGGGCGTGAACCACGGCTATTATCATAGCCACCTCTCGAATTATTATTGTCATATCTACGGCTTTCATAGCGACCATTATCATAAGTACGAGGATTTGAGCGATAACGACTACGCTCGTTATAATATTCGCGGGCAATTCGGTTGCGGTCATTGTGATACCATCCTCTATAATTAGTGCGTGGAGTATATCCAAAACGAATATTTCCAAAGCCACGGCGGTCGAAGCGGTAGAAATCAAAACCGCCTTGGTAATACCAGCGAGGATAACCACGGAGGTCATTCCAAGCAAGATCGAAACCATAAAAACGACGATCGTAATCATAGAGTTCAAGCCCAACTTGACGATTTAAATAAGCCACGTCGTCCCATATTTCACGTTGTTCCCAACCCATATAAATACCATCAGATAAATAGATATATTCTTTACGTTCTACATCTTCCAAACGACGGTACAAACGGTTCGCTTCATTACGTGTAATTAGTCCATTCTGAATACCATTGCTGATGCGTACACGAATATCCCAATGCCAATCAAATTCGTCATCGTAGTAGTATCGGTCATCATCATAGCCATTACTGTAATTATCATAAACACCACCATATTGAGCATTTGCCGAAAAAACAGTTACGAATACCATTATTGCGGCTATCATGAATTTTCTCATTGTCTTATATTAATTTAATTTGTTCTAATTTACTGTTTAGATGCAGAAAGGTATTAAAAGGTTTGCTGTAGATTTGTTAATTGATTGTTAATGTATTTTTTTGACTTGTAGGACAGGTTTTCAACCTGTCAATAAACAAGAGTAAAAGTATAAGATTACCTAAAGATATACCCCACAGATAGGTTAAAAACCTGCCCTAGATATCAATCTTATTTACAATTTTGTGTAAGTTTGTTTGTCTATTTTTCATCATTCAAACGCATTAAACCTTTTATATGAAAACCTTTTTACTTCTATTACTTTTACCATTTTCAATATTTGCCCAAAAAACAATCTCAAAAACGTTTTCTGCTGCTGAAATTAGTCGGTTTCAACAGACAGCTAAGCGAGTAAATATCATTCGAGATAATTGGGGTATTCCTCATATTTATGGGAAATCAGATGCTGATGCAGTTTTTGGTTTATTATATGCACAATGTGAAGATGATTTCAAACGAGTTGAGATGAATTACATCGAAAAATTGGGTAGAATGTCGGAAATTAAAGGAGAAAGTAGCCTTTACGATGATTTACAAATCAAACTATTAATTGATACAACTGAGGCCATTGCCGACTACAACAAAGCCGAGCCATGGATGAGAAAATTACTCAACGCCTACGCCGACGGTATTAATTTTTATTTATATACGCACCCAAATACAAAGCCAGCTTTATTAACACGTTTCAAACCATGGTATCCACTTTTATGGACTGATGGAAGTATTGGTGCAATCAGTACGGCCGATATTACTACTGCCGAACTTAAAAATTTCTATTCAGGAGATAAGGTAAGTTATGTTGCCGAACCTAAAGACCCAGAAAACCAGACGGGTTCTAATGGGTTTGCATTTTCACCGAAAGTAACGGCGTCGGGTAATGCCATTCTATACATTAATCCGCACGTAACTTTTTATTTCAGACCTGAAGTACAAGTATCAAGTGAAGAAGGTTTAAATGCTTATGGGGCAGTAACATGGGGGCAAATGTTTGTTTATCAAGGCTTTAATGATTATTGTGGTTGGATGCATACTTCTTGTAATGTAGATGTGGCTGATGTATATGCTGAAAAAATTTCGAAGAAAGGCGATAAGTATTTTTATGAATATGATAAACAATTAAAGCCAGTTACGGAGAAAAAAATAAGCATAAGCTACAAAGATGGAGATGGTTTAAAAACTAGAGTTTTTACTACTTATTATACGCATCACGGGCCAATAATGGCTAAACGAAATGACCAATGGATTAGCTTAAAATCATATAATCGCTCAATGACAAGCTTGATTCAGAGTTGGAAGCGTACTAAAGCAAAAGGCTTTGAAGAATACAAGCAAATCATGGATTTACGAGCAAATACTTCAAATAGTACTGTTTTTGCCGATAATAAAGGGAATATTGCTTTTTGGCATGGAAACTTCATTCCAGTACGTGACCGTCAGTATAATTGGGCAAAAGTAATGGATGGTAGTACTTCAGCTACCGAATGGAAAGGCCTACACAAAGTTGATGAAACGGTTCATGTATATAATCCTGTAAATGGTTGGCTACAAAATTGTAATTCTACACCATTTTCCGCGGCCGGGGTGATGAGTCCGAAAAAAGCAGATTACCCACCATACATGGCACCCGATGGCGAGAATTTTAGAGGTGTAAATGCTGTAAAGGTTTTAGACCGAGAAAAAAGCTATACACTTGATAAAG
Organism: Emticicia oligotrophica DSM 17448; assembly: GCF_000263195.1. Lineage (GTDB taxonomy): Bacteria > Bacteroidota > Bacteroidia > Cytophagales > Spirosomataceae > Emticicia > Emticicia oligotrophica. The sequence continues at coordinate 2,152,230 of NC_018748.1, forward strand.
TCATTGCAGCAGGATATGATACAAATTTGGCTGCTTTTGAAGTATTGATTCCTTCTTTGATTAATATTTTTGAGAAAAATGTAAAACCAACTGATTCACTTTATGCAGCGTTGAGTGAACCAATTTCGGAGTTAAAAAAATGGGATTATCATACTTCAGAAACTTCAGTGGCTACTACGTTAGCGATTGAGTGGGCGGGCAAACTTAGTGCTACTTTACAAAAATTATACATTGACGAAGGTGAAGACGACCAAGTGGCCAACGTGAAACGATTTGCTGCAACGGCCACTCCTGAGCAGGTTTTACCTCCATTACTGACTGTGGTAAATGATTTGAAAAAGAAATTTGGTAAATGGAAAATGCCTTGGGGCGAGATAAATCGTTATCAAAGAGTTTCGTCAGATATTCAACAAAAGTATGATGATGCCCAACCAAGTTATCCAGTAGGTTTTGCTTCCGCACTTTGGGGAATGTTGCCTTCTTATAATAGCCGTTATTATGCAGGTACTCAGAAACGTTATGGGGTTAGTGGTAATAGTTTTATTTGTGCAGTTGAATTTGGACCCAAAATAAAAGCTAAGTCATTATTAGCAGGTGGTGAAAGTGGCGACCCAAGCTCTAAACACTTCACCGACCAATTGGAAATGTACACCAAAGGCAAATTTAAAGATGTACTTTTCTACAAAGAAGATGTATTGAAAAACGCCGAGCGGACTTATCATCCTGGCGAATAAAAATATAAAAAAGCCTGTAAATTGATATTTTACAGGCTTTTTTATTGATTAATCGAACAGAAATGAACTTAATAAATCATTATAATTACTTTTATGAAGTTAGCTTTTTCTAAAGCTGCACGGCTCCTGAATACTGCAAAGTGGCGATGGCTTTTTCGTATTTCGATTTAAGCGTTTCGAGTTTAGTTTTCATTTCTATCAATTTGGTTTCTCTTGAGTTAATTAAAAATAATGTACTTTCACCCAAAAGGAACTTCTGCTTTTCTGCTTCCAATAACTTAGCTTGGTTACTATTGGCAACGAGTTGTTGTTCGATTTGTTTGGCTAAATTTTGTACTTCATTATAGGCACTTTCTACCGCAATCCTCAATTCTCGTTCAATAATGGTTTTATCGAAAGATGTTTGTAATTGCTTAATTCTAACCGATTGTAATTTGCCTCGTTCTTTTCTTAAAAACAAAGGCATTTCGAAATTGACGCCAATCTTATGATTATTGACTAAGAATCCACTTGGGACACTTTCTTTTTGGTAAGCTAATGGTACTTGTAAGAAATTGAAACTCACATTGAATTGGGGTTTGAGCATTTCCTTTCTAAAACCCTCTTCAATTCTTAACTGTTTTTGTTTTAAAATAATCTTGGCAATTTCTGGGTGATTTTGCTCAAGGTTTTTAAGAATATCATCAACTTTTTGGCGTTCAATTGCTACCCCTTGGGTTTCTTGCGGAATGAAATTAGAGCTAAGTTCAAGGGGCTGTTCAGAAGAATTCCATAAATAATTAGATAGAGCAAGCGAAGCATTTTGAAATTCTAACATTGATTGTTCTAAGGCAATTGAGCGGTCTTGTACCGTAATTCTTGCTTCAATGCTATCAATAGCGGCTGCTTCGCCTATCCTAGTTCGTTCGCTTAATAATTTAAAACGCTCGTCAGCCATCTGAAAAGCCTCTTGATTGAGTTTAAGTTTTTGATAACTCAGATACCATTCCCAATAATCTTTAGCTGCCGAAAAAATAAACTTATTGAGGGTCTTTTGGCGTTCTGCTTGAGCCATATTGCCCAATAATTTTGCTTGTAAAAGTGTGTTTCGGCGAGCATCAATGAGCAAGCCTTGTCCGAGAGGTACGCTAATGCCTGTAAATATCAAACTGGCAGATTCATCGCTTCTGAGTCGAGTACCTGAATTTTGTTCATAGCCACCTTTAAGCTCAATACCACTATAAATAGGCACTTTTAATGTACTTTCAAGGCGGTTATAATAATCTTTTCCATCGAGCGATTTTCTATCAAAATTTGTGGATAGTTTTGGGTCAAACTGTCCTCTTGCTTGTATCAATTCGGCCTTTGCATCATCCAAGTATAAATTAGCTTGTTTGATAACTGGATGGTTCTTAAGTACAATTTCTTGAAAATCTTGAAAAGAAAAAACTTCTGTTTTTTGAGAAAAAACCTTCAAAGAAAATAAACTCAGTAACCAACTCAGCCCCAAAATGTATATGTTTTTTCTGGTTAGTTTCATTTTTGGTTTCAATATGTTTTTATTTCTTTTCGGATGTATCTTTATCTTTCGTCTCATCTTCAGGAGCTTCTTTCAAACTCGGAGGGAAAGCATTGAGTTGACGCCACAATTCATACCATACAGGTACATCATCGAGCATTATCCAACCATAGACACCAGACCCTACACGTAATTGTTTCGGCCAATTTCCACCATCTGAAGTAACCAATAAACGATACTGACCATTTTTACTATTGACCATATCTATAACCTTCACTTTTCCAGCGAATGTACCAACCGAAACCGAAGGCCAACCTGAAAACTGAATAGCTGGCCAACCTTCAAATTCTAAACGAGCAATGCGACCCTGTTGAATAAGCGGAACATCCATTGCGTTTACGTAGAGTTCGACGGCCAAGTTTGGATTAACGGGCTGAAGTGTACAAATTGATTCAGTCTCTTTTAATGTTTCGCCAATACCAGTTTTCATAGCTTTCACTACATAACCATCTTGTGGAGCTCTTACTACATAAAGACCTCGACGAATATCGACACTTGCTTGTTTGTTTACTAATTTCGAAAGTTCAGATTGTCCATCAGCAATGGAAGCTAAGGCTGAACTCCTATCAGAACGGGCTTTGGCAATTTTTTCGGCATATTCGGCATTAACCGAATTAAGTTCGATTTGGCTATTGATTAATTCTTGCTTTGAAATTGCTAGCTTATTTTGAACCGAAATCAATTTGTTTTGAGTTTCTTGAAACTTTAAGCGTCGAGTTTCGATTTCATTCAACGATAATATACCTTGTTTTTCTTGGGTAAGTCCACGTTGAAGACGGTCCTGAGCAATTTTAACTTGAAGCTGCTCCGCTATTACATCAGAGCTATCAGCACTTACTTTTGCCCGATTCTGTTTTACTTTATTTCGAGCTTTTTCAAGACTCAATTGCCAGTTATTTGATAAAGCTTCTATTTGCTTTTGCAAAGCATCAGACTTCGCTTGATAACTACTTAATGCTTCCTTTTTTGCTTGTAGCTGCTCATTGAGGCGAGTAGGAAGTTGGGGGTCGAAATACTCATCTTTTAATTCAGAAAGTATAACTAATGTATCGCCTTTCCTTACTAATTGCCCTTCCACTACATTCCATTGCTCAATTCTACCTGCTATCACGTTTTGAATATCTTGTGGGCGTTCGGCAGGATTTAGGGCTGTTACGTATCCTTTACCATTGATATTTTGCTGCCACGGCAAAAACAAAGTAATGATAAATATGATAAAAAAGCCCAATAGCCAACGCTTCAAGACATGTGCACCTTTGGGTGTATTGACCAGTTCCTGTAAGTAGGCATTACTCGATTCTTTGACAGAATCTGGAATATTATTATTTGATAAATTTAACATCTTGCTATCTAAAACTTTTTGTTGGAGATTAGCTCGGGAACTTTTCATTCCAAAATAGAGAGCTAACAAAAAACTATGAACTAGATTTTAGTATAAATAATTTTGGAAACTTGAATCTTTCTTCAATTCACTAAATGTTCCTTCTTGGATAATTTGTCCTTTATCCATTAATATTATTTTATCACATTGTTCCATGATACTCTCTTTCTTTGTTTCAATCAAAACTGTTGTTGGCTTACTTCTTGATAAAATAAACGAAGAAATAGCATCTAACTCTTGTTTATTGAATGAATCGAAGCAATTAGATAAAATCAAAAGTCTTGGCTGAGATAGTAAACAACGAGCCAAAATTAGCTTAGTCTTGAATGAGTCAGAAAATCTACGGCCACCTGATAAAATTTGTGTCTGTAAGCCATCTTTTAGTTTACCAATGCCTTCGTTTAATTGAAGTCCCTCTAATATTTCTCTTAAATCTTGGTCGTTGATATGCGGACGATTAAGGGTAATATTTTCTAAGATTGTTCCATCGAAAATGGCATCAACAGTTTGATTTTTCTTCACATAAAGAAAGAAATGCTCTTGCTGAATATCACGAATAGAAATACCATCATAAGCTATGAGCCCTTGGTAATCGCCTAAAATTCCTGCTAAAACCTTCAAGAAAGTTTCTTTCCCTGAGCCATTGATACCCGAAATGGCTATTTTCTCCGATGGTTTTACTTTTAGGTTGATGTTATTAAGGACAAAATCTGAGCTATCGGCAAACTTATACTTTAAGCCTTTTAGCTCAATTCCAATACCTTGTTGTTTATTCTCTAAATGTCGAAGAATGCCTTTATGATTTTCGAGAGGAAGGTCAGAGACATGTCCGAGCTTATCAACGGCGGTTAGTAAATCAAATATTGAATCGAATGATAATAAAATTTTCTCAACCGAACTTACTACCAAAACAACCACAATTTCGGAAGCTACAAACTGCCCGATGGTTATTTGTAAATTTACAACAAGATAGGTTCCTAAAATCAGAAGACCACCTACAACTAATGCTTTGAAAAAAACCGCATTATAAAACAGAATAAGTAAATAGTTGAAGTACTTTTTACGATATTTAAGATAACTGCCCGATAGTTGTTCCATTTTTTGCATTGGGAAGTTTCTTCCGCCAGCAATTTTAAAAACGGCAGTCATACGAGCCATATCTTGCAGCCAATATGCAATCTTAAATTTATACTTCGATTTTACCATGTTGGCATCGAGTAGGCGTTTACCATAAATTCTGATGACCAAGAAAATGATAAGAACAGTAAGTAAGGCAAAACCAATAAATAAAGGATGATAGGCTGAAAGAAGTAACAAACCGAAGATAATCTGAATCAAGGCGGCAGTTACATCTATTAATATTTTGGGTAATGTTTTTTGTACCGTAATAATATCAAAGAATCGATTCATCAATTCTGGTGGATAATAATTACGAAGAGCTTCGGTTTTGATATTCGTAATTCGGTAGGTGTACTCAAAGGCAGATTTTATGAATAAACGCTCTTGTAAAAACTCGACAATCGTAAGCTGCATGACCTGCATCACTCCCGATAAAACGAGTGCCAAAATAACCAAGCCAATAAGTATGTAAATAGAGCTAAAATAAACCCCACCTTGTACAAAACCAATGATTGCTTGAATACCCAATGGAAGTGCTAAACTGATAGTCCCAATCAAAATGGCGTATACGTAAATAGATAAAATATCTCGTCGCTCGATGCGGAGCATGCTGATGAGCCTCTTGAATGGTGAAAGTTTTTCCGTTGAATTATTTTCTTCAGCAATTGCCTCCACGGGGAAAAATGTAAAAAGCTGAACCATACCAGAGGTAGAATTCAGCTTTTCGAAAATATTATCTATTTGAACTAAGCCTTCGGTTGTGATTTTGAAAGCTTTACTTACTTTGTTTTTTTTATTTGGTAAAAAAAAGTATCCTTCACCACTGCCATCCAAGAACATAAATGGCGTGGTGCTTTTCTTCTCAAACTCTTTGATTTGATTGGCAGTTACTTCATTTTCTATCAAAACAATACCCTTTTTCTCAATAGTACTACGAAGCTGATTAATGAAATCTTCGTTCGACTCGATTGAAGAGTTTGTTTGAACACCGTAATGAGTAAATTCAAAAAACAGAGCTAATTTTTCTAATATGTTATCTAAGACTGGTTTCATTTATTCGTATAATTATCTTCTGTTTATACAAAGTACGACTAGTGTTTTCTGTATAAAATTCAAACAAAACTTGGAACAAATTGTTTTTTATAGTTTTGCACAAACTGAATTTACACGTTTCAGAAAAGTAAATTCTATCGTTTTTTTTGCAAAATTTGCCGTTTTGAGTTTATAATCCTAATTAGAATACCATTAGAAACCTAAAATTGGGTCTTTTTACTATTAATTTATAGGTAGTTGTATGTTAAATAATAATTTTGAAAGTAGGCTTAATTATTTTTTAATCCAAATAAAATTCGAGTTAAAGAAAATGGTTTTATAAGGAAATGATAAATCATGAACGAACCTCCAAAAGTGCCCAAAACCAAAATAAAAAACTTCGGAATTACGCTCATTGGCCAATCAGCCATATAAAAACCAATCGAAACCGTAATCGTTTGGTGAAGTATATAAAACGGATAAACTGCTTCGTTTGCGTAGCTAACAAAACTATTAGAAAAGTTGAGATAATGTTTGGCAAAACCAGCAATGGCTAAAATCATAAACCAAATATGAGTCATTTTTAGAATACTATTTAAAAGTAATATTTTCCAAGTGTTTTCGGGAAGTGCTCCAAATAATGCATCATAAGTTTTGCTTAATAGAATGATGAAAATGGCTATAAAAAGAAATATTTTTCGATTTTTTTCTATGGTATCCCACACTTTTGCTTCTCTACCCAAAAGATAGCCATTAATGAAAAATAGCAGTGATAGCGTAAAATTGTACCAATCAGAGGTTAAATTGTGAGTAACAGGCCAGCTTTTTCTAAGTAAAAAATAAGTCGCGGCTAATGGAATTATCAGAAGAATTAATCTGAGCAATGCATTCGAATCAGAGGAAAAGAAGCGTAGGTTTTTAGCTTTAATCCATGTAAAAAAAGGTGTGGCTAAAAGAGAAAATACCCAAAGATAGGCCACAAACCATAAATGATGCCAGCTAAAGCTTCCTTCAGGATAGGGCACGAATGCAAATACACTTGGGTAGAATGACCAATATGAACCTTCAAATGCTTGGCTTTGTAAACGCTCGAAATAGATTTGTGGAGGAACAATGACAAACATTCCAAAAATCAGTGGAAGCAAAAGGCGTTTGGTGCGTTCGCCTATAAATTGTTTGCTCGTTCGAGATTTCATGGCAAAACTTACGCCTACACCCGAAATAAAAAACAATAAAGATAATCGCCAAGGATTGATGACTTCCATCCAAATTTTAAATCCATTGGCAATGACATTGTTTTTTACGTGCCAGCCCCAATCGACAAAAAACATTCCGCTGTGGTAAAAAATTAATAAGCCAAAGGCAATGACACGAATCCAGTCAAGATAATATTGTCGCTTTTTCATAAAATTGTTTTTTTAGTTATTACGACAAATTTCAGGCGTTTGTGCCTAAAAATGAGTATTTACTTATCGAAGAGAAGTTCGTTCTTATAAAATCGAACATTAACTTGTTCGAAAACTTGAAGGCGTTTTACCTGTAAACTTTTTGAAAGCAGTATTGAAAGCTGATTTGGAATTATAGCCAACCATTTCGGCAATTTCTTCAATTTTTAAATGATTAAATGTTGGACTACTAAGCATTTCTCTCGCCTCATTGATGCGATGCTGGGCCGTAAAATCGAAAAATGTTTGCCCAAGCGATTCATTTAAGATTTGTGAAAGATGATGTGGCGAAACACCTAAACGTTTGGCAAAACTGGGTAATGAAAAAGAGGAATCGAGGAATGGCTTTTCGTTTTGCATAACCAACTGAATTTTTTCAAGTGTATTTTCTTGAATCTCGCTGGTCAGCGAAGACTTTTCGTATTTTTTGTTTATTCTCGGTGTAAAAACTTCGGGTTGGTTCATAAATGTAAAACTCAAACCGTATATCAAAAATGTTAAATACGCAGCAATGAAATGGTCGCCCAAGTCATGAGGGAAAAGCAATTTAGTTACAACAAAAACAATCGTAGCCAAAATCGAATAAAGTTGCCCTCTACGGCACCAAACAAATGTTTGATTTTGGTTCGACCAAAAGCTCATTCGTTCATTATTGCTTACTTCTCGAAGAACCGAAATACCTAAACCTGCATACACACACATTTGTAAAAGCATCAGCTCGTTGATATAATCTCGAATGAGATAAATCCATTCAGGAAAAGTATATTCACAAGTTAGTTGAGGCAGCGTATCATGATGATAGGCGTTTAAGTAAGCATTATATTTTTCGGGATAACCTTTCGAGTAAAATGTAATGGAAAGATAAACGATATACGCTACAAAAGGTAAAAAATGCAACCAATCTGATTTCTTAAATTGCTTTCCCAAGAGGGTTTTATGGTAAATAAATATCAGAGGAGCAAACAAGAGATTCGTTGGTTCGGCAAAATCGATGAGCCAAATGACTCGAAACATGTAATTGGTATAACACAAAAGTATTTCTGATAATGCCGCCGCAAAGGCAATTAATAAGACGCCTAAAAATTTATTGGCTAAGAAATGAGCTTGTTTTCCGAATAAAAAGAAATAAGCCAAAAATAAGGCTTGAATAATGCCCAGAAATATCCAAAGCGAGTAGATGTCTATTTTTAGTGGAAGAACTTGGGGCATTTTTGATAAATATTTCCCCAAATTTAGAAGTTATTTTTGAAAACGGATGGTTTTACCCTACGGTTTTGTGCCTTTTAGTAACTCTTTTGTAAAAAGTACAACACTATCTTCTCCTGTTAGAAAATCAGATAAACTTTGTTTTACCTCAAAATTTGGTTGAAGATGCAGAGCAGAAGTCGTGTTATAATTGATTTTTAGTAGTGGTAAACTAACCGTAAACTTAGTATTGGGTAAAGTAAAAGAGGTAAATTCACCAGCCGAGGAGCCATCGGCTGCCCCACCGCAAGTCGTTCCGATTAACGAAACGTTCGCTTGATTTTTGAGGTGAGCAGCTAAATAAACCGCCGTAGAAAAAGTGCCTTCATTGACCCAAACGTAGATATTTCCTCTAAATAAAAATTCGTTTGTAGGCTCATAAAATTGACTGGCAGATAAACCTTTCTTTTTTACTTTAATGTTGGGGCTATTACTTACCTGATAACGTTGATATGGTTTTTGTAGTAAATATTTGAGAATTTCATCGGCATAATCAAGGCCGCCACCAACATTATTTCGTACATCAATAATAAGGTTTTTACTTTGTTTTTGAGCTAATTTTTTGAAAATAGTTGAGATTTCGTTTCTGAAATTACCATTCTCAAATTCATTGCCATCAAAACTCCGAATTTTAAGAAGTGATGTTTTAGAATCGAAGTCGCTGAGGTAAATGTTTTTATAGAAATCTACATTTTTTACAGGATTTCGTTCGGCCTCAATTTCTCGTAAATAGGCGAGAGGCTTCATCATTATGTTGGTGCTTTTTTCTTGTTTATTGGCTAAACGAACTTTCAAATGAAGCTCATCTTGTTCTTCAAAAAACAGATAAAGTAGTTTTCGGAAATTCCGTTGGAGATAATAATTGTCTACTTCAGCATTTACACCATCACCATTCTGAAAGGTATAGCGTGAAAGGTTTTTGAGTAAACGATTCATCGGAATATCTTCTATATCAATAATCTCAATGCCTTTTTGGAGTATATGATTTTCTGAATAATTTCTGGAAATAAAAACTCGGCCATCATAAATTACAACATCGAGTGGTAAGAATTTAGGGTTTGAATTGCTGGGTGGAATCAGTCGCTCATCAACAAAAATTGAAGAATGCCCACAATGAATGCTACGAGTAAGATTGAGGTAATGAACAAAGGTTTGTTTTATTGTAAGTGAGCGTTCGACTCTATAAAGCGAATCATAAATTTGCTGAAATCGGCTTTGTTCAATAAACTTATAAGGATTGGGATGAATTTCTTCGATGCGTTCTTTGAGGAAAGCCAAATCGGCTCGAATTTCAATAGGAGAAAAAGTTTGCCCAAAACTCTTCGTAAAGCTAATAATAAACAAGATTAGGAGAATTTTGGGCATTGGAAATATTTAGAATGAATTTCTTTACTAACGAAAAAACGCTAAATATTATTTAGGACGGATGCTATTGGTTCTTAGCTATATCTATCATTTCTCCAAGGGTAGGCTGTATTAGAGTAGCCTCTTTCTTCCCAGAAACCTAATTTGTTTTTAGGTAAAAATTCAATTCGTTTGATCCACTTTGAACCTTTCCAAGCGTAGAGTTGTGGGGTAATCATGCGAGCAGGGCCACCGTGTTCTTTGGCTAAAGGTTCATTATAAACTGTATGAGCAATCAACACATCGGGTTTCAGTGCTTCTTCGAGTGAAACATTCGTTGTATAGGTGTCGTAACCATAACACAAAATGTGCGTGGCAGTTTCTTTAGGTTGAACGAGTGCGGCCAAATCAATTAAACGCACACCTTTCCAAACCATATCCATCTTTGACCACGTAGTTACGCAGTGAAAATCACTGGTGTCTTCTACTTGTGGCAATGCCATGAAATCTTCCCAAGTTAACACCACTGGATTTTCTACTTCACCATTGATGGTTAGACGCCAACGGTCAAGACTAACATCTGGATGATAACCCAAATCAAGCACGGGCCATTTAACTGTCGTGGTTTGTCCTACTGGCAGTTGTGGCATTCCGTGGCGGTTGATTGGTCCTTTCCCCATTGGCTTGTCATCAGCCATTGATGGGGTGGTTTTCATTTTATCTTCAAACCGAGCCTTGAGCTTCATACGAGCTTCAATAATTCGGTCAAGTTTGTTTTGTTCTTCCATGGTTGTATAGAAATGAGATATAAGACAAGAGACAAAAGATATATTCTACAACGATTTTATTATCGTTTTGTTCTCATATTTCTTGTCTCATATCCCTTGTCTAAATTTTACTCTTCCCCTAAAAACGGATATTTATAATCAGTTGGAGAAACAAAGGTTTCTTTGATTGTACGAGGCTGTACCCAACGATATAAGTTGAGAATTGAACCTGCTTTATCATTAGTGCCCGAAGCTCTTGCTCCACCGAATGGTTGTTGACCAACTACCGCACCCGTTGGTTTATCGTTGATATAGAAGTTACCTGCCGAATTGACTAATTTTCTCATACCTAAATCAATGGCGTATCTATCTTGTGAGAAAATTGCACCCGTAAGAGCGTACGGCGAAGTTGAATCTACTAATTCAAGGGTTTTTTCGAAATCTTGAGGCTCGTACACATAAATTGTCAAGACTGGGCCGAAGATTTCCTCACACATAGTTGTATAGTGTGGGTCGGTTGTCAAGAAAACAGTTGGCTCAATGAAATATCCTTTCGATTTATCGTAATTTCCACCAGCAACGAGACTTACTTTATCGCTTTTCTTGGCATTATCAATGTATCCTGCAATTTTATCGAATGCACGCTCATCAATTACTGCATTGACAAAATTCGAGAAATCTTCGGTACCACCCATTTTGATTTCTTTCAAATCTGCCAATAATTGTTCTTTAACCGCTGACCAAAGGTTTGAAGGAATGTAAGCACGAGAAGCGGCCGAACATTTTTGTCCTTGATATTCAAAAGCTCCACGAACTAAGCCAGTTACTAATGCTTTTACATCGGCTGATTCGTGAGCAATTACAAAGTCTTTTCCACCAGTTTCGCCCACAATACGTGGATAAGTTTTATATTTTGAGATATTTTCTCCGATTGTTTGCCAAATTGTTTGGAAAACTTTAGTGCTACCCGTAAAGTGAATACCTGCAAAATCTGGGTGCTTGAAAATAATATCGCCAGCCACTGGGCCATCTACGTAAATCAAATTAATTACTCCATCTGGTAAGCCTGCTTCACGCAAAACCTCCATGATTACGTTGGCCGAGTAAATTTGTGGATAGGCTGGTTTCCAAACTGTTACGTTACCCATCATGGCTACGCAGGCAGGAAGGTTTCCAGCAATGGCCGTAAAGTTGAAAGGTGTAAGGGCAAAAACAAAACCTTCCAGCGGACGATATTCTACACGATTCCACAAACCACGCACTGATTCAGGCTGACCTGTGTAGATTTGTTGCATGAAATAGGCATTGAAACGCAAGAAGTCGATAAATTCACAAGCAGAATCGATTTCGGCTTGGTAAGCATTTTTCGATTGTCCAAGCATAGTTGCCGCATTGATTTTAGCACGGTAAGGACCAGCCAAAAGGTCGGCAGCTTTCAAGAAAATACTCGCACGGTGTTCCCACGAAAGATTTGCCCAACTTTCACGTGCAGCTAAAGCGGCTTCGATTGCTTGATGAACGTGTGAAGCATCGCCCTCACTGGCATAGCCCAACACATGTTGATGGTCGTGCGGAGGAGAAAGTTTAATTTTTTTATCTGTATGTACAAGCTCGCTACCAATATACATTGGCACGTCGATAACCTTCGAGCGGCCTTCGGCAAGAGCCTTTTTGAGTGCTGCTTTTTCGGGCGAACCCGGACCATAATTTAAAACTGGCTCATTGATAGGAGTTGGTACTTTAAAAAAGGCATTGTTCATTGTAGATGAAGTTTTGTTGATTTTCGAGGGCGAAATTAGTGAAAAGATTTGAGATTATTGGTAGAGTTGTAGGCTACGATGCCCGTGGAATTTTATTTTTCCATTCTCGATTTATACTCTCTTGGGCTTAGGCCTTTTAATTGTTTAAAAGTTTTATTGAAGTGCGAAATATTATTGAATCCTACTTCAAAACAAACATTGGCAACGGGTTTGTTTTCAAGCAATAATCTACAAGCTTGATTGATGCGGTGTTCATTGACAAAGTCCGTATAGGTTTTATGCGTGATTTTCTTGAAATATCGGCAAAAAGAGGGGACTGTTAAGTTGGCTAATTCAGCTACTACCTGAATATCAATACTTTGTTGGTAGTTTTGTTCTACAAACTCATATACTCTGTTGATTCGGTCTTCATCTTTGTGGCTAAAATCAAAACGTTTTTCTGGATGGTTTAGAATAGTATATTCGTTAGTATTGGCTAAAATTTGGAAAATATGAAGGAGTTCTACCATACGCTCGAAGTAAGGTTGGGTAAGCATTTTTTGTAGTTTGCTTGCAACTAATTTACGAGCTTTACCATGAAAAGATAAACCCTGTTTAGCTTTCTCAAAGAGCTGGTTGATGTGCTCCATTTCAGGTTTCTGCAGAAAATCTGTTCCCAAAAAATCTTTTCTTAGCTGAACTACTATTTCTTCATGTTCACCAATCACGCCATAGCCAAAACCAGTATGGGGTAAATTTGGGCCAATAAATACCAATTCACCTTCTTCGTAGTTTTTGAGGTGTTCGCCTATATGAAGTTTTCCTGAACCCTTTCTCACGAAAACTATCTCATATTCAGGGTGATAATGCCAAAAGTATCGGTCATTTTCCGATTTCCAATGAATCAGACGAAAAGAGCTGCCTGAGTCGGGAGAAATTTTTTCGTATTCAACTTTCATGCTTTATTATCATTATTTGCTAAACAAATGTAGGCATAATGTTAATACAGCACAAGTATTAGATAATGATGGAGTAGTTTTTTTTGAAGATTAGCCCCAACTTTGTAACAGAAAAAGGATTGATTACCTTTCTGAGACAATCAGACATACTTTACCTATGAAAAGTTTTTTTGAGCGAGGTCATTGACCTCGCTTATCTTTTATATATTCTTCAAGAATTCAATCATTTTTGCAACCGCGATGCCACGATGACTTATTGGATTTTTTTCCTCCATGGTCATTTCAGCGAATGTTCGGTCATAGCCTTCAGGAATAAAAATAGGGTCATAGCCAAATCCTTTTTCTCCGTGTTTTTCATGTGTGATTTTTCCACGAATTATTCCTTCAAAAAAATAGTGTTTGCCATTGATTATGAGTGTAATTACACTTCTAAATTGAGCTCCACGATTTTCAACTCCTTCAAGGGTTTGAAGCAATTTTTCAATGTTTTTAGCATGATTTCCATGTTCGCCAGCGTAGCGTGCCGAGAAAACACCTGGTTCACCATTGAGGGCATCAACTTCTAAACCAGAATCATCTGCAATGCAATCAATCTGGAAACGCTCCCAGACATACATTGCTTTTTGTAGAGAATTTCCATCGAAAGTATCGGCAGTTTCTGGAATATCATCAAAACAACCAATTTCGTTGAGAGTTTGAAGCTGAAAATTTTCGCCCAAAAGGGCTTGTAATTCTTCTACTTTATGTTTGTTGTTCGTTGCTAAACAGAGTTTCATTGTTTTGTTGATAATTTCACAAAAAGCCAAAGTTTCACAGATGGGTAGTTCAAAAGAAATGCTTAGAGAAACTTTATGTACTAATTTCCTTCGTGTTGATTTATATTTTTACGCCACTGCCATTGCATTTTCTTTAATTTTTTCGGCATTATCGGCCATACGGAGTTGCTCAATGAACCCATCAATTTCGCCTTCCATTACGGTAGGTAAGTTATAAACTGTATAACCAATACGGTGGTCAGTTACACGGCTTTGTGGGTAATTATATGTTCTGATTTTGTCCGAACGGTCACCATTGCCTACCAAACCTTTTCGTTCGGCCGAAATTGCTTCATTGTGCTTGGCCATTTCCATTTCGTAAAGTCTCGAACGTAAAACCGAGAGTGCTTTTTCACGGTTTTTGATTTGTGAACGCTCATCTTGACAAGAAACAGTCACTCCCGTTGGAATATGCACCATACGAACGGCCGAATAAGTGGTATTTACGGACTGCCCACCCGCACCCGACGAACAGAATGTATCAACCCTAATATCATTCATATTGATTGTTAGGTCAACTTCATCAGCTTCTGGAAGGGCGGCCACTGTAGCGGCAGAAGTATGTACACGTCCTTGTGATTCGGTAGCTGGTACACGCTGTACGCGGTGTACGCCTGATTCGTATTTGAGTTTACCATAAACATCTTCACCTTCAACCTGCACGACAATTTCTTTATAGCCACCTGCCGTACCTTCGTTGTGGTCGAGAAGGGTCATTCTCCAACCTTGTTTTTCGATGAATCTTTGGTACATTCTAAATAAATCCCCTGCAAAAATTGAGGCTTCATCGCCTCCCGTTCCTGCTCTAATTTCGAGGATTACATTCTTGCTATCGTTCGGGTCTTTGGGAATGAGCATTTCTTTAAGAGTTGCCTCCAAAGTTTCTTTTTGAGGAAGAAGTTCGTCTAACTCTTCTTTGGCTAAATCACGCATTTCTTCATCTTTCTCGTTTGCAATAATATCTTTTGCTCCTTCGATATTCGATAATACGTTTTTGTAGATTTTATACTCGTTTACGATTTTTTCTAAATCTTTATATTCTTTGCTTAGACGAGTGAATTTCGTCATATCAGAAACCACTTCAGGCATGGTCATCTGCTGCGAAACCTCTTCATAACGTTCTCTGATGGCTTCTAATTGATTTAACATATATCTTTTAGTTATTTGTTACTGATTTATTCAAAAACATTTGTTCTCCGCTTACAGGTTTGAAACCTGTTCTACGTAAAATAAAAACGTGGCACATCTCATTATCGTTCATAACAAGATGTGCCACGCCTAGGTAATTTATCTAATATCCTTTTTTACATTGAGTAAATACCGCTTGGTTTAACTTAATGTAGGCATCATCGCCTGCCTTTTTGGCAAGTTCCATTGATTTTTGGGCATTGGGCACGGCCACCTCACAATTATTTTGTTTAGCTGCAATGCGTGCTACCAATTGATATGTCCAATATTCTTTGCTTTTATCGAGCACTTTATTGGCCCATTCTAATGCTTGGTCGAGTTTAATACCTTTTTGATAATAAAAATCGGCTGCAGCAAAATAGGTATCAGTGGAAACTTCGGGTTTTGTAGTTTTTTCAGCAATTTCTGCCATTATTTTTTCATCAATGCCTCGTTGTTCAATTAAAAACCTTACTTCAGTGTTTTCCCATTTGATTGAAACATAAGCACTTGTTGCGTTGAAGTCAATAAAATCAATGCTCATTTGCTCAGCAAATGTTTGTGGTTTCGTAGGCTGAACATTAAATCTGATGACATCTTTATTAATATCATAGCCATAAGCACCCCATTGTTTATCATCACGGTTGAGGATGATTGTCCACTCGTTTTTGTTTGGAATAGTATAAAGACCATAACTACCCGCTTTCATGAGTGCTCCGTTGATATGCACATCTTGGTCAAACTGAA
Source organism: Emticicia oligotrophica DSM 17448 (assembly GCF_000263195.1). Lineage (GTDB taxonomy): Bacteria > Bacteroidota > Bacteroidia > Cytophagales > Spirosomataceae > Emticicia > Emticicia oligotrophica. Next base: position 2,168,282 of record NC_018748.1, read on the forward strand.
TGCTTGTAATTTTATTAGCACCAGTACGCCAAACTTTAGCATATGGAACTAAATCACCAAAAATCTTACGTCCTTTTACCGATGGACGACTATAATCAATCGTAACTTTAGCAAAACCGATAGTTTGCGAAACACTTGCTGATGGACTTGCAGCAGGTGAACTTATTTGTCCGAAACTAAGGGTTGAGACTAAAATGAGTAATAGCAATTTTGTTAATGAATGGTTCATTTTTTGGGAGTTAGTGTTTCAGTTGCAAAGTTACGCTATATCTTTTGTTATTGGTGCTTTCGAGGTGTATTTTTGAGTTTATGTCTATTTTTACTTATTTTCTTCTTGCATCCTGCCTTAATTAAAACAATTTTTTCTTTTTAAAGTACTATAATAAACATATCTTGCAAATACCAATTAACCTGTAAAACCTATGTTTAACTTATCAACAGTTTTAGAACATCACGCTCGAAACTCTTCAAATAAAGAGGCTCTCATATTTGCCGATAAACGAATTACATTTTCCCAACTCGATGCCGCAGCCAACCAAATTGCTAATGGATTGGTTTCACTTGGTATTGGTTATGGAGATAAAGTAGCTCTTACGTGTCCAAACTTACCGTATTTTCCGATGATCTATTTCGGAATCCTAAAAACAGGGGCAACCGTTGTACCATTGAGTGTGTTGTTGAAACGTCATGAAATAGCTTATCACTTGCAAGATTCTGATGCAAAGGCTTATTTCTGTTTTGTGGGTACGCCTGAAATGCCAATGGGGCAAGAAGGACATGCAGGTTTTGAAATGGCTGATTCTTGTGAACATTTTTTTATGATTACACCAGCCTTTACCGATGCTTCTCCAATTGAAGCAACACAAACAATGGGAATGTTGATGGCAGGAAAATCTCCTGTTTTTCAGAGTTATTTTACTTCGCCAGATGATACTGCTGTAATTATTTATACTTCTGGAACAACGGGGCGTCCGAAAGGGGCTGAACTTACACATTCGAATTTATTCTTAAATGCTAATCTAAGCAAAGACCTTCAGAAACTTAATTACGAAGATGTGAGCATGTTGGTGCTACCACTTTTCCATATTTTCGGTCAAGTAGTTTGTATGATTGCTAGTATCTATCGTGGAGCAACGGCCGTATTAGTGCCACGTTTTGATGCTGAAATGGTTTTAAGTTTAATTCAAAAAGAAAAGGTTACGCATTTTGCTGGCGTGCCAACTATGTATTGGGGACTTTTGAGTTTTCCAGGAGCTGATAAATTCGACACTAGCTCGCTTAGCATGTGTTTATCGGGCGGAGCTGCCTTGCCAGTACAGGTACTAAAAGATTTCGAGGCTAAATATAATGTGCCTATTTTAGAAGGATACGGAATGTCAGAAGGCTCACCAGTTGTTACATTCAATCACCCAGACCGAGTACGTAAACCAGGTTCGGTAGGAACACCAGTTTGGGGAGTGGAGGTTTGTATAAAGGATGAAAATGGAAAAGAACTTGGTAACAACGAAAAAGGTGAACTTTGTTATCGCGGACACAACGTAATGAAAGGATATTATAAACGCCCTGATGCTACTGCTGAGAGTATTAAAAATGGTTGGTTACATTCGGGTGATATTGCCATCAGAGATGATGATGGGTATTATTTTATCGTTGACCGCACCAAAGATATGATTATTCGTGGTGGTTATAATGTGTACCCACGTGAGGTAGAAGAGGTAATGATGCAACATTCGGCTATTTCGATGGTGGCCGTAATTGGCGTACCAAGCGACGAATATGGTGAAGAAATAAAGGCTTGCGTGGTGCTAAAACCCGATGATCAAATAACGGAACAAGAATTAATTGTTTGGACAAAAGAACGCATTGCATCCTATAAATATCCTCGTGTAGTAGAATTTATGAGTAGCTTACCAATGGGGGCTTCTGGGAAGATTTTGAAGAGGGAATTGAGGAAGTAAAATTGAAGGAAGTCTTCGCTTTGAGGGGAACGCCCAGTTCGAAGACTTCCTTATTTATTCTTAATACTTAAACGGTTTTCCGCCAGCCAATACTTCTTGTGTTTTTGTATCAAACGTTACTTTCAAGCCAGTGCGGTAAGCTGCATTCGACATGATTGTAGCGATTGAGTGCGAATATCCCGCTTCGATTGGAGCGTGCGGAGTTTTGCGGCTACGTACACATTCCATCCAGTTTTTGATGTGATTGAATGTCAGTGGGTCGCCACCAGTATTTGCACCTGACTCAACTTTTTGTCCTTCAAGTTTAATTTTTGGCAACAAGTTAGCCTTCAAGCCCATTGCTGATGCTTCACGCTCACGTAAGCCACCAGTATCCGAAATCTCGTTGGTGTCGAGGTTAATCATACCACCATTTGAGTAGTATAATTCTTTGGTATCTCCCGCAGCGTTTGAGAAACGACTTGTGAATTGTACTTGGAAGCCCGTTGATGGGTCGTTTAATGGGCCGTAATCGAATACTACTGTAAGTGTATCGGCGTTTGTACGGCCATCTTTCCATTGGTAAATTCCACCGTTGGCTACTACGCTACGTGGGTGTGGCAAGCCCGAGAACCAGTGAACAGTATCAATTTGGTGGCTCATCCATTGACCAGGAATACCCGAAGAATAAGGCCAGAATAAACGATATTCTAAGTATTTACGTGGGTCGAATGGAACCATCGGACGATTCATTAAATAGCGTTTCCAATCAACATCCGATTCTTTCAAATCTTTTACTAATTCTGGTCTTCTCCAACGGCCTGGTTGGTTTACGTTCCACATTAGCTCAACCATCACGATTGGGCCAAATTTACCAGATTTAATGAAATCTTCCGCCGCAAAGTAGTTTTCTCCACTACGGCGTTGTGAACCAATCTGCACGATTTTACCCGATTCTTTTACTGCCTTCAATACTGCACGGTTATCTTCCATTGTTTCGGCCAATGGTTTTTCGGTGTAAGTATCGCAACCCGCTTTTACCGCCTCGATTGTGTGCAAAGCGTGTTGAAAATCGGCAGTTGAGATAAATACGGCATCAACCATTTTAGAGTTGTAAAGTTCTTCGTTGTTACGGAAAACCTTCACATCACTACCTAATTGCTTATCAAGATAAGCTTTCCCTTCTTCACGACGGCGATTCCATAGGTCAGAAAGTGCTACCATTTCAAAGTTCATGCCTTTTGAAAGCTCTTTGAATGGCCCTACGTGTGAGGCACGGTGGCGGTCAGAGAAACCTACACAACCTACACGAACACGGTCATTGGCACCAATGATTTTGCCATAACTTTTGGCCGAAAAACTGCCTGTTGGTTTTGCAAAAGCTGAGCCGCCAACGGCTACCCCCGCACTTGCAATAACCGACTTGATAATAAAGTCTCTACGAGTTGTCATAGTTTTATACTGATTGAATATTTGCTAATTGTATTATTGTAAATTTAATGATTTTTTCAATTTTTCAATGTTTTTTTCTACCAAATCACTTATAACTTAGTCCAGCACCGAATTTGAATAGAGCATAATTTGGCTCCAGATAACCCGGTACATCAGATTTGTTTTCCTGTACGGCTTTTTCGGAAATTGGTATCGTAAAAGGCAACTTTCCTGTTGGGTTAAATGCTCCGCTTACAATATCCAAAAGTGCATCTTGGGTTGTTCCAAAAGTTGCTAAAATGGTTTTGGCTTTGCCTTTGTCAATTTCATCAATTACCCACGGATTTGTAAAGTTGATAGCCAAAATGGTTGGTTTTGCGTTCAAAATTTCATTCACATGAGCTACATCAATTTTGTTCTTTGAAAGACTCAATTCAATAGGTTGCCCACCCGAACTAAACAAGCCGCCACCGCTCGGAATCAACCAAAGCAATACAACATCGGCTTCTTCTTTGGTCGAAACAAATTCGATGTTTACGTTTTGAATAGTTGGCTTATTTACATTGATTGCCGATGTTTGAGCTTGTCCTCTACCGCCACTTTCTTTGTAAGTTTCAAAATACACCTTTGTTCGGCCACCATCTGCTTTCTTTGAAATCGGTAAAACATTTTCATCATTTCTGAGTAAAACAATTGATTTTCTGAGGGCTAAATCTGCTTTTTTCTGAAATTCAGCATTTCCAACCGTTTTTACCGCATTTTCTACATCCACATAAGGATTTTCAAATAACCCTAAATCAAACTTTTCTTTCAATAATTTAGCAATCGACTCATTGATTCTTTCTTCCGTAACCATTCCTTTCTTTACCGTTTCGAGCAAAAGAGCAGGGTCTGCTCCGCCAGAAAAAATATCTACGCCAGCATCGAGTGCTTTCTTGTAGCGTTCGGTAATTGTAAGGTTTTCAACTCCCCACGGCATCATGTCAATTGGGCCAGTGTCAGAATTAATAATACCTTTGAAACCGAGTTTTTTGCGTAACAAATCTTGAATAATTGCTTTATTATATGAAAAACCTACTGCTTCCATGCTTTTATCTTTCGGAGCCGAATAATAAGGCATAATTGAAGAAGTGCCTGCATCAATGGCCGCCTTGAAAGGTTTTACATGATACTCAAACATTCCACCTGGGTAATGAGCGTATTTTCCCCAATCGAAATGCGAATCTTGTCCGCCTTCCTGTGGGCCACCACCAGGGAAATGCTTGGTTGTCAATGCGATTGAGTTTTTATTCAACTTTATGCCTTGAAAACCGAGTACAATTTCTCTGGTCATGCTGGCGGCAAGGTCGGCATCTTCGCCAAAAGTTCCTTCTACACGCTGCCAACGTGGCTCGGTTGCCAAATCAGCCATGTACATATAACCTTTGCGTAAGCCCACCGAAGCCCATTCTTTGGCGGCAATTTCGGCAAACTCACGAGTCAGTTTCAAATCTCGCATGGCTGCTAAACCTAATTCACCAGGCCATCTTGAGAAAACTGTTGTGCCAACACTCAAACCAACTGAAGCATCAGTTGTAACGTGGTTTCGTGGATTCGAGGCAACAATGGCAGGAATCCCCAAACGTGAGTTTTCGCACAAAGCCTGTAAATTATTCGACCACTCGGCCATTATTTTGGCACTCGTATTTGCTCTTAATATAAAGTGCCTTTGGTGAATCTGATTGACCGCTTTTGTCGTACCCGCCGCCGACAATATAGGCACAGCCAATGGCTTACGAGTAAACATATTAGTAGGCTGCACTAAATCTTCTTCGTTAAAACCGCTCGAAATTTCTGTTTTTGGTGCATTTGCCTGAAAGACATTATCGCCAGCCATACGAGTGGTACTGATGAGCATGAAGCCGATTTTTTCCTCAAGCGTCATCTGCGAAATCAAATCTTTGATGCGAGCTTCTTGCGGTAAACGCCAATCTTCGTATTTATCAAGTTTATCGTTTTTATTGAGGTCTTTAAATTCTAAACCGTTGACTTTCAATGTCTTTACTGAGCGATACCCCAATGTGGGTTGTACGGGTTTTTGGGCATAACCAACTGTTGTACAAAACAGAAAAACTCCAATAAAATGTATTTTTCTCATGATAGGTTAGATAGATGGGTTGAAAACCTATTTATTTCAATTCACGGATTTTGATATTTCTAAACGAAACATTATTGCCGTGGTCTTGAAGCAAAATATTTCCTTTATCCCCCGCTCCAAAACCATTATAATCCTTGTATTTGCTTCGAGCTACCAATGCATTGAAAACATTGCTCTTACGCTCATATTCAACTACTTTGAAGCCATTTAGCCAGTGCTGAACGATATTATTTGGAAAAACAATCACACGACCTTGATTCCAATCGCCAATTTTCTTGATGAAACGTCTGTCCATTTTCAAGTCTTTGTCGATTTTATATGAAGGAATCAAATCGTATAAACTCGCCAACGTACGATTTCCAACTGCACCCATTTTTGCATCGGGGTGTTTTTCGTCATCAAGTACTTGGAATTCAAGCCCTATACCCGATTTTCCGTTAGAATCAAAAGCTTCGTTTACGAAATATTTTACTCCAGAGTTTGCTCCTTCGGTGAGCTTAAATTCAAAAACTAACTCAAATGCTCCAAATTGTTCGTTTGTTACGATATCGTTTCCAGTTTCAGAACCATCAGACGGACTAACATTGATTGTTCCGTCAACCACTGCCCAATGTTGTTTTGGCATTTCGGTTCCGTGAACGGCTCTCCAACCCGTGAAATCTTTACCATTGAAAAGCATTTTGAAACCTTGTGCTTTTTCTTGTTCCGAAAGATTATTCAAAAGTAAATTTACAACTGGACAATTATCCAACGGACTTGGCTTGAGATTTTCGGTTTGAATTCTGATGTTTTTCCAACGAATTTTCATTCCTTCTTTCATTGGGCCATAGATTGAATGAACCTGTAAGGCGATAAAACCTTTATCTGTCATGTCATCAATTAAATGAGCTGTTGGCACTCCGTTGATAAAAGTACGAATAGTGCTACCAATTGCTTCAATGCGATATTTATTCCATTGCCCGATTGGTTTGAAGGCTTTTTTACCCTCAGGGTTAATGTTTGGAATATATAACCAGTCACGACGTCCTTCATCATAAATAGCTCCTGACCAAGCTCTAGGAGAAGGGTCAACTTCCATCTGATAGCCATGAACTCTACCATTCTGATAATCAGGCTTTGAAAGGCTACGGAACTGTACACCACCGTTCATTTCATCATCTAATTTCAGGTCTAATTCAAGAATAAAGTCGCCGTAATCTTTTTCGGTGCAGAGAAATGAGTTTGGAGTGTCTTTTACGGTTGTACCCACGATTTCACCATTTTCTACAACATAGGTCGCTTTGCCTCCACGCTGAACCCATCCTTTTAAATCTTTACCATTGAATAAGCTTTTCCATTGCTCTTTTTGGGCTTGCGTATATGAAAATACCCCTACTGTGAGCATAACTACAAGAATTTTTTTCATTTTTGATATTGCTACTTGAGTTGAATAATAAATCAAAATTAGGAATTAAAACCATACTAATCTAATACCTATTTAACCAAAAATATTAAGATTTTGATATTTAATTGACCTAATTTTACTCTGTATGGTCAAGAATTATGGAATTTGAGAAAATGAAACTAATTACCAAGAAAATGGTTATTGTAGATATTTATGAACAGAACATGATAGAGCCGATAAACCTTTTTTCTCCCTTGGTAATAAAAGGGATTTCTCTAAAAAACCGAATAGTTATGTCGCCCATGTGCCAGTATAGTGCTACTGATGGTTTTGCGAATGACTGGCATTTTGCACATTTAAGTAGTAGAGCCGTTGGTGGAGCAGGGTTAATCTTTTCAGAAGCCATGGCAGTTTCGCCCGAAGGACGAATTTCGGCTGGTGATTTAGGTATTTGGTCTGATGAACACATTGCACCGCTTCGCCGAATAACCAACTTTATTCATCAGCAAGGTGCAATAGCGGGTGTACAATTAGCACACGCTGGCTATAAGGCCAGTTCGGCAGTGCCGTGGGAAGGGGGAAAATATATTTCAGAAATGCAAGGTGGTTGGTTGCCAGTTTCACCAAGTACAACATTGCTGACGGATAGGAAGAGTTTTTCGAAGGAATTAACCAAAACTGAAATTGAACAAATTGTAATTAATTTTAAAAATGCTGCTCAACGAGCCCTCGAGGCAGGATTTAAAATAATAGAGGTACATGCCGCTCATGGCTATTTATTGAATGAGTTTCTTTCACCTTTAAGTAATAAAAGAGTAGATGAATTTGGTGGTAGTTTTGAAAACCGAATTCGAGTTTTATTGATGGTGCTCGAAAGTGTGAAAGAAGTTTTACCTGAAGAAACACCTTTATTTGTTAGAATTTCGGCGACTGATTGGCAGCAGAATGGTTGGACTATTCAAGATTCGATAAAATTGGCAAAAATTTTAGCTAAGGTAGGAGTTGATTTGGTCGATTGTTCTTCGGGTGGTTTTGTTGCTCCGAGTGAAATACCGATTGCTCCCAATTATCAATTACCATTTGCCGAAAGAATAAAAACCGAAGTAGATATAAAAACAGGGGCAGTTGGTTTGATAACATCAGCCATTCAAGCCAATGAAATTATTAGTTCTGGAAAAGCAGATTTGGTGTTTTTAGGCAGAGAATTACTGCGAAATCCTTACTTTCCGCAGCAAGCAGCTTCGGAATTGGGTTTTGAAATGGAATTACCCAATCAGTATTTGAGAGGTAAAAAATAAGGCGAACAACAGGTTCGCCTTGAATTTTTCTTAGAAGCTAACTTTGATAGATTCTAAATATTTTTTGCTGGTTTGTCCACATTCGAGAGCCGTGCGTCCTTTCACTGGTACAGAATCGAGTTCGATGATATTCCAGCCCTTAAATTTGATTTTATCTAAGTTGGCAAAAATCGAAGGAAAGTCAACACGTCCTTGACCTAACTCTACAAACTGATAACCCGATTTACTTTCTACTGGTTTGGTATCTTTTATGTGAGTAGCATAGATGATATCTTTATATTTCAATACTGCTTCGGCAGCATTACCACCCCCTTGTGTGTAGTGAGCTACATCTAATAAAGCCAAAATATAATCGTGGTTCATTTCATTGAAGATAATATCTACTTCTTCTGGTGTTTCGCCAAGTTGGTGCATATGATTATGGTAAGCAGGTTGAATACCCGTTTCGCCTTTCACAACTTTTGCCACTTCACTCATGTTTTTAGCATATTTCTTCAACTCATCTGTTGTTGGGAGTCTATCTTTTGGACGAGAAGTATTGGTTATTTGTAAAGATTTACCTCCAAGTGCTTTTATAAATTTAGCATGATTGAGGTGTGTTTCAATATCTTTCGAAATATCATCTTGAATTCCCACATTTCCACTTGAAAACATGGCTAAAGCCAATTTATTTTTATCAAGGGTATCCTTTAATTCTTGTGGTTTATCTTTGAAAGGGGCATAAGTATTGGCTCTTAGCTGAATACCTTTGAAACCTAAAGCGGCAATATCGCCAATGGCTACTAAATCATTTCCATTCCAAGTAATGGCCGAATACGCAATTTTGTGTTTGGCTTTTGCTGCTAAAGCTTCGAGTGAAAACATTGACGAGGCCGCCAATAGAGAGGCTTGGGTGATAAAATCTCTTCTGTTCATAGTTTTAAAATAGATAAAGGCCGAATAATTTTTAAAGTGTGAATTTATAAAAATAAGTTTATTAGATTAATCAAAGATAGGATGTCTCATAAAAAAGAGGACTCCTCGAAGTGGAGGAGTCTCTCTGTTCACTATGATGAAACAAATCTACTATTAGTATCCTGGGTTTTGAGGGAATACCCCTGCATTCGAACGGTCGATTTGCGTTTGAGGAATCGGACGAACATAATGTTTGTCAGCTACGTTTCCTGCGGCTTGTGGGTTGTATTTTTTAACACGTTCAACCAACAATCCCCAACGTTTTAAGTCTAACCAACGAGTTTGTTCTCCAGCCAATTCTCTCGCTCTTTCTTCAACGATAAGTTCGAAATTCATATCTGCGTCAGTAATCAACATGGCGTCTTTTTTACCAGGCCATCCAGCTCTATAACGAACTGCGTTGATTGCTTTTGTTGCTTCCGAAACGTTTCCTGCTTTTAATTGTGCTTCTGCTAACATTAAGTAAACATCAGCCAAACGGAATACGAAATAGTCACGGCTACCAGCTTCATAAGTTAAGTCTGGGCGTTTTGTATCAAAGAATTTCATCAATGTTGGGAATAATGCCTCGTTGTAAGCACTTGGTACTAACACTTGGTATTTTCTTTTTGCACGCTCTTCTTTCGGCATTTCGTATCCTGGAATGAAGATAGCAGTATCACCCGCTGCAAATGAAATCTTTGATTTAGAGTTATCAAACGAAGCGTTTAAGTTAGTACCTGGGTTATTACTCAACCAAGTATCACGGAAAGTTTTCTTATAACGTGAGTCGTTTGTACGGTCTTTGAAACAAGTTTCTAACAAATATGCTGTTGGACGTAAACGCTTGAATGGACGACCATAGAATACATCACGCTTCATACCTGGTTGTACGTCATATTGCATACCGAAGAAAAGGTGTAGGTTATTTCCACCGTTTACAGCACCTGTATTGTTAGTAAGGTTAGTAAGTGGGTCAGTTGTATATTGAACTGCAAATACTACCTCGCTATTAATTTGGTTATTTTCATCGAAAACACTTGCAAAATCATCTAATAATTTAAAACCATAAGCTGTTGTAACAGTCTTACAAAGTTCGGCTGCTTTTGCAAAATCATCCGCTGCTTTAACAGATGAATAAGCTTTTGCTAGGTAAACCTTTGCTAAAAGTGTTTCAGCAGCTGGTTTTGTAGCACGGCCATAATCAGTAGCTTGTGCTTTTGCCTCTAATGCAGGAATTGCATCATTTAAGTCTTTGATAATCGCAGCATACATTTCTGCATCAGTTGCTCTCTTTGTTTCTTTGGTTGGAGCAAGTGTTTCGCTCAATCTCAAATCAACACCACCAAATTGTTGGTGTAAGATATAATAATAATGAGCTCTCAAAAACTTAGCTTCGGCTACACGTCGAGCTTTAATGGCATCTGCCACAGTAGCTTTTGGAGCTCTATCAATAATTGCATTACAAGTATTGATACCACGATAAAGCTCATCCCAAGTATTGATTAAGTAATCAACAGTTGGTTGTAATTGCGTATCATAGAAATGGAAACCTTTATATGATCCATCAGCACCAGTAGCATAAATATCGGTACCATACTCAGTTAAAGTTAAACCTTGTTGAGTGGCATAATAATATCTAAGAGAAGAATAAGCTGATTTTACTGCATCTTCGAAGCCTTTTGGCGTATTCATGTAATCGTTGCCAATACCTGAAACTACAGTTTCATCCAAAAGATCTTTACATGATTGTGTCGTGCATAACAACGCCGCAATACCAAAGATTTTGATTGGTTTTAATATGTTTTTTAATTTCATTTTATTAATAGTTTAATAAATCCTTGATGTTTTTACTTAGAATCTGATGTTCAAACCAAATGTTGTAACCGATGTTGCTGGTGTAACACCTGAACCTACGTTTGTGGTACCAGTACCAGAAGAAGTGATTGTTGCTTCTGGGTCGATTCCATTGTATTTACTGCGGTATTGAGACCAAATTTTTGGTTGTTGAATACTTGTGTAAAGACGTAGAGATTCCATACCAAGTTTCTTTGAAATGCTTTGTGGGAAAGTATAACCGAAGTTAATATTTCTGATTTTCACGAAAGTACCATCAAAATAAATCAAGGTTGTATTGTATTGAGGGAATTCCTGAGTACTGAATGGGCGAGGGAATTCGTTTGTTGGGTTGTTTGGCGTCCAGTAGTCAACTTTGATCTGTTGGTAACGACCAGCCAAAGCGTTGTTGTTTTGGTGGAAACCACTCACAATCATATTTCCGAAACGTCCAAATAAGAATGCAGATAAGTCGAATCCTTTGTAGCTAAATCTTGTAGTGAAACCAGCACTGAATTTTGGAATATCAGAGCCAAGAATAACTCTATCAGCAGCTGTAATTACGCCATCACCGTTTGTATCCTGAACTTTCACTTGTCCTACACCAGCACCAAGAGGATTGGCTTTATCACCAGGGTAGAATTTAGCCGCTTCTTCTTTTTCGTTCAATTGCCAAATACCAATCTTCTTATAGTCATAATATGAGTTAAGCGGGTAGCCAATGAACCAACGGTTTCCTAAGTCATCAACTTTTCCATTGTAAAGAGAAACGATTTCTTCTTTATTTTTAGTGAAAGTGAAGTCAGTAGTCCATTTAAAGCCACTTGCTGTATTTACGTTTACAGTAGTAAAGCCTAGTTCAATACCTTTATTACGTGTTTGTCCAACGTTACGAGTTACTGCACTGAAACCAATCGAACCAGGTAATTGGTCAGATAATAATAAGTCTGTAGTATTTGTTTCGTATAATTCTAATGAACCCTGGATACGGCCTCTCAAGAAACTGAAATCTAAACCGATGTTAGCTGTAGCAGAAGATTCCCATTTCAAATCAGGGTTACCAATTGTATTTGGTCTATAACCAAAAGCTGCAGTAGTTCCCCAAGCATAAGCAGTTCTGCTCAATAAACCTTGTGTTTGATATGGAGCAACCCCTTGGTTACCTACTCTACCCCAACCTGCTCTTAATTTCAACAAGTCTATCCATGAAATTTGCTTCATGAATGCTTCGTTGCTTAAGTTCCAACCAACAGCAATACCAGGGAAGTTACCATATTTAGTATTCTCACCGAAACGGCTTGAACCATCACGACGCATAGTAGCTGTGATTAAATATTTATCATTAAAATCATAATTTACACGTGCCATGTAAGAGTTGATAGTCCATTGTGTTAAGTTACTACCAACACCTAATACTGAAGCCGCATTTCCTAAATTATAGAATTGTTGAGTTTCAGCAGGAACACCTTGTACGTCAGAAGTGAATCTTTCGAAATTATCTCTTTGAATAGATTGTACCAAGGTTGCAGCAAAATTGTGTTTTTGAGCAAATGTTTTGTTATATGATACGATATTTTCAAGCGTCCAGTTAAAGCCGAAGTCATTACGTGATGATGCCTGAGGGTCACCAAATTTACGAGCATTCGTAGCTGCACCAATGAAACGTCCCCAACGAGAAATTGTAAAGTCAGGACCAAAGTTTACACGATATTTCAAACCTTCTAAAATCTTCACTTCAGCATAAAGACTGTTGAAAATTCTATACTTTTTAGTATTATCAACTTGTGCACCTGGAACAATCTCAGCCAATGGGTTAGTCAATAAGGCATCATTAGTAGGCGAGAAAATCATGTTTCCATTATCATCATATGGACGACCCAACGGATTTTGTTGAATTGTAAAGCCATAAGGGTTTAAGTTTTCACCATTTCTGATGCTATACATAGTATAAGAAGAAAGACCAACTTTAATACGGCTGTTGATATTATGGTCGATATTTGCTCTCAACGACATACGTGTATAGTCTAAGCCATCAGAGATACCTTTATCTTGGAAGAAACCTCCAGAAATATAAAACTGAGTTTTATCATTACCACCTTGAACACCCAATGAATGGTTTTGCATTGTACCATTATGTAGAATCAAATCTTGGTAGTTTGAGTTTCTACCAGCTGCAATACCAGCTGCTACTGCAGGGTCACCACCTAATACCGCTACTTTTGCATCAGCTGCTGCATCTGCAACACCTGTTGGAACTGGGTTTCCATTAGCATCTTTGTAGTTGTTAGTTGCACGATAAGCCTCACGAACGAATTCAGCGAATTCAGCACCGCTAAACAATTGAATTTTATCAAGAGGTTTAGAAACACCACCGTAAGTATCAAATGTTACTACTGTTTTTCCTTTTACTGCACCTCTTTTTGTAGTTACAAGAACAACACCATTGGCACCTCTAGCACCGTAGATAGCTGTTGCAGTTGCATCTTTCAAAACCTCAATTGATTGAATATCATTTGGGTTCATGTCTTCGTAGCCCGCAGAAAGTGGAATACCATCTACTACGTAAAGTGGGTCATTACCTGCGTTGAATGAACGACGACCACGAATCAAGATTTTAGGAGTTGAACCTGGTTTCGAACCTGATTGTGAAACGTCAACCCCGGCAGTTCTACCTTGAAGAGCTTGTCCAAGGCTGGTAATAGGCATTTCTGTGATTTGCTTGGCAGAAACCTGAGAAATGGCACCAGTTGTTTGGCTTTTCTTTTGTGAACCATAACCTACAACGATAACCTCGTTTAATGCTGCTGCATCTTCTTCCAATGCTACATTTATAGTGTTTTGGCTACCAACTTTTACTTCTTGTGCTTTGTAACCAATGTAACTAAATACCAAAGTAGCACCATTGGCTGCTTGTACCGAATACTTACCAGCAGCATCAGAAATGGCTCCTTGTGCTGTACCTTTTACTGTTACACTTACTCCAGGTAGCGGATTGCCACCAGCATCTGAAACCTTGCCCGATACTGCTTTGCCTTGTGCTGCTGCAAATTGTATGCTACACACAACAGCTAAGCTAAGCATCATCATCTTAAGTAGTAATTGTTTCATACTCAATTTAATAAAGGATTAGTTAATAATTAAAGGAAAAATAGACGAACTAAAAATAGTTAAATTTTTAATTAGAATATTAACAAAATTACTTCTTGTGCCATCCGTTTACCACTAAAATTCAAGCCATTTCTAATATTTTTTTGACAAATAATCAGTCAAATAGTACTTTCTGTACCTTATTTATTGTAAATTAGCTGTCATAAAGAAACTTTTAGCCCCTAAAATATAAGATTTCAAATGTTTTTTAGGAAGGAAAAAAGTTATGGAGCCTAATACCTAATTAATGAGTCTAAAACGTTATTTTAGAAAATGAAACCACAGTTACTGAAAATCGCTACTCCTGCTGATTCTTCATTCAACTTATTTGTGCAAGAGACTCCGTATTTTTCCACTCCGTGGCATTATCATCCCGAATACGAGATTGTATTAGTCTTGGAAAGTACAGGTAAACGTTTCGTAGGAAGCAGTATCACCGATTTCAAACCAGGGGATTTGTGTATGATTGGTTCGTATTTGCCACATTATTACCGTAATGATGAAGACTTCTATCTGAAAGAATCAAAGCTAAAAGCAAGGTCGTTGGTGATTCACTTTTTGGAAGATTTCATGGGAGATAAGTTTTTGGAATTGCCTGAAAGTCAACAAATTAAAGCCTTGTTTGAACGTTCGAAGAGAGGGTTGAGTTTTGGCGAAAAAACAGTAGCTAAAGTAACACCTAAATTCAAGAACTTGCCTAACCTAACGGGTATGGAAAGGTTATTGGAAATGATTTCGATTTTGCTTATCCTCTGTGAGAGTGATGATAAACAAGACCTAACAACCAACCCAATTTCGCTCAGAAATGAGGTTGATTCAGCTCGTATGAATAAGGTTTTTGAATATGTAATGCTTAAATATCAAGAAGAAATTCAATTAAAAGACGTAGCCGATTTAGCCAATATGAGTGAGTCGGCGTTTAGTAGATATTTCAAGAAACGTACGCGTAGAACTTTTACCCAATTTTTGGCCGAAATTCGTATCGAACACGCTTGTAAACTATTAATGGTTGATAAAATGAGCGTAGCTGAAATTTCGTTTGAAAGTGGATTCAATAACCTTTCGAATTTCAACCGCCAATTTAAGGCAATCAAAAAAATTACGCCATTGGCGTATAGAACTAAGTTTTTGGAGTAGTTTTTAAAGGGCAGTTTTCAGTCATTTATGCGTTGCTTACTGAAAACTGCTCACTATTATTTTAATGCTTCGGGCAGTCACATTGATTTTTACCTTTAAATAAACCCCACATAAAGCCTTTTTTCTTGCGGTAAGAACCATTCTTTTTTCTTCTTCCTCCACCGTTTACCTCCTTTGATTCTTTTATGCTATTTGTCTTATAATCAGAAGCTTGTGAAAATTCTGGCATTAAAGCTAGTATTCCGATGAGGGATAATATTGTTATTTTTTTCATATTTCTTGAAATAGATTAGTAGAGTCAGAAAACTATTATTTTAACGAATTTTTCGCCTTAAAAATTACGCAACCGTGATACTTTCAACTGAAAATGCCAGCGGTTTATCAGCAAAAAGTATTTTAGTTTTAGCCCAAGTGCTGCGAAAAAGCTCAGAATCTCTATAATTATTCAGGGCTTTTTCCGACTCCCAATGGCTATGAGTCATGAAAATATTAGGTTGATTAATATCTCGAAGCAACTCAAGGTGGCTACAGCCAGCCATAGCTCTGATTTTATCTTTCGAACTATTGAATATTTCTTGAAACTCCTCAGTTTTATCTTCCTGAAAAGTCATTCTTACATAGCGTATAAGCATATTATCTAATAATTTTTCAACAAAAATACATAAAAAACTTACCCGTACTTTTTTAAACAATTAAATAATCGTGCATAGATACTCCATAATCAGAAATGCTTTTTTGTGTTGTTCATTACTTTGATGATAGTATTACAAAAAGTTATAATAAATTTGTGTAAAACATTTTCATGATGGATGATTTTAGACTAAAAGTTTTTTATTCAGTAGGTAAAAATCAGAGTTTTACGAAGGCTGCATCAGAGCTGTATATTACTCAACCTGCCGTAACAAAACACATAAAGTTACTTGAAGAATCGCTTGGGGTGCGGCTATTTGATCGTAAGGGAAATTTCATTACACTCACTGCTGCTGGGGAAGTTTTATATAAGTATGCGACTGAGATTTTCAGGCTTTATCAAGAAGCTATTTTTGAAATAGGAACTATGAAAAATCAATTTGAGGGAAGCCTGCGTTTGGGAGCAAGTACGACTATCGGACAGTATTTAATTTCGCCAATTTTAGCTTCATTTCATGGGAAATTTCCGCAAATTGAACTCACATTACTCAATGGAAACTCTGAGTTTATAGAAAAAGCCGTATTAGAAAAAAGTATAGATTTAGGCATTGTTGAAGGTCAAAAACACCATTCAAGCTTAAAATATACCGATTTTATGGAAGATGAATTAGTGGCAGTGGTACATTCAAAAAGTAAATATGCGAAGTTTTCGAGCATTAGCTTAGAAATGTTGCTTGAAATTCCACTTGTCTTGCGAGAAAGAGGCTCAGGAACACTCGAAGTGATAGAATTGGCCCTTAAAGAAAAAGGCATTAAATTAACTAATTTGACTATTGTAATGCACCTAGGAAGTACTGAAAGTATCAAGTCGTTTTTAGAGCATTCACAAGCTATGTCATTTGTTTCGATAAGGGCTATACAGAAGGAATTATTACACCAAGAACTAAAAATTATTCCTATCGAAAACCTACAAATGTTGCGTAGATTTTCGTTTGTGAACCTACATGGGCAACAAGATAAATTAGCTACTTCATTTATCAATTTTGCACATCGACATTATAACCAAAAGTAATTGATTATAATAAAATGCCATTGGTTTAGGGTTTCTTTATGTCCTACTTTTGTTGGTATGAAAGCAAAGGGAAAAATAATATTTTGGATAGGTTTGTTGGCCTGTTGTCTACCATTAGTTAATGCTAGTTCGGCTTTAGTTTTGGGAGTTTTGGTAGCCAGTGTGCTTAAAAATACGACTTATTCCGGCCAGAGCAGTACTTGGGGTGGCTATTTATTGAAATTGGCAGTAATTGGTTTGGGCTTTGGAATTAATATCAGGATTTTGCTCGAAGATAGCCAAAGCAATATCGGAATCACAGCTCTTTTTGTACTCGGTATTCTTGGTATTGGTTTTCTATTGGGTCGATTTTTGAAATTAGATAAAATTGTAGTGTTGTTAATTTCAGCGGGAACGGCCATTTGTGGTGGAAGTGCCATTGCCGCAGTTGGTTCGGTAGTCAAAGCTAATACTGAACAAATGTCGGTTTCAACAGGAGTAGTTTTTTTACTCAATGCCGTAGCTTTGTTTGTATTTCCTGTTTTAGGACATTGGTTGGGTTTATCACAAGAACAGTTTGGTACTTGGGCAGCCATTGCTATTCACGATACAAGTTCGGTGATTGGAGCAGCTGCTAAATATGGCGATGTGGCTCTAAGAGTAGCTTCAATTACCAAAATGCTTCGTATTTTTTGGATTATCCCAGTTTCATTGATTTTGGTTGTTGGCGTTAGTAGAAGTTTTGAAAATTTCAAAATACCTATTTTTATTTTAGGTTTTGTGTTGGCTTCAATTTTATACAGCTTTTTGCCATCGTTTAAACCATTTTTTGCTTTAATTTATACCTGTTCAAAACAATTATTGGTGCTGAGCTTATACTTAATTGGAGCCAGTATTTCGTTTGAAAGGTTACGAAAAATAGGACCGAGTACTTTCGGACAAGCTACAATTCTTTGGCTGATTTCATGTGTATTATCTTTATTGTTTGTGATTTATTATTATTGATAAGAGTAGATAATAAGTAATAATATTAGCTAAAGAGTTATAGTTTTTTTTCACCAAAACTGGAAACTGTTCAAACAGAACCAAATATTGGTAGAAATTTATAATTATGGAAGTAGTGTAATTAAAAAGAGCTATTTAATTGATAATATTAACAGGCTCTTCTACCAAAACTGGAAACTGTTCCAGCGGAACTAAATATTGGTAGAAATTTATAATTATGAAAAAAGTAGTGCTCCGTCGGAGCTTTACTTTTAAAGGCAATTCTTTTGAAAGTAGGCGAATATCAAACTGTATCTGAATCTAATGGTGCAAAATAGTGTCAATTATTATATAATTTGTCGCTTACATCGCCAAAAAAAGCATATTTATCTTTAATACTCAACCAAATTGTAGAGTTGAAAACTTTTCTATTGTATTTTTACTCTTCAATCCTAAAATACCATTTGTATTACAACAATTCTATGGAAAAATCTCAAAATCGTCGGTCATTTATTCAGAAAAGCATTTTAGGGCTTACTACCGTATTGGGTAGTGAAGTGGTTTTTGCTAAAAACTTACCTAAAAAAATTGAGCTCTTAGGCGAAAAAGCATTTATTGACCTTCCCGAGGGAAAAAATAAAGAGTTAATGCTACTCAATGACCGTCCTTGGAATGTTGAAACCCCCGCCCATTTATTAGACGATGAAGTAACGCCCGCAGATAAAATGTTTATTCGCAATAATGGAAATTTGCCCGAAAACATAGATATCTCGAAATGGGAATTAGTCATTGAAGGAGAATCAGCGAAAACACGTAAAGTTTTCACTCTAAGCGAACTTAAAACAAAATTCAAAACTTATACTTATCAACTTACACTCGAATGTGCGGGTAATGGTCGCTATGGCTTTAGCCCACAAACATCGGGAAATCAGTGGCAAGAGGGTGCGGTAAGCTGTGCTGAATGGACGGGTGTACGCTTGCGTGATGTGCTGGAAAGTGTTGGAATTAAAGATGATGCAGTTTATATCGGTTATTACGGAAAAGACATTCATTTGAGCGGCGATGTGACAAAACCGCCAATATCAAGAGGAGTACCAATGAAAAAAGCCCTCGAAGATGAAACGCTTTTGGCTTGGGCGATGAATGGGAAAGATATTCCATTGATGCACGGTTTTCCGTTGAGATTGGTTGTTGGTGGTTGGCCGGCATCAGTTTCTGGAAAATGGTTGAATAAAATTTCTATTAGAAATAAAGTACACGATGGCGAAAAAATGAGCGGCCATAGCTACCGAATGCCAGCATATCCGATTGAGGCAGGTGGAAAAATTGCTGATGCAGATTTGAAAATAATTGAATCAATGCCCGTAAAATCGGTTATTACTTACCCAAAATCAGGTGCAATGCTTGAGGCCGGTCGTACGCTTGATTTGCGTGGACATGCTTGGGCGGGAGATTTGGAGGTAAAAGAAATGCATATTTCGATTGATTTTGGAGCAACTTGGCAAAAGTGCGATTTGCGAAAACCAAAAAATCGTTTGGCGTGGCAGCATTGGTCAGCCAAGGTGAGTTTTCCAACAAAAGGATATTATGAAATATGGGCAAAAGCCACCGATAGTAGTGGTGTTTCACAGCCGATGATTATTCCTGCTTGGAACCCTGGTGGATATTTGAATAATTCTTGCCACCGAATTGCCGTGAAAATTGGATAATTAAAGCTAAGATTGATGAAAAACTTACCAAAAATATTATTGCTCGGCATAAGTGCTGCTCTAATGATTAGTGCAGGCTTGAAACCACAGCACATGCTTATTAAAAAATCACCTGAAGTATCTGTGGCAGATTCAATTAAAAAGATAGATAAAGCTACTGGGCTAATTGTAGATAAAGGACTTGACATCGTAACGGCACATTGCACTGGTTGCCATTCGAGTAAGTTAATCACACAGTTTCATACCGACCGTGCTGGCTGGCTCGAAAAGATTAGATGGATGCAGCAAAAACAAAAACTTTGGGATTTAGGTGAGTCTGAACCAATTATTCTTGATTATTTGGCCAAAAACTACCCAGCTACGGAAGTTGTCAATCGCCGAGCTTCGCTCAAAAATATAGAATGGTATAAGCTGAAATAATATTTAAAGTAGTGGTTTTTGTTAATAAAACAGGGCCACTACTTCTTTCGTATTTATTAGTTAATTACTTTCCCTTTATTAATACTCAGGCGTTTATCGACACACGCTGGAATTTCTTCCTCGTAGTGAGTTACGTAAATAAGTGTTTTGTCGAGTTCAAGTACTAATTTATTGACTAAATCTCTAAAATATACAATATGTTCATAGTCTAACCCTTGGCAAGGTTCGTCTAATAAAAGTAGGGGTGGATTTTTCACCAAAGCCCTTGCCAAAAACACTTGCCGCTGCTCACCAGTAGAAAGTTGATAGATTTTCCTGTCTGTTAAATGTTTGATATTCAATAGACTAAGATAGTTATCCGTAGTATTTCTCTCTTCATCGCTTAATTTTTTGAATAAACCTGCTGAATCGAATAAACCAGAAGCTACGGCTTTCCATACTTCAGTATTGCGAGTAAAATATAGATGAAGTTCGGGCGAGACATAACCAATCCGATGCTTTATATCCCAAATACTCTCACCACTCCCACGCTTGCGGTCAAATAAATCGTAGTCATTCTGATAGCCCTGTGGGTTGTCGGCTGTAATCAAACTCAAAATTGTACTTTTCCCTGAGCCGTTTGGCCCCATTAAAGCCCATTTTTCACCACGTTTTACTGCCCAACTTACGCCATCAACGACATTTACACCTTTGTATGTGACGGTTACATTTCTCAAATTGAGAGCATAGTCAAAATCATTGCGAGTTGGATTTTGCTTGATAAGCGATAAAATATCTGTATTAATTTGGATTGTGGAATTGTGGATAACTTGTTGATAATCGGCAGGCTGTGTGGATGTACGCTTTATTTTCCCCTCTTGGAGCTGAAGAATATTGGTAATACAAGAAGGTATTTCTTTTGGAGTAGTTACCATTAAAATCATGATTCCTGCAGCCGCAACCTGATTAAGTACTTGGTGTAAAATACCCCTACTTTCAATATCTAAACCTACAAAAGGGTTATCGAGAATAAGAACTTTAGGTCTACGTAAAAGTGAGAGTGTAATGAGCGTCCGGCGGGTCTCTCCATTGGAAAGTGTTACTATTTTTCTTTCAAGCAAATGGTTTATTTTCAGTAGGTTAGCGGTTTTTATTAGCTCTTCTTCGGTATAAGGCAGAGGTGGTAAATCAACTGATTTTTCATCAACCGTTCCGATGGGTTTAACCTGATTTTGTAAGATTTCTCGTACCGTTGGAGCTATTTCAGCATCCATTGAATTGAAGCGTTGTTGGTAATATTGGGTAGCCGACTCAACAATTCGGTTGAAACTATAATCTCTCGCCACAAACGCAATTTCATCATAATTTGGCTTTGAAATTCTTCCTTTAGTAGGAAAAATCTTACCCGCAACGGCCTCCAATAAAGTACTTTTTCCGGAGCCATTACCGCCCACAATCGCCCAGTTTTCGTTGGCGTTTACTTGCCAATTGATATTTTCTAAAACCGTGCGGTCGCCTTTCTGAATGCTTACTTCTTCAAATGTTATCATCAAATCAAATGCGTAGTTTTATCGCTGTTTATTTTTTGAATGCAAGTTATATTATTTTTATATTTAGTCGAAAAAAGCATTAGAGTTTGTATAAAAATCTCACTATTAAGATTTACATAAACCTATTTTTAAAAATAGTGGTTATAAGTTTACCTGATAGACAAAAATATGAACATTAAAATATTGTGCTTCGGCATAACCCGCGATATTATTGGGCAATTCGAATATGCTACTTCGCTGGGTGAATCTGCAACAGTGGCCGACTTAAAACAGCATCTTTCAACAAATTTTCCTACTTTTGCGACCTTAAAGTCGTTGAGAGTAGCTATTAATTCGGAATATGCCGAAGATTCGGCAATGTTAAAAGAAAACGATGAAATCGTTTTGATTCCACCTGTTAGTGGAGGTTGATGATTGCGAAGAAAGAAATATTCGCTTAAAATTTTAAAAGAAACTTTATACAATGGAAAATCCAGTTTTGATTTTTGGAGCCGGGAATCTCGGAAAAATAGCCTTAGATATCTTTAACCGTAATAATATTGTGGTATATGGTTTTTTAGATGATAATAAAGAACTACATAATACCGAAATCGGAGATGTAATGGTTTTGGGCGAAACCGATGATGATGGTTTTTTAAAGCTAATCGGA
Organism: Emticicia oligotrophica DSM 17448; assembly: GCF_000263195.1. Taxonomy (GTDB): domain Bacteria; phylum Bacteroidota; class Bacteroidia; order Cytophagales; family Spirosomataceae; genus Emticicia; species Emticicia oligotrophica. The sequence continues at coordinate 2,190,494 of NC_018748.1, forward strand.
CAAAAAACTGAGGCATTTGTGGCCCTTGAAAATACAAAAGAGCGTAAAAAACTCGTAGAAATGCTCAATAATCGCCGAAAAACAATGCCTGTCAATGCGGTGCACAACACTGCGGTAGTTTCGGCCGATGCCTTTATTGGGCATGGAAATTTAGTGGCAGCACGTGCTATCGTAAATCCTTATGCAATTGTAGGTAATCATTGCATCATTCAAGCGTCAGCGGTGGTTGATATCAATGCAAGTGTAGGAGATTATGTACAAATTGGTGCTGGGGCAATTATTAATAGTGAAGCCGTAGTAGAAGAAGGTGCATTTATTGGTTCGGGGGCGGTCATTATTTCTGGTGTGACGGTTGGTAAAAATGCTCGTGTAGGTGCAGGTTCAGTAGTTATTGAAAATGTAGCTGAAGGAACCACTGTCTTCGGAAATCCTGCGAAAAAGATATAAACTTGTTGCCTTCGACTCCGCTCAGGCAACGGTATAATTCGGCGGTTGCTCGTTCAAGCAACGGTAAAACACGGTGGTTGAGCGGAGTCGAAACCGCCGTGTTTTACCGCTTCAATGTTCTTTCGCAAAATTCTTTTCACCTGCTTCAATGGCTACTTTTAAGTGATTTTCCTTTGGCGGAATCGGGCAACTATAGCCAGCACTAAAAGCACAATAAGGGTTATAAGCTTTATTGAAATCTAAGTAAATTTTATCTCCTTCCAATTGGCTCATTCGTAAATCCAAATAACGCCCTCCACCATAGCTTTCTTTCCCATTGGTCAGGTCTTTAAATGGAATAAACAAATAATCTCGGTATTGTGGCAAATTTCGAAGTCTAAGCGATTGATATACTGCTACTTTATAGGGTTTTCCATCTATTTCAAATTTTAATTCCCCGAACTTCGTATAAGTTGCCGTTTGCCCCGACGAAGTAGGAATATCAAAAGGTTTTTCTTTTTTCTTAGTCAATACAAATTCGCACAAAACCTTGTATTTTTCGTTTGGCTCAAAAAATCGCAAATATTCAAGGTCTTCTTTTTTTAGAGGCGAATTTGAATCTTTTAGAAATTCTGTTTTGTATTCTTCTCGATGTTTTTCGATTTCTGCTTTAAAATCTTGAGCAAAAAGTGTGGAACAAAATAAGCCACAGCAAGCAACTAAAAAAAATGCTTTCATTGCGTGATTGATTTAACTGTTTTGGCGATAAAAATACTGAAAAATATCATTAACATAGAAAAATATCCTACATAAGGGTAATTTTCGATAAAACCAGAAGGTGTTTTGTGAATAATAAAACCACCTATATTCGTTGCAATGGCTTGAGCTAAAAGCTGTACAGAAGAGTTAATGGCCATAAAACTGCCTCTTTGCTGAGGCGTAACCACGTTTGAGATAATCGCTTGGGTTGGAATCAGACGGCCATTTGAAAACACGAAGAAAATTCCAGCAATAATCAATACAATCCAAAGTTCGCCCGAAAACATATTAGTAATCAAGAAAATTGGTAGCATTGAAAGTATGGCAAAAGTTACAAAAACTGGATATTTTCCTTTTCTATCAGCCAATTTGCCAACCATTGGGGCTGAGAAAATAGTCAATAAACCACCTACAAAATAAATCAAAAAGATATTATCCTGACTATATCCAACATTCGAAACTAAAGTTGGAGAAATATATGGAATGATACTAAAATGCCCCAACATAATGATGGTAGATAAGCTCAACGCACGCAACTGATTAGGGTTTTTCGCAATATTTGTAATGGCCTCGAACGGATTTTGTTTGTGTTGTTTATTGCGTAAATGTTTATCTAAGACAGGAACAAATCTACTGATTAAGAAAATAACCACAATACCTAGTACCCCTAATACTAAAAAAGGAGAATGCCAACCAAAATGACTGGCTAAATATAAACCTGATGGAATACCAACAACCGATGCTAAAGAAAAGGCCGTTGTAATAAAGCCCATGGCAGTAGCACGACGTTCGTACTCGAAAGTATCGGCTACGATTGACAAAACTTGTGAGCCAATTAAACCCCCAAAAGTTCCTGCAATGGTTCGGGTGAGTATTAGAATCTCGAAGGTAGGAGCAAAGGCACATGCAACAGTGCCCGCTACAAAACCCGTATAGGCAAATAATACTACTTTTTTACGGTCGTAATTATCTACGAAAAAGGCTGAAAGAAACCCAGAAATACCCGCACTAAGACCATAAGCCGAGACTATAAAGCCAAATTGACGTGGTGAAATATCAAAAATCTTGATTAATTGTGGCCCTAAAGGCATCATAATCATAAAATCTATGATATGTGTAAAATTAATACAAGCTAATATGAAGAGTAATAGTTTTTCCTTTTGAGTCATTTAAGAAGTGCTTTTGTAATTTATCCTTAATTTTTCAACGAACTTCTTGAAAAAATAATTCCGATGCTAAATGAAGTGACTATCTTTGAAGATGATACTTTCATCAATTAATAATCATTAAGTAGTTAAGAATAAATTAATATATCTAAATGCCAAACGAATTTATAATCAATCAATTACCTTCTAATAAAATACTCATTGAAGAGAAAGAATATCATTTTTATAGCGGTACTTCCTATTTAGGTTTAAATCAAGATGCTGATTTCAAGCATTTGCTTATTGAAGGTATTAATCGCTATGGAATGTCGTTTGGAAGTTCACGGAATGGAAATTTACAACTAGATATTTATGCGGCTGCCGAAGAAAAGATGGCTCGTTGGGTTGGAGCCGAAAAAGCTCTGACGGTATCTTCTGGAATGTTGGCTGGACAAGTGGTTGCACAATTTCTAAAAACTCAAGATTCCACATTTTTTTATGCTCCAAGTAGTCATGCAGCCAATTTTCATGAGCCTAATGTGGTTTTACCTAATATAAGTTTTGAAAATTGGGCAGAAAATATCGCTCAAGAAATTTCTGAAAATGGGGCTACACATTCGGTTATTGTTTGTAATTCATGCGATGCTCTTAAGCTCACGCCTTATCATTTCGATTGGACTGTACAATTACCGCAAAATCAAAAAACTACGCTTATTATTGACGATTCACATGGATTAGGTATTACAGGCGATAATGGGGCAGGTGTTTTCCAGAATATTTTTGTCAATGCCAATGTTCGTTTAGTGGTGGTAAGTTCGCTGCACAAGGCAATGGGGATTGCTGGTGGCGTAATTTTTAGTGATTCTGATTTTATCGAACAGCTTCGCCATACTGCATTTTTTTCTTCTTGTTCGCCCATTACGCCAGCATATCTTTACGCCTATATGCATGCCGATGATGCATACTCCAAAAACCAACAAAAACTCAAAGAAAATATCGCAAGGTTTACACACAAACTTATAGAGAATCAAGGTATCAAAATATTTAATTACTTAGAGGGTTATCCAGTATTTTATTCATTGCGAGATGAACTGTATGATTTCTTATTTCAACACCAAATATTAATTTACAGTTTTGCCTATCCAATCAAAACAGGAAAACCAAATACAAGAATTGTCATTAGTGCTTGGCATGAAGCTGAGCAACTAGATTTTTTAGCAGAAAAAATCGGAGAATTTACCAAGGTTAATTCCTGAATAGCGTTTTTATCGAAATGGGGTTTCAAGACGTTTTATTTTAGACGAAAGAAGTAAGTTTTTTAGAGAAACCAGTAAGGTACAATACCATGTCATGTTTTCCTAATTATATAATATAAATCCAAAAGACAGCTCGCTGCGTATATAAAAGTAATCAATCAAACTATACATATTTGATTAAATTTTTAGAATTGAATGTCATCAATGCAATAGTTTATACGTGAAAGAGTGATGAAAAATTGGAGTTTTTCCTTAGAAAGATATTCTACTGCCTAATGTGAGTAGTAGGGTTTAACGGTTGAAAACAGAAAGAGTACCACCTTTGGTGGCACTCTTTTTTATTGATGCAAAGTGAAGGTCTTGAAATTTTTGATACTTATTCCACTTAATTCTAAAATGTAAAACTACATTTACTTAATGGGTAAGATATATCAACCAATTAGCCAAATTTGGTCTTCTTCATGGCCTTGTTCGGTCCATTCTACTAAAACCCTCTGAGTATCAAGCGTATTTACACGCATACCAGTATAGTCGGGTTGAATCGGTAAATCTCTTTCGTAGCGGCGGTTAATTAAACAAAGGAGTTCGACTTTCTCTGGGCGACCAAATGCTTGCATGGCATCAATAGCAGCACGAACCATGCGTCCAGTGGCCAATACATCATCAATTAATATAACTTTCTTTCCTTCAATGACAAAAGGTACTTTCGTAGCGTTTGGTTTAAGAGGTGAGTCTCTCCTTCTGAAATCATCACGAAAGAAAGTAGCATCAAGATATCCTAATTTAATAGCAATGCCTGTCTCTTCGCTTAACTTCTTAGTAATGCGTTCGGCCAAATGAATTCCTCTTGGTTGTAAGCCCAAAATCACTGAATTCGAAAAATCAGCATGGTTCTCAATCAATTGCTGACATAATCGATTGATTGTAATATCAAGTAAAGGATTACTAAGAATGAGTCGTTTCATACTCCTGCCACAAATCTGGAAATGGTTTTGTTAAAAATAATCAAGTTGTAAATCTAATAAATAGATGGACTAATTCTGCTAAAATTTCAGAACTTTGCACAAAATTTATTTATAAATTAAGGAATATGAAATATTTGATAGCTGGGCTTGGCAATATTGGCCCCGAGTATGCATTTACCAGACATAACGTTGGCTTTATGGCACTTGATAGATTGGCGGCACAACAAGGCTTTTCATTTAAAATGGAAAGACTGGCTTATACTGCCGAATTCAAATACAAAGGGAAACAAATCTATTGTATTAAACCAACTACCTACATGAATTTAAGCGGAAATGCTATCAACTATTGGTTGCAGGCATTAAAAATTCCGGTAGAAAATCTTTTAGTGATATGTGATGACCTCGCTTTACCTTTTGGTAAGCTTCGATTAAAGACTAAAGGCTCGCACGGTGGACAGAATGGTTTACGAAATATTGAAGAGAAATTAGGTACGAATGCCTATAACCGATTGCGGTTCGGAATCGGCAATAATTTCCCTGCTGGCAGACAGGTAGATTATGTCTTAAAAGCTTTTAATGACGATGAAATGGCTCAACTTGTCGATAGATTAGACCGTGTTGGCGAAATAATTTTGAATTTTTGCACAATTGGAGTAGAGAGAACAATGAATTTTTACAACGAATGATTGTACTTTTTAAAGAATTTTTACTTTTAGTGAAATTGAAATATTATATAAGTTGTATTTTTTTTATGCAAATAAAATTTTGTTTTTGCACTTAAAATTTACTTTTAATTTCTGTAATATTGGAAAAATCCAAATATTTTTAGAACAATATTCGGTTGTGTAGTCTAGTGTATATTTGGATTATAATAATTTTCCTTATACCTTTGCATCGTTATCCACAGAAAGTAATAGAACAAAACAATGAAAAATTCATTTAAATCTGTTATATTTGCATTGGTATTCGGGTCATTCATGACTACTGCAAATATTGTAAAAGCAAATGACCGCGATTCAGCCAACAAAGAGGTAATCTTAGTTAGAGGTGCTGAAAAGAGTTTCGCAGATTTTATGTCAAAAAATGCGAAAAAGTTAGTAAAAACAAACGATTGGAATATTTTCACAGAAGTAGTGACTTTATATAATGCCTCTCCGTCTAAGTTCATGACAGTGAGTGCGGACAAAAAAGAAGCATTTGTTAAAGCAGTTGAAAATATCGAAGTAAAACTTGATAAAGTACGTGGCGAAGAAGCGAAGATTTGGAAGAAAAAGGTAACAACAACAGCCGCTGTAGTTAAAGTTTTATGGAATTACCAATCAAACGTTGAGTCAACAGACACAGAACAGACAGTTGCTCCAGCAGCAATTGAAATGTTAGGTCGTTAAGACTCAACTTTCAAGAAGAATATTAAGTTTTCATAGTTTAATAGGTTAGGGTTGAATAGATGGACGCTTACCCCACTGCTTCTGGCGGTGGGGTCAAGTTTTTTTAGGGGGTACCTATTCTCCAATGGAACATCTAAGCCTCTAAATGGTGTTATCTAAATGCTTTGGTAGAGAATACCTAAATCAAAACCTAAAACATAATGCGTAAACTTTTATTTATCAGCCTCTTATTGGCAGGATGTACTAATTCAGAAACCACACAATCTTCCAAAATATACTTCGATTTAGCTGGTTTAGTTAATCAGCAAATTGCTTCATTAACACAAAAACAACCACTTGCTCATAAAAGTCTTTTATTAGAAGAAAAAACGGAGGCAATTAATACCACAAAGATCGATTGGAAAAAAGAGTTTGAACTTTTCTTACAAGCCGATTTAAACAAGCAATCGTATCAATTAAGCTATGATGTGGCTGAAGGCCCGCAGAAGCTGAGCTACACGCTTAAAAAAGGGGAGAGCCTGCCCGTCAAGTTGCTCGTAATTGTTTTTGATGAAAAAGAGAGACCCATACATATAGAAGCTTTACTTCAAACTAAAAACTATTTATATGAGTCGGAGAAACATCTTCAAATGAACCTTGAAAATAATCAAGTAATTAATTATCAGATTATTGGTTGGCAGGAATTATTTGTTGGGAAAAGAAAGAATTTTAAAGTGAATGGTATATTGGTGAACAAATAATTGAAAGCTAAAAAATACCAAAATTTTGTTATTTAAACAGTCTGAATTTATTCAGTCTGCATCAATCAAAAATTAACCATTGTTCCTTCATTCATTGAATTTATTCAATGATAGGCGAATACCAAATGAAAAAGCCTTCTATAGAAGGCTTTTTCATTTATTAATAATATGTTTAGTAATCTCCACCAGCACCGCCGCCGCCAAAACTTCCACCACCAAAATCAAAACCGCCGCCGCTGCTATCACTACTACTTGACCATCCACCAGAAGAGCTTCCCCAGCCAGTGTAAGTAGTATAAGGAACAAATCCACCACCACGGTTACCACCACCGCCACCTTTTTTAATCATAAAAGTGATGATGATAATAACAATTAAGAAAAAGACAATAGCAAAGACTACATCACCTGCATCACCTTCCTCTGATGTTTCAGCTTGAAATTCTCCTGAAAGATATTGAATGATTCTATCTGTAGCTTCATTAAGCCCTTGGAAATACCTCATTTCCTTGAAATTAGGCTTTATAATCTGTTCAATGATTCGTTTACTACGAGCGTCGGTTAAAGCACCTTCCGTGCCGTATCCAGTAGCTATAAAGATTTTTCTATCGCCCGGAGCCCAAAGTAAGATGACACCATTGTTTTTATCTTTTTGTCCAATTCCCCATTCACGACCGAGTTTTACGGCATACTCGCTAATATCATAAGGTTGAACACTTTTGACGATTACAATAACTACTTGTGTAGAAGTAGTATCGTTATAGTTTTTTAGTTTTTGTTCTAATTGGTCGATTTCTCCTTGACTTAAAAGTCCGCCCACCAAATCGTTTACTAATCTTGGTGGATTAGGCTTTTGTGGAATATCTTGTGCAAAGGCAAAGCTTTGAATCAGAAGAAGAAATATGAAAAATCTGTTGAGCATTGAAAATGAATTTACGATTTACATTAGCATTATATCGCAAAAGTTTGGGTAAATGGTATCTGAGGTGGATTAAGAAAATTAAGGTATTTGGTCAGTTGAAATATCATCTGAGATTTCATTGACATCGTTTTTCTGATATGGGAAGTACTTTTTTAACTGAAAGCCCGCTTCTTTAATTCCCATTTGCAGGCCTCCGCTGTAATCGCCTTGAGCAAAATAAAGACGTAGTGTATCGCGTGTACTTTCCCAGAAATTGGGAGGCACGACGCGGTCAATACCAATATCGCCCAACACGGCAAACTTACGGTCGCCGTGGGCTAAATAAAACAAAACCGCATTTCGTTGGGCAGTCGAATCGAGGTGCAAATATTGAAATACTTGTTTGGCACGCTCAAGTGGGTCTTCTGCTGGACAACGCTCTTCAATGTGCACTTTTACTTCACCTGAAGTATTTAATTCGGCCTGCTTAATAGCGGCAATTATTTTTTCTTTTTCAACTTCTGAAAAAAGCATCTTTATACTTTTATGGAATGAAGCAAAGACGTTGCAGAGCAACGTCTTTGCTAAATATCAATCATAAATAAATTAGAATTTCACTGAAGGGGCAGCTTGGGCTGCATCAGAAGCTTGGAAGAATCCTTTCTCTGAGAAACCAAACATTTTAGCGAAAATAACAGTCGGGAATGATAATGCCGATGAGTTATAAACCTGTACAGCTCCGTTAAAGTCGTTGCGAGCTACCCCAATACGGTTTTCAGTACCTTCCAACTGTGATTGAAGCTCCAAAAAGTTTTGGTTTGCTTTTAAATCAGGGTATTTCTCAACCGAAACCAAAAGGCGGCTTAATGCTCCGCTAAGTTGGTCTTGAGCTGCTTGGAATTTTTGGATATTTTCTGGAGTCAAATCATCAGCTTTGAGGTTTACCGCAGTTGCACTAGCACGTGCTTGAATAACAGCGGTAAGCGTACTTTTTTCGAAATCAGCGGCACCTTTTACGGTATTCACTAAGTTTGGAATCAAGTCTGAGCGGCGTTGATATTGTGTTTGCACGTTTGCCCATTTGCCTTTCACTTCTTGGTCTTTCCCAACCAAGCCGTTGTATGAGCTGCATCCGTACATACCAAAGATTAGTAAAATACCAACGATGATGAGAGTGCTTTTGTTCATTTTATTTTGTTCGTTTTGAAATTGGTTAAAATTTAGCTCAAATGTAATGATTTGCAAATGATATGCAAGTACCTAATTATTATAAATGGACAAAAATATCAGCGAACGGATATTTTTGATGTTGATATTAATGATTTCTTAAGATTTTAGCCATTTTTTTACATCAATAATTGGATTAGGGTAATCTACACCTAAGTTTACATCAAAAGTTTTTTGTTCAGTTTTTGAGAGTAAACCCGCAAAATGTACTTTTTCGGCTGGTACTTTGCACAGTTCGGGTAGCCAAAGTTTTACATATTCGCCATCTTTATCATACATATCAGCTTGGCGACCAATATTAAAATAGCGGTCTTCGCGTGGGTCATTGCCTACGCCCGCTACGTAATTCCAGTTACCCCAATTACTACAAACGTCATAGTCTATAAGTTGGCTTTCGAAATAAGCAGCTCCCCAAGTCCAGTCGATTCCTAAATCTTTGCTTAAAAAACATGCAACATTTTGACGGCCACGGTTCGACATAAAACCTGTAAGTTTTAATTCTTTCATGTTGGCATCAATGAATGGCACACCTGTTTCACCATTCTTCCATTTTTCGAAAACCTCCTGATTGCGTTTCCACTGCTTCATGAGGTCATTTTTTACACCACTTTGTTTGAAGATACGTGTCCCGAATTTCAAGGCAATAAAATGGAAGTAGTCACGCCAGATTAGTTCAAAAATAATCCAATAAGTAGATTCATTGGCTTCTACTTCTTTTTCATATTTCTTTACTTCCTCATAAATCGTACGCGGAGAAATGCAGCCTAAACTTAACCAAGCCGAAAATTTCGTTGAATAATCACCACCAACAAGGCCATTTCGGGTTTCTTTATAGGTTTTCGGCAAATCTTTATCCCAGATGTATTCATCAAGTCTATAAAGGGCTGAGGTTTCGCCACCTCTAAAGGCAAGTACTGAGCGTTTATCAAATTTGGGTTTTTCGTAGCCAAGGCTTTCTAAAGTTGGCATTTCGCCTAAATCGACTGATTTATCAACTTTTGGAAGTGTTTTAGGGGCATCGAAAGTTCGACGAATCTTAGCCGAACGTTCAACTTTTTTCCTAAACTCTGTAAAAACATCGGGTAAGAAATTTATTTGAAATGGCAGGTCACGTGCATGATAAAGCGTTGCAATCCACACTAATTCGATTTCAATATTGAGTGGTTTGAGTTTTTTTGAAAGATTGGCTTCAATGATTGTTTCTTCTTGAGTAACTTCCTTGCTTGCGTAAACCGCTACGGCTTCATACTTTTCAGCTAACTGAGCTAAGATTTCTTCGGGCTTGCCTACTTTTACGATTAAATTTGAGCCTATTTTTTGGAGATTATCGCGAAGGTTTTCAACCGCTTCAATCAAAAATTTCGCTCTGAATGTGCCTGTACGTTTAAAACCTAATGGAGTATTAATAAATTGACGTTCGTCGAAAATATAAACAGGAATCACATTGCCGGCTTTGGTTGCTTGAATGAGAGCCTCATTATCGTGAAGTCTTAAATCGTTTCTGAACCAGAAAAGAATATTTTGCATAAGAAAGATGTAGTCTGAATACTAAAAGTTTACTGATGCAAAAGTAACAGTTTTTCTTACGACTTTGTTTATATTCTATCAATTACAGATGTAAATGAGGGTTTTACTACAATAAAACCCTCATTCAAAATATGTCCTAGTAGATTAATTATTGAGTTTTCCTTTCAAAAACGATGTTAGAATGGCTAATCCTTTTTCGAAATGAGAATTGTTATTAATGATGATATCGGCATCGTATTTAGTTGGTTGGATGTATTTTTCGTAGGTTGGGGCTACGTGGTTTTCCCAACGATAGAGAACATCGGCTAAATCATAGCCACGTTCATTGTTATCTCTGATAATACGACGTTTAATTTTGATGTGTTCGCGGGCATCAATAAATACTTTCAAATCAAGCAGGTTTGATACTTCTTGTGAATGAAAAACGAAAATTCCCTCAACCACAATAATAGGAGCAGGCTTGAAGGTGAGGGTTCTTGGCACTACATTGGGATTATTGAAAACATATTCTTTGTGGTGTACGATTTCGCCATTTTTTAGATTGTTGATATGTTTCGCATAAAGCTCAAAATCAATAGCTTCTGGAAGGTCGTAGTTTTCAATATTATTGTGGTCTTTTGGTACAAATTCTTTTGTACGATAATAATTATCTTGCGAAATCAGACAAACTTCATCTTCTGAGAATGCACCTAATAATTGATGTAAAAAATATGTTTTCCCCGACGCACTTCCGCCCGTAATTCCGACAATATATGGTTTTGTCATTTTCTTATGCCTTGCTGCTGTAAAAATAATTTGATTGTTGATGTTGCCCAATGATACTACTTTGTGCAATTTTAGAACAAAATTAAGAAAAGCCTCACGAATGTTGGTAAATTATTTTGAGAATTGCCCAAGAAATACGGTCCGTTATGAAAAAAACATTTAGAAATTTAGTATTTGTATTCATTTGTATGATTGGTTTATATTTGATTTGGTCGAGTGTAGGTAAGGAAACACCGCTCAACTCAACGTATCAATTAGATGCCATCGAAAGCTTTGGAGATTCTACTAATCAAAAAAATGTTTTAGGCGTTCAAGCATTTATGACTCCAACAGACTATGCTTCGGAAGAAAATTTTAAAAATAAACTGTCATTCTATTTATCAGAAGCTCAGAAAAAGGGGTATCTGATTCCCCAAAAAACCATTGTGGTGTTTCCAGAGTATATCGGCACTTTTTTAGTGGTAGCCCACGAAAAAACAAGTCTTTATGAAGCTAAAAACTTGGAAGAAGGCTTACAAACAATGGTTTTGAGTAATGTTGGGCAATTCACAAAAACTATTTTGGATGCTCCAAAAGAAGTAAAAGATAAAGTAAAATATGCAGTTTTTGCCATGAAAGCTCAAGAAATGGCAAAAATCTACCAAAAAACGTTTGCAGAGCTCGCACAAAAGTTTCAAACAACAATCGTTGCGGGTTCTATTCTTTTGCCAAATCCAGTGGTTGAAAATGGTATCTTAAAAACAGGAAAAGGTTTACTTTATAACACATCAGTTGTGTTTGAAGCCAATGGAAAATTAAATAAAAATCTAATAAAAAAAGCATTTCCAACGGCCGATGAATTATCGTTTGTCTGCCCAGCGAAACCAGAAGCAATTCCTGTATTTGAAACTTCTGTTGGCAAAATGGGTGTGTTGGTCTGTGCTGATGCGTGGTTTGCAGAATCGTATAAAGTTTTGAAGCAAAAAGGGATAGATTTTATTATTACGCCATCTTATTCGAATGGTTTTGGTAATTGGAATAAGAAATGGACTGGTTATTCGGGAGCAGAAACACCCGCTGATGCCATTGAAAGTATAGGAAAGATAACGTTAGGCGAAGCATGGGTAAAACATGCAATGGCTGAAAGAGCAAGGAAAGAAGCAGGAGTAAAAAGAGGAATGAATGTATTTCTGCAAGGAAATTTGTGGGATTTGGGGGCAGATGGCTCAACGATTGTATTAGATGATTCGGCAAAAACTACCCCATATATCAGTAAAGCAGCTTTGATTAACCTTTGGCTTTGATTTTTATAGCCTGATAGACACGCTATCAGGCTATAAATTTAAATTATTTATCAGGCATTCGGTAAGTTTTCACAAACTCTTTGCCTACTTGCTGTCCATTTCTGAAAACTGCTGCTCTTACAGTAGTTAGTTTATTAAAGGTTTGCGGAAGAAAAACTGGCGAATTAGCCGTTGGTTTTGAAAAATCGAGTGAATAATGCACTTGAGCGTCATTGATATTCGCTTCAAGTTTTACCTCCACTGTTTTATTGGCTTTGTTTGGTGTAGAAGTTTCTTTCACATCAAATATACTCTTGGCATAATTGACATTCATTACTTCTAAACGTTTGAAGTGCTTCTCAACTCTACGACTGAAATCAGCGAAATTTTTGTTGATAGAAGGTGTCCAAGCTACTTCTGCCAATGCCGATGCACGTGGGAAAGTCATATATTCAGCTTGTTCTGGAGTAGCTACATATTCTGTCCAAAGGTTTACTTGTGCACCTAAAATATGCTTTGCTTCTTCAGGGGTTAGTTCAGTTGGAACTGGCTCATAGGAATATACCTTTTCTAATGGCAAGAAACCACCAATTGCTAAAGGCTCAGTGATGGGGTGCGATTGATAATAGTCGATATAAACGTATGAGTTTGGAGTCATCACTACATCATGCTTTTGCTTAGCTGCTTCAATACCTCCCTGAACTCCTCTCCACGACATTACCGTAGCATTTGGCGAAAGCCCTCCTTCTAAAATTTCATCCCAGCCCATTAGTTTACGTCCTTTCGATGTTAAGAATTTATCAATTCTTTTGATGAAAAAGCTTTGGAGTTCGTGTTCGTCTTTCAAACCTTGTGCTTTCATTAAATCTTGACAGAATGCACTTCTTTGCCAAGTAATTTTAGGGCATTCATCGCCGCCAATATGAATATATTTGCTCGGGAAAATATCCATTACCTCCGTCAAAACATCTTCAAGGAAAGTGAATGTTTTTTCGGTTGGACAATAAACGTCTTCAATGACTCCCCAAATCTTAGCTACACCGTAAGGGCCTCCCGAACAACCTAATTCTGGATAAGCCGCCAAAGCTGCTAAAGCATGCCCAGGCATTTCGATTTCTGGAACAACCGTGATAAATCTATCTTGGGCGTATTTTACTAAATCTCTCAGCTCATTTTGTGTATAAAAGCCGCTATGTTCTTTTCCATCAAATTTTAAAGGCTGATTATAAGACATTTTCCCTTCAACAGTTTCGCTGCGAGTAGAACCAATTTGGGTCAGACGTGGGTACTTCATAATTTCAATTCTCCAACCTTGGTCCTCGGTTAAATGTAGGTGTAAGACATTCATCTTATGCATGGCCAATAGGTCAATGGTTTTCTTTATAAAAGAAATAGGCATAAAATGGCGGCCGACATCTAGCATAAAGCCACGATGCTGAAAACGTGGCTTGTCAACAACGCTCACACATGGAATGGTTAGTTGTAAACCAGCGATTTTAGAGGTGCTATAAATTTCGGCAGGAAGTAGTTGAAATAGCGTTTGTAAGGCATAAAAATAGCCTTGGGCTGCACTCGCTGTAATCTTTACAAAATTAGGCTCAACCAAAAGCTCATAAGCATCCTCAGGCATTGCACGGGTTGATTTTACAAACACAATGGCATTTGTAAATGCTGTTGTTTGAATTTGCTTTTTGGTTTTTGGGGCCACTTTGGTGGCTTTGGGCAACGATACTTCCGTAGAGAGCTCAAGGCCAGTAGTAGTGGCTATTTGGCTCGAAAGAAGTTTAGCAACAGCGGCAGTAGGAGCATCGTTGGTTTGTAAGATGATACGAGTTTCACTACTGATTGCGAATGTTCCGCTTCGAGCAATAAGTGTATCAGGCTGAGGGATAATACTATAGGTATTTTGTCCCCAAGCTGTCGATGCCAAACACAAGAATACAAAAAGTATTTGTTTCATGTTTGATGAAATTTAGAAGGAAAAATAAATGAAAATAAGGGAATGATTAAAAACCATATAAAGATAAGAATAAGGCTGCTAAAGCCCCACCTACAATTGGGCCAACTACCGGAACCCAAGCATATCCCCAGTCGCTTGTACCTTTACCCGAAATTGGTAAAACAGCATGGGCTATTCGAGGGCCTAAATCACGAGCTGGGTTGATAGCATAACCAGTCGGGCCGCCAAGTGATAAGCCAATTGCCCAAACCAACATTCCAACTAAATAAGGACCAAAACCATTAGGTAAATTAGCAGTAAATGAACCAGATACAACAATTAAAATGATGGTTCCGACAATTTCTGAGATTAAATTTCCTGTGGTGTTTCTGATGGCAGGAGCTGTGGCAAAAACGCCAAGCTTAAGCCCTTTGTCTTCGGTTACCGCCCAATGAGGTAAATATACTAACCAAACGAGCGTTGCTCCTAAAAAGGCACCAATGAGTTGGGCTGTAATAAATGGAGCAACATTAGACCAGTCGCCCGATTTTACGGCCATGGCTACCGTAACAGCAGGATTGAGATGGGCATCGGCACTGCCGAATTTTTGGGCTACAAAAATGCCACACATAACGGCAAAAGCCCAAGCCGCTGTAATTACTATCCAGCCACCGTTTTCGCCTTTTGAGCCTTTTAATAGAACATTGGCTACTACGCCATCACCGAGTAAGATAAGTACGAGTGTTCCCAGAAGTTCACCAAGAAATTGAGAAGTTTGCATTTAGGTTTTGATTATTTTAGGGTTGAAAATGTTTGGCAAGTTAATTTATTTTGACAGAACACACAATAGGTTTAACTTTGTGCTTTAATAAACACTTATGATATTGAATTCCCTTTCTGCTATTTCACCCGTTGATGGTCGTTATCGTCGACAAATCGAGAATCTTGCAAAATATTTTTCGGAGTTTGGCCTCATTCATTACCGTGTGAGAGTTGAAATTGAATATTTTATTGCCCTTTGCGAATTGCCTATTCCTCAACTCGAAGGTTTTGATAAAGCCCTTTACAATAATTTGAGAGCAATCTACCAGAATTTTTCAGAAGAAGATGCACTTAAAATCAAAGAAATCGAAAAAACAACCAATCATGATGTAAAAGCGGTTGAATATTTTATTAAAGAAGCTTTCGAAAAATTAGGAATTGCACAACATTCAGAGTTTATCCATTTTGGTCTTACTTCACAAGATGTTAATAATACTTCTATTCCATTATCTTTGAAAGAAGCAATGCAAGCAGAAGTTTTACCAACATTCCAACAAGTGTTGGGCAAACTACACGAATTAGCTGAGCAATGGAAAGATATCGCTCTTTTGGCACACACGCACGGACAACCGGCTTCACCTACTCGTCTAGGAAAAGAAATTTTGGTGTTCTGTGAGCGAATCGAGAAGCAAATAGCTTTACTTGATGCCATTCCGTATGCTGCTAAATTTGGCGGTGCAACGGGAAATTTCAATGCTCACCATGTGGCTTATCCACAAACTGACTGGGTTTCTTTCGGGAATAATTTCGTCAACGAATGGCTTGGACTTTCTCGTAGCCAAAATACTACTCAAATTGAGCATTACGATATGTTGGCTGCTATGTTTGATGCTCTCAAAAGATTAAATACAATTTTGATTGATTTCTCGCGTGATGTTTGGTCGTATGTATCGATGGGCTATTTTAAGCAGAAGATAAAAGCAGGCGAAATTGGTTCTTCGGCAATGCCTCATAAAGTTAATCCAATTGATTTTGAGAATGCCGAAGGAAATTTAGGCGTAGCTAATGCTCTTTTCGAGCATTTTTCAGCAAAATTGCCTATTTCTCGGTTACAAAGAGACCTAACCGATTCAACGGTTCTAAGAAATTTAGGTGTTCCTATTGGGCATACAATGATTGCTCTGAAATCATTGTTGAAAGGTATGGATAAACTTGAGCTAAACCAAGAAGCTATCGACCATCATTTAGAAGAAAACTGGGCGGTGGTTGCCGAAGGTATTCAAACAGTTCTTCGCCGAGAAGGTTTCCCGAAACCTTATGAGGCCTTGAAAGAATTGACGCGTAAAAATGAGAAAATCACCGAAAAACGCATCAAAGACTTTATTGATACTTTAGATGTGAGCGAAAAAGTTAAATACGAACTTCGACGCATTACCCCTTTTAATTATACAGGAATTTAAAATAAAACGGCTCTTAGATAAATTTCTAAGAGCCGTTTTATTAATATTCTACAATTTGCCTACTCATTGGCGGAATGTTTGAGAAAGGTCTAAGTGAGCGATATTGGTCACTTCTTGCTGTAATTTGTATTTCCTTCAAAAACTGATAATCTTTTTTGGTGTATTCTTCCGAAATTCGGTTGGTTGGTACATTTACTTCTCCGTAGTAGATATTTTTATAAATGAAGGCAATGGGCAAAATATACTTCCCTGCACTTGTATTATCCAAACGAGGGGTTTTAGATAAACCTCCAATAATCTCTGCTTCAAAACCTAATAAATTAGCAATCTTTTTACCTACCAAAGGATAAATTAGTGATACATCTTTCACTTTTCCTTTTTCATCTACTTCAAATGAGGCATAAATACGCCCATAGACACTCCCTCTAATGGCTCCAATTGGATAACTAATATTTTTTAAAGCAGCCAAATAAAATAATGGGTCGATGGTTTCTTTAATTGTTTGTCCATAGGATGTGCCGCCAAACAAACCACTGAACAATAGAAACATAGTTACTATTTTTCTCATAAAAATTAAGTTTTGTAGGATTCAAAAGAATGCATGAATTTATGTATTTAAGCAATAGAACCCTAATAAAAATTTTAGAAACTTAACAACTAATAGACAATATTTGTTAATGAACTTGTTTAGGATTAACTTTTATATTTAATTTTTCGTAAAAAACGAACTGAGAATGCCAATAAATTTAAAGCCACCCAGTTAATTGCTTTCGTTTCAAACCTGACAAGTAATGCTTTGAAACTATCCATCCAAGCATTAGCGTGCTCAATGAGTACTCGTCGTTTGTATAACTCTTCATCAAAATGCTGATATTCAGTAGATTGATTTTCTATTTTGTTATTTCGAGAATTAACATCAATATTGGCTTCAATTTCTTTATTTTTACAAATTTGACGAAATTCTTTGCTATCGAATCCAGCATCAGCATTTAGAAAAAGGCCTCTGAGATTAATTCCTGCTTTTATGAGCATTTGACACAGTTCTTCAAAGAGTTCCTGAATATTATAAAGGTCGTTGTGTTTTCCTTCTTGTGGGCTGGCACATGCCAACATTTGTCCCTGATTATCAGCTAAAAAGAGCAAATTAGTTGTTTTTGATGCTTTTCGACCTTGATACCCAACAGCTTCACCTCCACGTTTGGCAAGTGTATGACTACCATCAAGTTGGATACAAGATAAGTCTAAATATGAATAGTTTGATGCTAAAATATTTATCCAAACTTTTGTCCAAGAGCCGTCCTTGACCCATTCATTAAAGTGATAATAGACTCCTTGCCATGTTAAAACCTTATTATTAAAAAATTGCTTTACTGGCAGTTGACGCCATTGACAACCTGTTTTCAAACGATATAAAATTGCTGAAACAATAGCTGTCAACTGTTCTATTTCACACTCTTTTCCACGTAAACCAATACTTAAATTTGGTAATATATATTGTTCAATCGTATTTTTACTCAAGATTTCCACTGTAGGTCTTTTTGATGATTCGCACCACAAAATTCAACCTATTTTGGGAATCTTTTTATAATACTAAACAACCTCAATTTTAAAACCAAACCCCCTATAATAAAACTCTATGAAACAAGTGTGTATCATTGGTGCTGGCTCTTCTGGTATTACTGCTGCTAAGGCACTCAAAGAAAAAGGAATTACGTTTGATTGTTTTGAAAAAGGCTCAGATATTGGCGGCGTATGGCGATATAATAATGATAATGGCGTATCATCGGCTTATAAAAGTTTACACATAAATACCAATCGAAATGTGATGGCTTATTCGGATTTTCCGATGCCCGACGATTATCCAATGTTTCCGCATCACTCACATATTATTAAATATTTCGAGGCTTATGTAGAACATTTTAAATTACGTGAGCATATTACTTTCAATACAGCAGTAGTTGATGTTTTACGAAATAATGATGGAACTTATAATGTAACACTTGATAATAGGCAATCGTATGATTATCAGTATGTTATCGTTGCTAACGGGCATCATTGGAATCCTCGTTTCCCAACCCCAGCTTTCCAAGGAACTTTTACTGGAGAAATCCTACATTCGCATTATTATCGAGAACCAGAGCAAATCAAAGATAAAGATGTTTTAGTGGTAGGAATTGGCAATTCGGCCGTTGATATCGCTTGTGAAGCTGCCCGAACACATTCAGGGAAAGTAGTAATTTCGACTCGTAGTGGAGCGTACATTACTCCCAATTGGATTTGGAGTATGCCATTCGATAATTTGGCTAATCCGCTGACAGCTAAATTGCCGCTTTGGCTACAACGTATGCTACTCAATGCTACCTTATGGTTGGCTCGTGGTAGGCAGGAAGATTATGGGGTGCCGAAACCTAATCGCCCAGTTTTAAGCGAACACCCGACACTCTCGCAAGATTTACTGAATCTTTCGGGGCGAGGACTTATAAAATTTAAGCCTAATATTAAAGAATTTAGGGGAAAAACAGTGGTTTTTGAAGATGGCTCTGAGCAAGATTTTGATGTAATTATTTATGCCACAGGTTATAAAGTTACGTTTCCATTTTTAAAGCATTATGCGGAATTTGATGTAGAGCAGACGAATGATATTCGCCTATTTAAAAAAGTTATTCATCCTGAATATAAAAACTTATTCTTTTTAGCCTTACTTCAACCTTTGGGAGCAATTATGCCTTTGGCTGAAATACAGGCTAAGTGGATAGCAAAAATTATTAAAGGTGAAAGCAAATTACCATCGAAGGAAGCGATGCTACAATCAATCGAAGACGACCACCAGAAACTTGTAAAAAGATATAAACAAACCCCTCGGCATACTTTGCAGGTAGATTTCTTTACCTACAAAGCAAGCATAGAGAAGGAAATGAAGCGATAAGGCTTACTTATTTATTGCTATTGGCCAATTGGCTATCCATGCTATTGGTAGGGATTTTACCTTGTACGCTCCATGCTCCGTCAACGAAGAATAGTTGTCCAGAAACATAGCTCGAATCATCGGAAGCTAAGAAAACCGCTGGACCAATCATTTCTTCGGGTTCGCCTGTGCGACCGAGTGGAACAACTCCGCCCCAATTGGTACGATAATTTGGGTCTTCTCTTAGGTTTCGTTCTACATTGATTGGCCCTGGCCCAAAAGTATTAACTCTAATATTGTAAGGAGCCAATTCTACGGCCATTTGTTCGGCCATCGCATGAATTCCACCTTTACTTGTTGAATAAACGATAAGGTTTTTTACGCTCAATGCGGCACAAATGGTAGAAACGTTGATGATGCTTCCACCACCATTTTCACGCATAATTTTGGCCGCTTCAATTGAGCAAAAGAGTGTACCTTTTAGGTTTACACCCATTACTTTATCAAAAATTGCTTCATCGGTTTCGAAAAAATCGCTCCAACCCGTAATTCCAGCATTATTGACCAAAATATTAAGTTTGCCAAATTTTTCTCGGATTTGGGCAAACATGCTTCTAATTTCATTGACTTTAGAAATATCGGCATAGATTACTTCGGCATTTCGGCCAATCGCTCGAATTTTTTCTGCTACCCCTTCGGCATAAGTAGCCCCCTCAACTTCATTGATAATGATATCAGCACCTTCACGAGCAAAACCAAGGGCAATTGCCTCGCCAATACCACGCCCAGCCCCCGTAATTAGGGCAATTTTATTTAAAAGTCTCATTCGTAATTAAGATTGAATAATGGTATGCTAAAAGAGACTTGAAGATAATTAAAAATGAAATACTATTATATTTTGTGCAATAGTTAAATATAAAAAATGCTCTGTTTCCTTTGAAACAGAGCAAGCGAGTGTATGTTAAATTAAAACCAGAGTTTACTATGATACTCAATTATAAGCCTTTGCCAGTAGCAGCCCAATAAATACCACCATAAAGATGGTCAAGGAAAGTTTGGTCGCTGAAAACCAACGGAATGTGGCCAAGAGCAGTATAAAAGGCACGACCACCATCATAATTATGGTACCACGAAATCGGGTGGAAACCCATGCCTTTTCCTTCGTTATCGCCCCATTTTGTGTTCGGATTGTATGATTTTTCATCAATAGATATCAAAACTTTCAAATCGTTGGCTGGAGAGGGGGTCTTGAACTCATACCATTCATCTGTCCAAAGTAATTTTTTAGGAAAACGCTCCATTCCCGGAAAATTACTATCTTCCACTTTCAAATAAGCCGTTTGTTGTGCAGGGTGAATCTTGAAATAATTGCCTACCAATTTACCGTACCAAGGCCAATCATATTCGGTATCAGTTGCACTATGAACACCTACAAAACCTTTTCCTGCTTTGATAAATTTCTCGAATGCCGCTTGTTGTTCATCGTTCAAGATATTTCCAGTAGTATTCAAGAAAATAACCGCTTGGTATCTTTCTAAAGCTTTATCATTAAAGACAGAAGCATTTTCTTGCCATTCAACGCTAAAGCTATGGCGTTCGGCTAATTTTTTCACTGCCGTTACACCTTCATTAATTGATTCATGATGAAACCCGTCAGTTTTGGTAAAAAGTAATACTCGAAATTGTCCTCCCTGTGCAAAAGATGAAATAGAGAAAACAAATGCCATCAACAATGGCATCATGTTTCGTTCGAAAATTTGTTTCATAGTTCTGATTATAAAAGATTGAATAAAGAAGAAGTTTTTTAGGTGTCAAAAAAACACTTATTGAAAGCAAATGTAGGTTTTTGAAATCAAAAAACAAAAAAGGGAGATTTAAACTACCGAAGTAGCTTTAATCTCCCTTTTTCTATCGACTTTTTCTGTAACTGGAAATTTTAGCTCAATAACTCATAAATCCCCGCTACACCTTGGCCACCGCCAACACAGGCTGTAACCATACCATATTTTTTGTTTTGACGACGAAGTTCATTCAAAACTTGAACAGTCAAACGACCACCAGTTGAACCAAGAGCATGACCGAGAGCAATTGCACCACCATTTGGATTGATTTTGCTCATATCTAAGCCCAATTCTTTGATAACCGCCAAAGATTGAGCAGCAAATGCTTCGTTCAACTCAATAATATCAATATCATCTTGTTTCAAACCTGCTTGTTTCAAAGCAATCGGAATAGCGGCAACTGGGCCAATACCCATGATGCGTGGCTCTACACCTGCCGAAGCATAAGCCATCATACGTGCGATTGGTTTTAAACCCAATTCGTTCACCATTCTTTCTGACATCACAATTACGAAAGCTGCACCATCAGAAGTTTGCGATGAGTTACCAGCCGTTACACTTCCACCCATCGAGAAAACAGGACGAAGTTTTGCTAAAGCCTCAACACTCGTATCGGCACGTGGGCCTTCGTCTTTGGTTACTGTATATTCTTTGTTTTTCTTCTTGCCAGTGGCTTCGTCGAAATACGTTTCTTTTACGGTAATCGGTACAATTTCATCATCGAATTTGCCAGCGGCTTGTGCAGCCAATGCTTTTTGGTGAGAATTGTAAGAAAAAATATCTTGTTCTTCACGACCGATGTTAAATTGTTGAGCCACTTGTTCGGCCGTAAGTCCCATTCCGATGTAATAATCGGGGTGATGAGAGGCTAATCCATAATTCAATGCCATTTTCCAACCAGTTGTTGGTACCATCGACATTGACTCTGTTCCACCCGCTACGATACAATCGGCCATTCCTGCACTAATTTTGGCAGCCGCCATTGCGATTGTCTCAACGCCCGAACCGCAGTAACGGTTTACAGTTACGCCCGCTACGCTCTTGCCCAACGACAAAAGCGAAATATAACGAGCCATTTGCATACCTTGCTCAGCTTCGGGAACGGCATTTCCTACGATGAGGTCATCAACACGAGCAGGGTCGAGGTTTGGCACTTGTGCCATGAGGTGCTTGATTACGTCAGCCGCCAAATCGTCGGGGCGAGTAAAGCGAAAAACTCCTTTGGGTGCTTTGCCGACTGCACTTCGGTAGCCAGCTACTATATATGCGTTCATGTTTTCTTTTATTTTTAGACAAGAGATTTTAGACAAAAGACAAGAGAGTCAAACAAAGAAAAAATCATTCTTGGCTGAATTTTCTTTGAAGTGAAAATATAATCTTTTGTATTTCCTGTAATTTTTCACTTAAAAAATTTAATGAATCTATTGATATAATATCTAATTTATTCGATATGATAAGTTGCGTTTCAAGTTCATAGGATGAAGCAAGTGCAATTCCCAGAAATCGTGCAAAATCCTTATTACTTCCACGTCCAGAACCTTCGGCAATATTTGAAGGGATAGAAACTGCACAACGTCTAATTTGACTTATCAATCCAAATTTTTCGTCACTTGGAAACGCTGAGGTGATTTTGTAAATATCAACAACAGCATCAATTGACAATTGCCAAGCTTTCAAATCACGGAAATTATGAACTTGCATTCGATTACTTAGATTTTATCCAAATGATGTGAGACAAAAGACATTAGACAAAAGATTTTTGTAAAACTTAAAGTTTGAGTGCCAAACTTTCTCTTGTCTCTTGTCTAAAATCCCTTGTCTTATACAAATTAATTACGTGGCGGTTTTCCTCCACTAAGTAATCCTTGCATACGCTCCATAGTTTTCTTTTCTCCACAAAGTGATAAGAATGCCTCTCTTTCCAAATCCAATAAATATTGCTCAGTAACCATTTGTGGATAACTCAAATCTCCACCCGAAATTACGTAGGCCAGTTTATCGGCAATTTTCGCATCGTGTTCGGTGATGTATTTACCCATCAACATACCCATGATACCCGCCTTGAAAAGAGCAATTCCTGCTTTTCCTTGTACCTTAATATCAGTGCGTTGTTTTGGTTGCGTATAACCATCTTCTGCCAATTTGATGGCTTCTTCTTTTGCTTCAGCAATCAAACGACTACGATTCAATACAATTTTATCTCTGTCGTTTTTCAAATAACCCATATCAAAAGCCTCTTGTGCCGAAGTCGAAACTTTAGCTTGGGCGATATTCATAAAGGCATTTTGAAGAATATTTAATTCTGGGTCACCAGTTTTGTAGGCATCTGAGCAACGAAGTGCCATTTCTTTGGTTCCGCCACCTGCTGGAATCAAACCAACTCCTAATTCAACTAAGCCCATGTAGGTTTCGGCATGAGCCACAACCTTATCGGCATGAAGATTTAGTTCGCAACCACCACCCAAAGCCAAGCTATGAGCCGCCGTTACGACAGGAATTGACGAATATCTTGCACGCATCATTGTTTGTTGGAATTGTGCAATCATCATATTGATTTCGTCGTACTCTTGCTCGATGGCAAACATAAACAACATTGCCAAGTTCGCACCTGCTGAAAATGCTTCGTTAGAATCATTTCCAACAACCAAACCTCTAAAATCTTTCTCGGCAATAGCATACGCTTTATTCAAGCCTTCTACTACTTCTGCTCCGAAAGTATTCATTTTTGAGTGGAATTCTACGCCCGCAATGCCATCGCCCAAATCGAAAATTGTAGAACCTGCGTTTTTCCAAATGACGTTGGTTTGGCGAAGATTATCCAAAATAATGAATGATTCTGTTCCTGGAATTACTTTGTATGATTTACTCGGAATATCGTAATATTTACGTTTTCCTGCCTCAACTTTATAGAAAGTCTCATTGCCAGCTTCAAGCATTTCATACACCCAAGCCGCTGGTTTGAGGTTGAGGTCTTCCATGATTTTTATCATCGGACGAACCCCAATGGCATCCCAAGTTTCAAACATACCCATTTGCCAGCCAAAACCTGAGCAAATAGCGGCATCAATTCTATATAATTCGTCTGAAATTTCTGGAATACGATTCGTTGCATAACGGAAACCATCGGCAAAAGTTTTGCGGTAAAACTCACCTGCTTTGTCTTTACCAGCCAAAAGAACCGAGAAGCGTTTTTTCAAATCGTCGATACTTTTGGTGCTTTCAAGGGTAGCAAATTTTACTTTTTCTGAAGGTTTATATTCAAAAGATTTAAGGTCTAAAGCCAAAATAAGCGTTTTGCCTTTTTCATCCTTCGTCTTTTTGTAGAAACCTTGACCTGTTTTATCTCCGAGCCATTTGTTTTCCATTAATTTGGCCATTGTTGGCGGCAAAATAAAGGCATCTTTCGACTCGTCGGTTTCTAAAACATTGATTAGGTTATTACAAACATTAACTGTTGTATCTAAACCAACCACATCTGACAAGCGAAAAGTACCTGATTTCGGGCGACCAACCACTGTACTGGTGAGTTTGTCAACTTCTTCAACGGTCAAGCCCATTTCTTCGGCCACTCTGATGGTTTGAACCATCGCATAAATTCCTAAACGATTGGCGATAAATGCTGGCGTATCTTTACACAAAACGGTTGTTTTTCCCAAAAATAAATCGCCGTAGTGCATCAAGAAATCAACCACCGATTTGTCAGTTTTGTCAGTTGGGATGATTTCCAACAAACGTAAATAGCGTGGTGGATTGAAGAAGTGAGTACCGCAGAAATGTTTCTGGAAATCTTCTGAGCGGCCTTCTGCCATCAAATGAATCGGAATACCCGAAGTATTTGAGGTGATAAGTGTACCTGGCTTACGGAACTTCTCAACTTTGTCGTAGATAATTTTCTTGATGTCGAGACGCTCAACAACTACCTCGATAATCCAATCGTAGGCAGCGATTTTTGGCATATCGTCATCAAAATTGCCCAGTTTTACTCGGCTCAGTGATTTCTGACTAAAAATTGGCGAAGGACTTGCCTTTACTGCAGCTTGGAAAAGTTCACCCACGATTCTGTTGCGAACAGCAGGGTGCGAAGTGTCGAGTCCTTTGGCTTTTTCGGCGTCGTTTGGTTCTTTCGGAACCATGTCGAGGAGTAGCACCTCCACTCCGATATTAGCAAAGTGCAACGCAATACGGCTTCCCATAATGCCCGCACCCAAAACAACTACTTTTTTGATACTACGATTCATGGTTTTGTGTTTGATTTTTTTATTTCTTGATTTTCTTTGTGTCTCTTAGTTCCTTAGTGGTTAGAAAAATAATTACCACTAAGGAACTAAGATTCACTAAGGTTAATCAGGTAATGCTGAAAAATATTCATTTACGAAGGGTTTTATGCTTCTTGTAATATTATCTGTATGGAAATTTATTAGTAAACCTTTAGGCTTTTTGAGTAGTTTCATATAAGTAAGAAGTTGTGCCTCGTGAATTGGATGTATTTGCTCAACAGCTTTTAGTTCGACAATTACGGAGTCATTTACCATAACATCAAGTTTTAGTTCAGCTTGTACTTGAATGTTTTTATAAATTACAGGCACAGTCATTTGCCGAACAATACTAAAGCCCTTACTTTGTAATTCATGACAAAAACAAGATTCGTAAACACCTTCCAACAAACCAGCCCCTAATTGTTTATGCACTTCAATAGCACAGCCAACAACTTCATAAGCTAATTGATTTATGCTCTTTTTTGTCATTTTCTTAGTGTACCTTAGTCCCTTATCGGACCGCCGAAGCGGTGGTTAAAATCTATAATTGACTTTGTAATCTTTTCACAAGCATCGTTATTATTCGACGATTTAGCTCAGTTTCCATCGAAATGTAATCTTTATATTGCTCAACGGAAAGTTTCCCGATTATCATTCCAACAAAATAATTGCGTAATTGTGCGTCTTTTTTGATGGTATTTTCGATGTAATTAGCTTGGTCTTCGGGCGAATACTTTTCAAATACAACTTTATGTTTGACCAAATATTGCTTAAAAACAGCAATCAATAACTCATTTTGTTCTTTCAAAATCGGTCTTAAAAACTCATTCTGAAAATTTTCTTCTGCTGAAATCATGTATGTTTTTTCTTCAAAATCCAAGCCCAAATCATCTCCGTTACAACTACTTCTTCTTCCGTTTCATCTGTCACTTTTACCGTAACATTCACTTCGCCTTTGTCTGTTTCTCTGATTTGCTTTATTTGCTCTTCGGTTAGTGTAGCTACGGCTCTTTGCCTTCCCTGACTTCGCTTGATAAACTTCACTGAAAGGTGTTTCATGAGTGGAAGTTTATCATCGGGAATATTCATGCCAACCACCATGCCCGAAGCCGTTTCGGCTAAAAGTGTTGTTGCGGCGGCATGAATTTGCCCAATGTGATTTTGTACTTTGTTTTTATTTGGAAGTGTTATTGCGACCTCTTGACAAGTCATTTTCTCGAAATGTATGCCTGCTGTACCAACAAACTTAACGAATCGACCGATGGCGAAGTCACGCATGAAACTACGCATAAATGAAGGTAGTCTTTGTAGTCTGGCTAAGGTACGATTGAGATTGTTGTTGTACTCCATAAATTTTGGAATAATGGTACTTTAGTATGCTTGCATAATTTCGGAACAAATATACGTGAAAGATATTAGTATGCAAGCATACCAATATAAAATTTGTTTTTACAAGATTTATTATGAAAAAAAAAATAAATAGAGGGTAGGGCGTTTTCTATTGAAACCAAACTTTATGAGGTATCGTTTTAGGGGAAAGTACTACTTATTTTGTCTTAATAGTCGAAATAATTCATCACAAAATCTACCAATTTACATTATGAAACTATTACCAATTGAACGCCGCAGCAATTTAAGTCGAGAAGAATTTATTGAGAGTTATTTGAAGCCTAAGAAACCAGTTATTTTTACTGATTTGGTGAAAGATTGGCCCGCTTTAGAAAAATGGACTTTCGATTGGCTACGAACCAATTATGGGCATATACAGGTGCCACTGTTCGATAACCACATTCACGACACAAAAAATTATTTCCAAGCCGCCAAAACAATGCCTTTTGGTGACTATCTATCCTTGATTGAGCAAGGTCCTACTGATTTACGTATATTTTTATTTGATATTTTCAAGATTGTGCCCGAATTAGCCAATGATATTCGTTTCCCTACAATTATGGATGGATTCTTGAAAAATTATAAATTTATGTTTTTTGGTGGGCAAAATTCAGTTGTGAATTTACACTATGACATGGACTGCTCAAATGTATTTTTAACTCAGTTTCAGACACGCAAGCAGGCAATTCTTTTCGCACCCGATAAAAGTGCTAATCTTTATCAACATCCATTTACGGTGCAGAGTCACGTAAACCCGCTTAATCCTGATTATGAGCGTTATCCTGCTATGAAAAATTTGGAAGGATATGAAGCCACTTTTGGTCATGGCGAAACACTCTTCATTCCATCTTTATGGTGGCATTATATAAAGTATGTTGATGGTGGATTTAGTTTGGCACTTCGAGCAAATGATTCTATCTTTACAACTGCTCGTGGTGGTTGGAATGTGGTAAGACATACGTTTATTGATAAAGGTATGACCAAGCTTATCGGCGAGCCTTGGAAACAGTGGAAAGAACAAAAAGCTGTAGAAAATGCCAATGCAGTATTAGCATAACTTTCGAAGGCAACGAATAATATGCAAAAACAAGATTTAAGAAAAGAATATCTTCGGCAACGAAAAGCCCTCAGCGAACAAGTCGTGGAGGGCTTTTCTCGAAAAATACATGATTGGTTTTTTAGGAGTTTTGCTGTTCACTCATTTGCCACAATTCATACTTTTTTGCCAATAAAACACAATAATGAGGTAGATACTTGGCTCATTATCAAAACTCTACAAAAAGATTTTGCTGCTGATATCGTCATTCCGAAAAGCCACCCAAATGGTACAATGACTAATTATTTATTGACCGAAAAAACGGTTTTGGAAGAAAGTAACTTAAAAATTATTGAGCCAAACGAAACTCAGAACTCAGAACTCAGAACTCAGAACTCGAAAATAGATTTAGTACTTATTCCATTGCTTTGCTTTGATAAAAAAGGTTATCGAGTAGGTTACGGTAAGGGTTATTATGACCGATTTTTAGCAGAATGTCGCCCCGATGTAATGAAAATTGGTCTTTCGTTGTTTGAACCAGTTGAAGAAATAGCAATTGATGAATTTGATGTAAAGATGGATTACTGCATAACACCAAATAAAATTTGGAGTTTTTTGTAATTTTTGTACTATTCCAAGAAATCAAACCGAATTTTACATTATCTTTGCACATTAAGATTTGTTGCCCCAAAAATCTTGATTGTTTTTTATAAACTTAAAAATACCCCCCATTTAGGGGCTGGGGGTTTACTAAAATGAAAATTGCAGTAGTTGGTGCAACTGGCTTAGTTGGCACTGAAATCTTGAAAGTATTGGCGGAAAGAAACTTTCCTGTTACCGAAATCATTCCCGTTGCATCCGAAAAATCAATTGGTAAACAGGTTGAATTTAAGGGTAAACAGTTTACGGTGGTAGGCTACGAAGATGCTATTAAGATGAAACCTGCGGTTGCGATTTTCTCAGCAGGAGGAAGTACTTCATTGGCAGTTGCACCATTGTTTGCTGAGGCAGGTATTCCTGTAATTGACAACTCTTCGGCGTGGAGAATGGACCCAACTAAAAAATTGGTTGTTCCAGAAGTAAACGCAAACGTGATTACGGCAGAAGATAAAATCATTGCCAATCCAAATTGTTCGACAATCCAGATGGTAGTGGTAATGAAGCCATTACACGATAAATATAAAATCAAACGTGTAGTTGTTTCTACGTACCAATCAGTAACAGGTACTGGGAAAGCAGCCGTTGACCAGTTATTTGCAGAACGCGTAGGTGATGACAGCGTGAAGAAAGTATATCCGCACAAAATCGATCTTAACGTTTTGCCTCATATTGATGTGTTCTTAGATAATGGTTATACCAAAGAAGAAATGAAAATGGTAAACGAAACTAAGAAAATCATGGGTGATGATAATATTGCTGTTACGGCAACAACAGTTCGTATCCCAACGGTTGGTGGTCACTCAGAAGCAGTAAACATTGAGTTTGAAAATGATTTCGATTTAGAGGAAGTTCGTAAGATTTTGAGCGAAACCGAAGGCGTTATCGTACAAGACGACGTGAAGAATTTCGTTTATCCAATGCCAATCAATTCGCATGGAAAAGATGAAGTTTTTGTTGGACGTATCCGTCGTGACGAATCTCAAGCTAATACATTAAATCTTTGGGTGGTTGCCGATAACCTCCGTAAAGGTGCTGCTACTAACGCTGTTCAGATTGCTGAATATATGTTGAAAGCAAATTTATTGTAACACAATTTTCTAAATTGTAGTTTTATAAGGGAAGGCATTTTTAATGTCTTCCCTTTTTGTTTTAAATCTTATCAAAAGATTACATTTGTGCTAATCAAGCAATTACAATTCAACCTTATAATGAAAAAACTCATAATTCTTCTTTTATGCTCTTTAGGAGCTTTCGCCCAAATAAATCCCGAAAATATTAAAATCATACGTGATAAATGGGGTGTTCCGCACATTTTCGCTAAAACAGACCCCGAAGTATCTTATGGATTAGCTTGGGCAAATGCCGAAGATGATTTTAAAACTATGCAGATCACACTTTTGGCGGGCAAAGGTATGGTTGGCCGCCATAAAGGTAAAGATGGAGCAACCATTGATTATGTAGTTGCACTGTTACGTTGTAGAGAAGTGGTTGAAGAGCAATATGATAAAGTGTTTTCGCCCGAATACAAAGCACTCATTGAAGGCTATGTGGCTGGTATCAATGCTTATGCTGCCAAACATCCTGAGGAAGTTTTAGTAAAAGGGTCTTTTCCAACAACGCCTAAAGAATATACTGCCAGTACAGTTCTTTCGTTGTCGATGATTTCGGGCGTTGATGCAGTTTTGCAGAAAATCTTTAAAGAGAAAGTAAAAACACTCGATGATTTTAAGGCAGCGGGCTCAAATGCTATGGCTATACACAGCTCTAAAACAACTGATGGAAGTGCCTATTTAGCAATCAATCCACATCAGCCGCTTGAAGGTCCTGTGGCTTGGTATGAAGCTCATTTATGCAGCGAAGAAGGTCTTAACGTTTTGGGTGCTTTGTTTCCAGGTGGACCTGTAATTTTTGTAGGTGCAAACGAAAACTTAGGTTGGACGCACACGGTGAATTATCAAGATAAAGTAGATGTTTTTCAACTCGAAATGAATCCTTCCAACAAAATGCAGTATAAGTTTGATGGAAAATGGGAAACTTTAGAGCAGAAAGCAGTGAAATTGAAAGTAAAAATGGGAGCTTTTACGATTCCTGTTAAAAAAGTGGCTTTGTGGAGTAAATACGGAGCAACGGTTCAAACCAAGCAAGGTACTTTTTCGGTTAGATTTAGTGCTAATCAAGATATCAGAGGAATCGAACAGTGGTATAAAATGGATAAAGCTCGTAATTTCTCAGAATTCTATAAAGCCATGCAAATGACGGCTATACCAGGGTTTAATACCATTTATGCCGATAAACGAGATACCATTTTTTATGTAAGCAATGGGAAAATTCCATTCCGTGCCGAAGGTTATGATTGGAAAAATACAATTCCGGGTAATACTTCAAAAACGCTTACTACTTCCTTTCATCCGCTGAAAGATTTGCCACAATACATCAATCCTGTAAGTGGCTATTTATTCAATGCCAATCATACGCCATTTAATGCCACAGGCCAGAAGGATAACCTAAAAGCCCAAGATTTCGACCAAACAATGGGCTATGAAGTAAAAGATAATAACCGAAGTATTCGCTTTCAAGAAATGTTTTCGCAGTATGATAAAATCTCGTTTGAAGATTTTAAACGTATCAAATATGATGGTCAATTACCACAAGGGAAACTTTATTTTCCATCCAACACCGATGCTTTATTTCAGTTAAACCCGCAGGAATATGCTGATTTAAAGCCACTTATCGAAAACCTAAACTCTTGGGATAGAAAAACTAATGTTGAAAGTAAAGGAGCGGCTATCTTCTTAATTATGCTCAATTATTTCACCACAGACTTCCCAAAGAGAGAAACCTTAACCGATTATGTAATTACCAAAGAAGATGCGATTGGGGCTTTCCAATATGTAAATACATATATGAAACGGCATTTTGGAAGAACAGATATTGCTCTCGGTGATTTACAAAAATTAGTAAGAGGAAATATTGAAAAGCCAGTGTGGGGTTTGCCTGATGTGATTACAGCCATGCACACTCGCCCTTATAAAGATGGTAAATTGAAAGTTGTGCAAGGTGAATCTTACATTGGATTAATCAAATTTCCGAAAAATGGTTTACCAGAAATCGAAACAGTACTCAATTTTGGCCAATCAACCCATGCAGATAGTGCACATTTTGCCGACCAAATGGATTTGTATTTAAACCAGAAAACCAAGAAAATGACACTCGATAAGGCAGAAGTAATGAAAGCTGCAGTAAAGACGTATTCGCCAAAATAGGTTTTATATCACAATTATTAGCCTTTCATACTCATTTATTGGCGGTTCAGAGAATCGTCAGATGAAGTTTGAAACCTTATTTATGACAAAACCGTTTTGTTTTCATTCAGTTTTCTCTAAACAAACAAGTAAAATTTCTATGAATCGAATGTTCGGATTTGCCCTGATGGCGGTCTTTTTTTTCTTGATTGATTTGTATGTATGGCAAGCAATAAAAATTGTGATGCGTTCGGCCACACTTTCTACTCAACGAATCATCGGTTTTGGCTTTTGGGGACTTACCGTTTTTTCAATACTTTCAATCATTGCTATTTTTACTTATATGCCTATGTCGGCTCCCGTAAAGGCGAGTTTCCGTACATTTCTAATGGCTGGTATTTTTATCATTTATATATCCAAAGTATTCTCGGTTTTAGTTTTAATCATTGATGATTTAATTCGTTTAGGGAAATGGCTGATTAGCTTCTTTCAAGGCGATTCTGCTCCTGCACAAGTAGCCACTGAGGTAATTCAGCCCGCTGCCGAAAAAATTAGCCGTTCGGAGTTTTTAGCTAAATCAGCCTTAGCCGTTGGGGGGCTTCATGCAGGCGGTATGGCTTGGGGAATTCTTTCGGGTGCCCACGATTATCGCGTGCGTAATGTTACGCTTCGCATTAAAAACCTTCCACGCCAATTTGATGGAATGAAAATCGCTCAATTATCAGATATTCACTCAGGAAGTTTCTTTAATAAAACAGCAGTAAAAGGCGGTATTGAAATGTTGATGAAAGAAAAGCCTGATATGTTTTTCTTTACGGGAGATTTAGTAAACAATATTGCTCCTGAAGTAAAAGATTACATTGATATATTCTCAAAAATTAAAGCTCCACTGGGAACATTTTCAACCTTAGGAAATCACGATTACGGTGATTATACGCAGTGGGTTTCGCCAGAAAAGAAACGCCAAAATCTACAAGATTTGATGAATGCTCACAAAACAATGGGTTGGGATTTACTAATGGATGAGCATCGTGCAGTAAAAGTAGATGGAGAAAGTATCGGAATTTTGGGTATCCAAAACTGGGGAGCAGGAAATTTTGCCAAATATGGTAGCATTGAGAAAGCTCAACAAAATGCCCATGATTTACCAGTAAAACTTTTATTATCGCACGACCCAAGCCATTGGAGAGCACAAGTTTTGGGTAAGCAAACTGATATTGATGTGGCTTTTGCTGGTCATACACATGGAATGCAGTATGGGGTAGAAATTGCGGGCATTAAGTGGTCTCCTGTACAATTCCGTTATAAAGAATGGGCCGGTTTGTACGAAGAAAATGACCAAAAACTTTACGTAAACCGTGGTTTTGGCTATATCGGTTACCCGGGTCGTTTAGGTATTTTGCCAGAAATAGCTATTTTCGAATTAAAGGTTGGCTAATTTGAAAGAATTAGAAAAATATTTTAATCAACTGTCCCCGCTCAAGGCTGAAACTTGGGCGAATTTAAAACCGCTTTTTTCAAAGAAAAAACTACTGAAAGGTGAATATTTCATTGAGCAGGGACAGTTGGCTACTAAAATTGGTTTTCTTGAATCGGGAGTTATCAGAGCTTTTTATCGAAACGATGAAGGCGTTGAGTATAACAAGCATTTTTTTATTCCAAACGCTTTAGTTGGGGGATATGCTTCGATGATTACAGGAAGACCAAATGTGATTATCCAGCAAGCACTAATAGACTGTGATTTATTAGTGGCAGACTTCTCTCAACTGTCAGCCTTATACAATTCCCACCCTGATTTAGAGCGAGTCGCTCGTCGGCTTGCCGAGTTTTTCTTTGTAGATAAAGAAAACCGTGAAATCGAAATTATTTTATTAGAGGCAGATAAACGTTATGAACTTTTCCAAAAGCGTTATCCTTCGCTTGAACAACTCATTCCTCAATATCATATCGCTTCCTACTTGGGCATTACGCCTACACAATTAAGCCGTATTCGGAAGAAGTTATCACAACGCTAATTTCTTTACCTATGTAAATGTTTTTGATTTTCGGGCCATCTAATTTTGGTCAAAAATAAGGAATGAAACATTTACAAATGCTATTGATACTTTGGCTATTTACGGCGAAGGTAGATGCACAAACTACACCAAACAATATGGTATCACAAAAAAACTACACTATTTTAGTGTTGATGAATGCCACGCCCCAGTGGCTTTCGCATACACGTAGCGAACGGGCCGATTTTTTTGAAAAAAGAATCATGCCCATTTTTCAGAAAGTAAGTAAAACTGTAAAAGTTCAACTTTTTGATAGCGAATACTTTCATGCCCAAGTATCAGATTTTATTATAATAACTACCTCAGATTTAGAGCAATACAAGCTCATGATTGAATTATTGAGAGATTCTAAAATCTATGGTGAACCCTATTTTCAAATCAAAGATATTATCGTAGGGCAAGAAAATGCTTTTGAAGATTTTAATATTTTACTAAAAAATGAACACTAAGGGAAACACAATGCTCATAACTGGTGGAACTGCTGGAATTGGGCGAGCTTTGCTTCATAGATTTTACAGTTTAGGGAATCAGCTAATTGTTAGTTCAAGTAATGCCGAAAATCTTGAAAACCTTAAGCTTGAATTTCCTAACATAGAAACGGTTGTGTGTGATTTGGCTCAAGAAAAAGAAGTTTACAAACTAATAGAAATTTGTCAGCAGCGTTTTTCGACTATTAACGTATTGATAAATAATGCAGGCATCCAGTTTAATTATGATTGGAAAATAGAGCAGGAAGGATTGAAAAAAATCAAAGATGAGATTAGTGTCAATTTTACGAGCCCAATGCAATTAATTTATGGGTTATTGCCCTTGCTTTTGCAGAAACCCGATGCCGCAATTATCAATGTTTCGTCGGGCCTTGCTTTCGCACCTAAAAAATCAGCACCCGTCTATTGTGCAAGTAAAGCAGCTATTCATAGTGTGAGTAAAAGTTTGCGATATCAGCTTGAAAATACTTCTATAAAAGTATTCGAAATTATTCCTCCTTTGGTTGATACAGCCATGACTGCGGGTAGGGGAACAGGAAAAATTACAGCCGAGCAATTAGTCGATGAATTCATGAATAATTTTAAAAATAATAAGTTTGAAAGTAACATAGGCAAGACAAAGCTTCTTAGATTTATACAAAGACTTTCTCCTAAAATTGCTGACAAAATCATGAAAGGTGGTTTGTGAGTAAAATGATACAAAAAAATGCTTATTCTAATACTAGAATAAGCATTTTTTCATTTGAATTTAATACATTGGTTTAAGCTTGAAGATTTGACTTTTATGAATTGTAGTCTTGTTATTACTCTAAAAAAAAGCTTAAAATGACTTAAAAATTATTTTTTTATTTTCTTTAAAAATAAATAACTGATAATCAATACTTTATGTTGAAACCTAAATTATTTTTTTAATATTATTTGGCAGTTAATAAAAAAATAATTTTCTTTATTTATTAGAAAATATTCAGTTGGCACGAAAAATGTGGAGGGGTCATTAAATGTCCCTAAAATGAATGAAAAAACTCTACTTACACGATGCAAAAATTAAGTCTTAATCAATCCCTACAGCAGCGTCTGTCTCCTCAGCAGATACAGTTCATTAAACTGTTGCAGATTCCTTCTGCCGAGCTTGAGCAACGAATAGAAGAAGAGCTTGAGATAAATCCAGCTTTAGAGGAAGGCATGGACATGGATGAGCGTGTAAAAGATGAGTATGAAGATGATTATAATGTTGATGACCATGATGATTATAGTGAATATAGCGAGTATGATACTTATGAGGGGCTTGATGTAAAACAATATTTAGACCAAGATGACTATGCCGGCTATAAAATGCAAGGTGATGGATGGGGCGATGATGACCGCGATGCGATGCCGGTAGTTGCTACCAGCACATTAGCAGAATCTTTGGTGCAACAATTAGGTTTTTTACGTCTTGATTCTCGTCAAGAAGCTATTGGAATGCAGCTTATTGGTAGTATTGAGGAAGATGGTTATATTCGACGTGCTCTTCGTTCGATTTGTAATGATTTGGCCTTCACGCAAAATATTTATACGAGTGAAGAAGAAGTAGCAAACCTTCTCAAAAAAGTACAAACATTTGAGCCAGCAGGTATTGGTGCAAGAGATTTAAGAGAATGTCTTTTACTACAACTCGACCGCAAAAACCACGATGATATTGCGGTAGAAACTGCTATTAGAATCATAGATGCTCACTTTGACGAGTTTACAAAAAAACATTAC
The DNA here is from genome assembly GCF_000263195.1 of Emticicia oligotrophica DSM 17448. GTDB lineage: Bacteria > Bacteroidota > Bacteroidia > Cytophagales > Spirosomataceae > Emticicia > Emticicia oligotrophica. The sequence goes on from NC_018748.1 coordinate 2,226,627, forward strand.
GAAAAAATCCAACGCCGCCTCGATATTGACGATGAAACGTTGAAGCAAGCTATTAAAGTTATCACTCGTCTGAATCCTAAACCGGGTAGTATTGGAAGTGGCGATAGTGCAGCAGCCTACTTAATGGCCGATTTTATCGTAACAAATAATAATGGCAAACTTGATGTTATTTTAAACTCAAAAAATGCCCCAGAATTACGTGTGAGTCGTTCATTTGCTGAAATGCTTGATGCGTATGACAAAACAGATAAAAATGGTTCTGCTCAACACAAAAGCATTAAAGAGACGGTTACTTTCGTAAAGCAAAAACTCGATGCCGCTAAATGGTTTATTGATGCTATTAAACAGCGTCAGCAGACTTTATTGAAAACCATGAAAGCAATTGTTGAGTTTCAACGTGAGTTTTTCTTAGAAGGCGATGAGACAAAGCTCAAACCAATGATTCTGAAAGATATTGCTAACCGCATTGATATGGATATTTCTACGGTTTCGCGGGTAGCTAATAGTAAATCTGTTCAAGCAGACTTTGGTATTTATCCACTTAAATATTTCTTCTCAGAAGGTATCGCAACCGATTCGGGCGAAGATGCTTCAAGCCGTGAAGTGAAAAACATTTTGAAAGAATTGATAGAAAATGAGCCTAAGAACTCACCACTTTCAGATGATAAACTTGAAAAACTATTGAATAAGCGTGGTTATAATATCGCTCGTCGTACAGTGGCAAAATACCGTGAGCAATTGAATATTCCAGTAGCACGTTTACGTAAGCAGTTATAGATTAAAAATATCATATATATATATGAAGGTCGGCATGATTCAAAATCGTGCCGACCTTTTTTTGCAGCAAAATCCAAAACAAAAAACCTTCTTGATTGCTCAAGAAGGTTTTTCAATTTCTTTATGCCTGTGAAATTATGCTTTCAATGCATTTTGTAACTCTTCCATAGGAACCATTTCTTCCTTGAAAGTGTAAGCACCAGTTTTTGGTGATTTCACAGCTTTGATAACTTTCGCAAAGTTTTTACCTGCGGTTTTATCACGGAGCGTTGCAACTACTTTCTTTGCCATTTCTAATTTGATTTTAGATGCGAGAAAAACTCACATTCATTTCTTTAATATTATTTAATTTCTTTGTGGAGCGTGTGAGCTTTCAAAAATGGATTATATTTTTTTAACTCTAAACGACCTGTAGTGTTTTTACGGTTTTTTGTCGTTACGTAACGAGACATACCTGCTACACCGCTTGTTTTTTGTACAGTACATTCTAAAATTACTTGTACACGATTGCCTTTCTTAGCCATTGTTTTATCTATTTGAATGTATTGACTTTTATTGATAAGCAATCAAATCAAGCCAAAATTGATATTTTAAAGAATAAATTTCATTTCAAAATGCTTAGACTCTTTAGCTAAACGCCTGTGTGTCTTGCATTTGGGGTTGCAAAGTTACAAAATTGTGATTGTTTTTTCAAAAATCTTTCAAAAGTTTTTTGATTAATTGTTTGATTTCTCTTCTCGAAGTATCAAACAAGTGCTTTCAAAGGTTTTCGGACTCAACTTTACACTTAATTTCTTGATTCTTTCTTGCATTTTGGCCACTCTCTTCAGAAGAGCTGTCAACCAAATAACGTTTTTATTGCACTTTTACTTCCATGGTTTAGGTATATCAGCCACTTTAATCTGCTGAAAGAATCTTTTAATAAGCTACTGTTGTCGTTTACAGCTTCATAAAATATGTTGTTTGCCTTGGGCTTGATATAGAACGATATTTTTATGCATGCATACTATTTTCAGAAATTTGATTTAACTTCGCCAACATTTCAAATTAAATCGACTATTTAAACTAATAACCTAGTAATGAAAAATACCCAAGTAAACTTGATTGCACGCCCAATAGGCGAACCAACGGCCGCTTGTTGGGAAATTATAGAAAATGAAACCCCAGAATTGGCCGAAAACCAACTTTTGGTTCAAACGCAATATTTATCAATTGACCCAGCGATGCGTGGATGGATGAATGAAGGGAAATCGTATATTCGCCCAGTAAGAATTGGCGAAGTAATGAGAGCCTTAGGTGCAGGAGTTGTGATAGAATCGAAACACCCAGATTTCAAAGCAGGTGATTTTGTAACTGCTGGAATGGGTGTACAAGAATATGCCGTGATTGAAGGAAAAGATGCCGTAAAAGTTGACCCTAATTTTATTCCACTACCTGCTTATTTAGGCACTTTAGGAATGTCAGGTCTAACGGCTTACTTTGGTTTATTGGATACTGGACAACCAAAAGAAGGAGAGACTGTGGTTGTTTCGGGAGCTGCGGGTGCGGTTGGTAGTGTGGTTGGGCAAATTGCAAAAATTAAAGGCTGTAGAGTAGTTGGCATTGCAGGCGGAGCAGATAAATGTAAATATGTTGTAGAAGAATTGGGCTTTGATGCTTGTGTTGATTATAAGGCAGGAGATTTAAGAAATCAACTAAAAAACGCATGTCCATCGGGCGTTGATGTGTATTTTGATAACGTAGGCGGCGAAATTTTAGATACAGTATTGACACTCATCAACCTTCGTGCAAGAATTGTTATTTGTGGAGCTATTTCACAATACAATGCTACTCAAAAGCCAGTTGGCCCAAGCAATTACCTCTCACTTTTGGTGAATCGTGCGAGAATGGAAGGAATTGTAGTGTTTGATAATGCTGCTAATTATGGAAAAGCAGTCAAAGAAATGGCTGGTTGGATTGCTCAAGGCAAACTTAATTCGAATGTGTATGTAGCCGAAGGTGGAGTAAGAGCATTTCCTGAAACTTTAATGAAGTTGTTTAAAGGTGAAAATACAGGTAAATTGGTGTTGAAAGTTTCTTAGTCGGTTTATAGTCAAAAGGCAACTGTCAAGAGATTGAGTAAGTGACAAGTTTTTATGACAGACGAGCGAAATTTACATATTGATTCTTTGATAGAACGCATTGCTTCGTGCCAGTCGCGAGGCGATGCGTTTTTTCCTGAAGGCATTTTTCCTTCTTATCGACATAATAAATATCTTTTTTATCGCAGACCTGATACAAATATTTTCTATACTTCTACGATTGTTTTTGTTTTGAATCAGATAAAAGCAAAGGTTTCGGTAAAATCTCAAAAGATTATTGAAGAAATTACAGCAAAGGCCGTAAAAAACTACTCAGATTTTCAGAATAAAGATGGTTTAAAAACCTATAACTTCTGGAAAACAAAACCTTCGAAGCATTTTCCGAATGGACATATTTTTTATCGTTATGACCATTTTAGAATTCCTGATGATATTGATGATACTTCATTGATTTACCTAACTTTACCGCATTCAAAAGAAGATGTATTGTGGTTGAAGGAAAAAGTGAAACTACATACAAACTCTCCAGCATCTAATGGAGGAGTTTATTCAACTTGGTTTGGGAAAAATATGCCGATTGAGCATGATGTGTGTGCTTTGTGTAATTTGATGTATTTGTTTGAAAAACATGAATTACCACACAACGAATATGATGAAGCTGTTTATGGATTTCTGAAAAAGGTGATTTTAGAAGAAAAGTTTATAAATGATGCTTTTGAAATAGCTCATAATTATGCTACTACACCGCTTATAATTTATCACTATGCTCGCCTTTTGGGAGATTTTGAGATACCCCAACTCGAAGTTTGTCGAGAGAAGCTAATAGATGCTACTAAGCAATTACTTTTAAACCAAAAATTAGATAAAATGAATAGATTGGTTTTGGAAACGTCTTGGTTGAAGTTGGATAAAAATGAAAAATTCACTGGGAAGCAATTGCCAATTGCCAATAATCAATCATCGTTTACTTATTTTATTGCAGGACTTTTGAGTTCTTACAGAAACCCAATTTTATATTTTTTCGCCCCATTTAAAATCACGCAAATGGAATGGCAATGTGAAGCACATGAATTGGCACTCCTTGTGGAGCGAACCTCCGAGTTCGCAGATATAGTCAAAGCGAACTCGGAAGTTCGCTCCACATAACTAAATTCTCATCGGAATACCTTTTTCTTTTAGGTAATTTTTTAATTCTGGAATACCTATTTCTTTAAAGTGAAAAATACTTGCGGCCAAACCCGCATCGGCTTTTCCTTCGGTGAAAACATCATAAAAATGTTCCATCGAACCAGCACCACCTGAAGCAATAATTGGAATATTTGAATTTTCGGAGATTTCGGCAGTTAATTCTAAGGCAAAACCTGCTTTTGTGCCATCAGTATCCATCGAAGTCAATAGAATTTCTCCTGCTCCTCGGTCTTCTACTTCTTTTGCCCAAGCGATTGTTCTTAGTTCGGTTGGCTTTCTACCGCCGTGTGTGTGAACGATATGTTCGTAGCCGTTGGCTTGCTCAATATATCGAGTATCAATAGCCACAACAATACATTGTGAGCCAAACTCAAGAGCTAATTCATTGATTAATTGAGGATTACGCACTGCCGAAGAATTAATGGAAACTTTATCCGCTCCAGCATTTAAGAGTTTAGAAACATCAGCAACTGAACCTATTCCACCACCAACGCAAAATGGAATATTGATGGTGTGGGCAACTCTACGTACTAAATCGAGCAAGGTTTTGCGTTCTTCAACGGTGGCAGTAATGTCGAGGAATACTAATTCGTCTGCTCCTTGGCGGGCATATTCCGCACCGAGTTCTACGGGGTCGCCCGCATCTCGAAGGTTCACGAAGTTAGTACCTTTAACAGTACGACCATCTTTTATATCTAAACAAGGTATGATTCTTTTTGTAAGCATAGTTTCAAAGGTTCGGAAACCGTATGATTATTTTTCATTATAAATATTGGGTCGGGCAATCTGCATCATTATATCGGGGTTATCCAGTGGAGTAAAACCGAATTGTGCATAAAGTCCGTGGGCATCACGAGTGGCGAGCATCCAACGGCGAAGCCCTTGTAAATCAGGTTGTTGTGTGATACATTCCATCAACCACTTTGAAATACCTTTGCCTCTTTCGCTCTCTAAAACAAAAACATCGGCCAAGTAAGCAAAAGTTGCGTAGTCAGAAATGATTCGGGCATAGCCCACTTGCTTTCCTGCTTTAAAAATACCAAAAGTCGTGGAATGTTCGGCAGCACGCTTCACAATTTCCATCGGAATATTGGGCGACCAATAGCTCGTTGATAAAAAGCCATGAATTACATCGAATTGTAATTTGGTCTTATCGGTGCTGATGGTGTATTCGTCTTTTTGGTATTCGTAAATCATGTTTACTGACATATTTCACCTTTTGTTATTTCTACGCTATCGACAGGTTAAAAACCTGTCCTACAAGAATCTCTTTTCTATCTCTTTCAAAGTAACACGTCCTTCATAAATCGCTTTACCGACGATTACGCCAAAGATATTGAGTTCAGCTAAATCTTCTAAATCCTGCATTGAACTTACGCCACCGCTTGCAATTACCTGTAAATCAGGGAATTGTGCTTGCATCTTCTTGTATAAATCAACCGAAGGGCCTTGAAGAAGTCCATCTTTGGCTACATCGGTGCTGATGGTATATTTTACGCCTTTGGCAATCCATTCTCCGATAAAATCATACACCCAAACGCCCGAATCTTCTTCCCAACCACTTACTGCAATTTTTTCGTTGCGTGCATCAGCACCCAAAATAATTGACTCTCCACCAAATCTTTTGAGCCAATCTTCGAATAATGCTGGATTTTTAATGGCAATACTTCCGCCAGTTACTTGCTTGGCTCCGCAATCGAAAGCCAATCGGATATCTTCATCAGATTGTACTCCACCGCCAAAATCAATGTGTAAATTGGTTTTACTGGCAATGGTTTCGAGTACTTTAGCGTTGGTGATTTTTTTATTTTTAGCCCCATCTAAATCAACCAAGTGAAGGCGTTTGATACCTGCATCTTCAAACATCTTGGCTACTTCGAGTGGGTTTTCGTTGTATGTTTTTTTCTGTGAATAATCACCTTGTGTAAGTCTTACACACTTACCTTCGATGAGGTCAATGGCTGGAATGATTTGAAACATAGTTTCTAACCGAAGCGTCGGACCGTCCCTAAATTGGGAATTTATATAGTTTAGAAATATAATATTGAAACGGGTTGATTTGATAAATGATTACTCTATCAAACCCCCAAAAAATTCTTGAAAATCTGTTCGCCTACATCACCACTGATTTCTGAGTGAAACTGTGCCGCAAAGAAATTATCTCGCTGCAACATGGCCGAATATTCAAGAATATAATTGGTTTTAGCTACTGTGTAATCACAAAGTGGAGCGTAATATCCGTGGTTATAATAGACGTATTCGCTTTCACGCAAACCTTTCAAAAGTGGATTTGGCTGCTCGGCCAAGATATTATTCCAGCCAGTTTGTGGAACTTTGAAGCCTTTTACTCTCGGAAACTTCAAGATTGGAATATCGAAAACTCCCAAACATTCGGTATTATTTTCTTCGGATGATTGGCAGAGAAGCTGCATTCCTACGCAAGTTCCCAAGAAAGGTTGTTTAAGTGTAGGAATTACTTTGTCGAGTCCGTTTTCTCGTAAACTTTTCATGGCAGTTGAAGCTTCTCCCACGCCTGGGAAAATTATTCTTTCGGCAGAGCGAATTACTTCGGCATCATCAGAGAGTTCGTAGCTTGCTCCGATTCTTTCAAGTGCGTACATAACCGACTGCACATTGCCCGCATTGTATTTGATAATGACTACTTTCAATTTTCAATGATTAAATGAGTACCACAATGTAATTGAACGATTTGTTTGTTGAGAAAAAGCTCCTTCTCAACATATTACAAATCTAAACTTATAGCTAGACAAAACATTATTTTTTATAAAAAAGTACTATTTAATCTTGAATAAGTTTTATAAATATTGATTTAAACAAAAATATTCATTCAATCACCCATTCAATCATTTAGGCATTGGTTATCTTGCGGCGAAATTTTACGACCCCAAAAATGAATTGGCAAACGCTTTTCTCTAATAAACGACTTGGTGCCGAACACCGCAACGCTCAAGAACATTTCCGTACTGATTATATGCGAGACTATGACCGATTGATTTTTTCGTCACAGTTTCGCCGATTACAAAATAAGACTCAAGTTTTTCCATTGCCGGGAGCAGTTTTCGTACATAATCGCCTAACTCATAGCTTAGAAGTGGCCTCGGTAGGCCGTTCGCTGGGGAAGGCAATTGGTGAGAAAATTGTTGAAAAATACCAAGATTCGCTTAATCAAGAAGCCATAGAGTTTTATAAATTTGAGCTTTCGGCGGTAGTCATGACAGCCTGTATTGCTCACGATATTGGTAACCCACCATTCGGGCATTCGGGTGAAGAAGCCATTCGTACATATTTTAGAGAATTGGAGGGCGAAAAACTTCAATTTTTAACTGAAAACCTAACTGAAAATCAATTTAACGATTTTAAATGGTTTGAAGGAAATGCAAATGCTTTCAGAATTTTAACAACAATTTTTAATAAAAGCAGTTTAAATTTAACTTATGCTACTTTAGCTTCAATCATTAAATATCCAGCTGATTCGAGTAGTGGATTTAAGAAAAAAACAGGCTTGATTTCAACCAAAAAATCTGGTTTTTTTGATTCAGAAAGTGAGTTTTTTCGCCGAATTGCCACCGAACTAAGCTTACATCCGCTTAATGATGAACAAACGGTTTTCGCCCGTCATCCTTTCGTATTTTTGGTAGAAGCGGCCGATGATATTTGTTATCGAATCATTGATTTAGAAGATGCTCATCGCTTAAATATTATTTCTATTCAAGAAGCTCGTGAGTTGCTCGAACCTTTCTTCGAAACACAAGAAGGCAAAAGAAGTATTAAAGAAAAAGTAGATACGATTGAAGATGACAAACAAAAATTGTCGTTTTTACGGGCGATGTTAATTGGTAAATTGGTCAATCAATGCACAGAAGTATTTTTTGAATACGAAAAACAGCTTTTAGACGGTACGCTCAATAAACCACTTATTGATTTGCTAGATGAAAAAACAATCTCATTGATTAAACGAATAGACGATATTTCGGTCAAGAAAATTTATAACCACAAATCGGTTATTGAAATAGAAATTGCTGGTTATCATGTGATTGGAGGTTTGTTGAAAGAGTTTGTATCAGCGGTTTTATCGCCCGAGACGGCTAAATCTCGAAAACTTTTACAGCTCATGCCAAGCCAGTTTGAGATTAAAAAAGAAGATAATGCTTACCAAAATATTTTATCGGTAGTAGATTTTATTTCAGGTATGACCGACGTTTTTGCCATTGACCTTTACCGAAAAATTACAGGTATTCAAATTCCACAATTATAATTTTTACCCAAAGTGTGGCACACATTATTAATCGTTGAAAACTGGTTTGCCATGCTTAATTTGTAGATTTAAGCAATTAAGGAACTTCAAAACCGAAAAAAACTGTTGTTTCTGTAAGTACCTAAACCACAAAAAGTTCACACTTTTTGGCTGAAATTCGCATGAAACAAAGCAAAGACCCGTACGCAGCTCTGCGATACCCCGAATTTAGATATTTTATTTCGGCACAGTTTCTTTTTACTATTGCCGTATTAGTTCAAGAAGTAGTTATAAGTTTTTATCTCTACGAAATCACGCACGACCCTCTTTCGTTGGGTCTGATAGGCCTTTTCGAAGCAGTTCCTTATATTTCTCTGGCTCTTTTTGGAGGATATTTTGCCGACCGACGCGATAAAAAAACAATCATTCAAATTTGTTATGGCATTATTGTACTATGCTCTTTTTTATTGCTTTGGGTTACATATCCTTTAGAAAATCATCCACTTGATATTCAGAAAATTAAATTTGTCATTTATTTAACAGTCTTTATTTTAGGTTTAGCTCGTGGATTTTACGGCCCTGCATGGTCTTCACTTAAACCATTTTTAGTACCTGCCGAACATTATCCAAATTCGGCCTCTTGGAGTAGTCAATTTTGGCAATCAGGTATGATTCTTGGCCCAGCTTCTGCTGGATTTTTATATAGTTGGTTAGGACTTACGAATACCCTTATTTTGGTTATTGTGCTGTTTTGTGTGGCTTTTATATTGGTATCTCTGATTTCCAGAAAACCTATACAAGTACCCGAAGTTCACCAAAGTATTTTCAAAAGCTTAAAAGAAGGAATAGATTTCGTGCTAAAAAACAGAATTCTGTTTTATGCTATTTTGCTTGATATGTTCTCGGTGCTCTTTGGTGGAGTAGTAGCTATTTTGCCAGTATTCGCCAAAGATATTTTGCAGGTTGGAGCCGAAGGTTTAGGAATTTTAAGAGCCGCTCCAGGAATAGGAGCAGTGCTAACCATGCTCGGTACTGCATATTTCCCGCCTACACGTAAAGCATGGCGAAATATGCTTATTGCAGTAGCTGGTTTTGGTGTAGCTACTTTGGTTTTTGCCCTTTCAACCAACTTTTGGTTGTCGGTAGCAGCATTGTTTTTAACAGGTGCTTTTGATAGTATCAGTGTAATTGTACGCCAAACAATCTTGCAAGTGCTTCCTCCCGACGAAATGCGTGGGCGTGTAAGTGGTGTAAATGGTATTTTTGTGAGTTGCTCAAACGAATTAGGTGCTTTTGAATCGGGAGTGGCAGCTAAATTATTAGGCCCAGTTAATTCTGTTTTATTTGGAGGAGTAATGACATTAGTCATTGTCAGTATTTTATATCTGAGGTCTGGCGAATTGTTTGAAGTTAAATTAGAAAGAAATTGAGTTGTTAACTTAGAATCATAACAATATATTTGTGCAACCTCACAACTGTTGTTATGATTTTACTTTTTGCTGTTACTAAAAAAATATTTCAAAAAATTGCATTAAAATGCCCGCGTGTGGGCTTGCAAACGCTATTGATTTTATTGTCAATACAGGAAATTTCTGCACAAAACAAACCACGAAGTGAAATAAACCTCGATGCGTTTATTCAGCGGGTTTTTCCTGTTCAGCAAGAAAATATCAATTATGAAGACCTCTACGAGTCGCTTTATCAGCTTTATCAAAATCCATTAAATCTAAATACTGCAACTGCTGAAGAATTGGCTTCGATTTATATTCTTTCACAGGCTCAGATAAATAGCATCGTACAACATCGAGAGCAGAATGGTGATTTTTTGAGTATTTATGAACTTCAAGCTGTACAGAACCTTGATTTAGAAACTATTAGTAAAATTCTACCCTTTGTAGAGGTGAGATATAAATTTTCGGCAGGAGATTTACGAAATAGACTTACAAATCCTACGGAGCATTATTTAGTTTTACGAAATAGTCAGACTTTAGAGCAATCGAAGGGTTTTGCAGAAGATAAATACTTGGGTTCTCCTCAACATTTATACGCTCGTTATCGCTTGAGTCACCCAAAAGATTTTCAAGTAGGATTTATTGTAGAAAAAGATGCTGGCGAAAAACACTACCTCGATTTCTATACTTTTCATTTTCAGTTAAAAAATAAGGGAAATCTTAGAAACCTAATTTTAGGCGATTACCAAGCTCAGTTTGGTCAAGGCTTGATTATGTCGGCGGGTTTTTCCTTGGGAAAAAGCAGTGAAGCCATTGCAACTACTCGACGAAGCAATTTGGGTTTACGACCCTATGGTTCGTTGCTTGAAGGAGGCTATTTTAGGGGTGCTGCGGCCACTTATCAAATAGACAAAATTGATTTGACGGGCTTTTATTCTTATGCCAAACGAGATGCTAATATCAATGAAACAGATGGCGAACGAGAAGATTATTTTAGTTCGGTACTAACAGGAGGTTTGCACAGAACAGCAACCGAATTAGCTCGAAAAAATCAATTAACTGAACAAAGTTTTGGCCTAAATGCTACCTTTCGCTTTAAAAATGGTCAGGTTGGAGCAACAATTCTAAATACACAGTTTGATGCATTTTTACAAAGAACACCCGTACTTTACAATAAATTTGAATTTGTAGGGAAACAAAACTTAGTTGCTGGTACAAATGCGACCTATACTTGGCAAAATTTTAACTTCTTTGGCGAAGCTGCTCGTTCGAGTAGTGGTGGCGTGGGAGCAATTGGTGGCTTTGTTGCGGCTCTCAGTAAGCAAGTAGAATGGGCGGTGAATCTTCGCAACTTCGACCGCAATTTTCATAGTTTTTATGCCAATGCTTTGAGCGAAGGTAGTAGGAATATTAACGAACGGGGTATTTATTGGGGACTGAAATATACGCCCAAGAAAGGGCTTGTTTTTAGTGGTTTCTATGACCGTTTTCAGTTTCCGTGGCTAAGGTATTTAGTAGATGCTCCTTCGAGTGGCTTCGACTACCTCTTACGAATGAGTTATCAAATCAATAAAAAGGCCCTCTTTTATGCCCAATATCATGAAGAGCATAAAGGGAAAAATCTACCCAATAATACCACTGTTTCAGATTTGGTAGTAAATACCATTCGGCAAAGTATTTTGGTCAATTTTGAATATGCAATTAATAGAGATTTTAAGACCCAAACTCGTGTGCAGTTGAATACTTTTCAATATGAAACACGCTCAAAATCTAAAGGGTATGTTTTGATGCAAGATATAGAAGGCACAATTAGAAAAGTACAGTTGAAAGGCCGAATCGCTTATTATAGTACCGATGATTATGATTCGAGAATTTATGTTTACGAAAATGATGTTCTTTATGCCATTTCGTTTCCTGCTTATTACGGAAATGGTTTGCGAACTTATTTAATAGCTCGTTATGGACTGACTAAAAATCTTGATTTATGGGTACGATATGCACGAACGCAACTGAGTGGCGTAACTAGCATCGGCAGTGGCAACGACCAAATTAATGCCCCGCATCGTAGCGAAATAAAGGCTCAGATTAAGTATTCGTTTTAAGTGTTTTATTCATGAAAATGTACCAAACCATCAATAGGACTCTTTAATATTTTGCCTATCGTTAAATGATATTTTTGAGCAGTCTCGGTGAGTAAGTTATTATAATAAAATGCCACCGAACCGACAAAGTTGATAGTAACTTCTTGGCACATTGGATATTTAATAATGTATTTTTCGAAAAACTGTGCAAAGCAATTTTCTACTAAATTTTTACAAAAGTCATTTTCGAAGTTATCAAATAAGAACTTGGAAAAAGAAGCAAAATAACGATTTGGAAATGGCTTATGGTAAGCATTTTCGAGTACTGTAAGGCGGTCTATTGTGCCATATTTTTGCTCAAATCTTTCTCTTATTTCAAGAGGCATTTCATTGTGCAAATAGCTCAGTAAAAGACTTTTCCCTAAATGACCACCACTCCCTTCATCTCCTAACCAAAAACCCAAAGGTGGAACCTGAAACCCCGTTTTTACACCATCAAAAAATATTGAGTTTGAGCCAGTACCTAAAATACAAGCAATTCCAGCGGTTCGCCCACAGGCGGCTCTTGCTGCACCAACAACATCGCTGTATGCTTCTATGTGTTGGCAATTGGGAAAAACCATTAAAATAGCTTCTTTAATGATTGCGGCTTTTTCTTCATTCGTCACACCAGTTCCGTAG